>CAZMSZ010000028.1:0-11668 GCA_964569055.1 uncultured Planctomycetota bacterium | reverse complement strand
GCCAAGAGCGCCAAGGAAGAGCTGTCGCTCCTACGAGTCCGCCTCGGCGGAAGAACGGATCGCCAAGGGAGAGCTGTCGCTGAGGGGCGCTCTCCCTCGGCTGTCGCTCGCTTGGGGGGGCTGCGGTGGCTACCCGCGCTCCGCGGGGAGGCGGGCCAGGCCGGCTCGGGCCAGCTCGGCGGCTCGTGAGCCTTCGCCGAGCTCGATCGCCTGGGCGAAGTGCGCTCGCGCCTCGTTCAGCAGGCCCTCCTCTCGCGTGAGCTCCCACAGCTCCTCGGCGTGGAGGCCCTGCTGGAGCAGGACGGCCTGGCGCAGCTCGCGGTCGACCAACACCTCGGGTCGGACGAGCTTCGCGAGGTTCTCGTAGTCGTGCCGGAGGAGGTTCCTGCGGCGCAGCAGCTGCTCCTTGACGAAGCGGCCCACGCGCTGGTTGGGGAACACGAGCTCGCCGTACGCGACGATCCCCACGTGGCGGAAGGAGCGCTTGATCGCGAACAGGGCGGCCGCGGTGTCGGGGAACTCGAGCAGCACGTCGCGGTGCTGGGCCAAGAACACCTGCGCGGGGTGCACGGCGCCGGGGTCACCGACGGCGGGCGCGACCTGGCCCTTGTGGGCCTCGCGCTCGAGGGCGCGCTCGAGCCGCGTGAGCGCCTCCGCCTCGTGGCGGGCGTGCTCGGCCTCCTGCGCGGCGCCGAGCGCCTGGGCGCGCAGCTCCAGCTTGCGGAACCGCGACAGCGCCAGCGGCACGTACTCCCGCCGACCCGAGCGGGCGAACACGTCGGCCTCGTGCTCGAGCGAGGCGAGGCGCTCGCGCGGGTCGACGGCCGGGCGGGTGGTCGCGTAGGCGAGGGCCAGGCCGCTCGCGACCAGGACCGCCGCCGCCGAGCGCAGCACCCAGGGGGCGAGCCGGACCAGCCGGCCCTTGCGGCGCCGGCCCAGCGCGCCGGGTCCGAGCTCCTGCAGGAGCCCCTCCTCGAGGGCGGCCCGCTGGGCGGGGGTGAGCGCCGCCGCCGGCACCTGGTCGAGGGCGCGACGCACCTCGGCCAGCTCGGCCTGCGCGGCCTGGCAGCTCGCGCACCCGGCGAGGTGCGCTGCGACCTCGGGGGCGAGGGGCTCGTCCACGAGCTCGACCTCGAACGGGCAGGCGGTCTCGACCGCGGCCAGCACGCGGTCGCGCAGCGCCTCGCGCTGCGCGGGCGCGAGCGGGGCCGGCGTGGCGAGCTCGATCGCGCGCGCCACGCCGGCGAACTCGCGCCGGGCGCCCTGGCAGGGGGCGCAGCTCGTGAGGTGCGCCGCGAGGTCGGGCGCGTCGGGCTCGAACAGCAGGCGCGGCTCCTCGGGGCAGCCCTCGCCGGCGAACGCGTCGCTCGCCACCGCGGCCGCCGGGGCCGCGACCGCGGCCAGGACCCGCTCCTTGAGCGCGCGCCGCTGCGCCGCGCTGGGCCGGACCAGCGGGACGGCGTCGAGCGAGGCGGCGGTCGCCGCGAGCGCGGCCTGGACCTCGCGGCAGCCGAGGCAGTCCTCGAGGTGCTCGAGCAGGCGCTCCCGCTCGGGGCCCTCGAGCTCGCCCTCGTAGAGGAGCAGCGTCAGCCGCTCCTCGCTCCACGCGCACGACCCGATCTCGCGGCTCACGGCTAGTGGTCCTCTCCGACGCGCTGGAGGAGCTCGACCCCCAGGCTGCGGCGCAGGCTGCGGAACGCCTGGTGCAGGGTCGACTTCACCGTGCCGAGCGCGCAGCCGCGCACGTCGGCGATCTCCTTCAGGCTCAGGCCCTCGTAGTGGCGCAGCGCCACGATCGCGCGCTGGCCCGCGGGCAGCTCGGCGATCGCCGCGCTCACCCGCGCCACCAGCTCGCGCTGCTCTTGCGCCACCAGGCCCGCGTCCGCGTCGTCCTCATGGAAGGTCGGCTGCTCGACGGCCTTGCCCTCGCAGGCGCGCTGCTCGCGCCCGCGGCGGCGGAGGCCGTCGATCGCCACGTTGGTCACGATCCGGTAGCACCAGGCCGTGAACCGCGACTCGCCGTCCCACGAGGCGATGCTGCGGTGGACCTTCACGAACGCGTCCTGCACCGCGTCGAGCGCGGTCTCCGAGTCGCCCACCACCCGGTAGGCGACGCGGTAGAACGGGTCTTGCAGCCGCTCCACCAGCTCGGCGAACGCCTCGGCGTCCCCCTGCTGGAATCGGCGAGCGAGGTCGGTGATCGGGTCCGCGGCCATGGGCTTCTCCTCGTGGACGCGTCGGCTCGTCGCCGGGTTGGGCGGCGAGCCTAACCCGTTACTCCAGAACGAAAAGGGAACCGCCCGAGAAGGCTTGGGCCACCCCTCCCTTCGCGGTAGGGTCGGGGCCCGTGACGACCAAGCGCGAGATCGTGAAGGTGGTCGCCGAGAAGACCGCCCTGACGCAGGGCCAGGCCGGCGAGGTGATCCAGCTGGCGCTCGAGACGATCGCCGAGGCGATCGTGAAGGAGGGCCGGCTCGAGCTGCGCAACTTCGGCGTGTTCGAGATCAAGCACCGCGCCGCGCGCAAGGCCCGCGACCCGCGGACGGGCGACACCATGGACGTGCCGGCCCGCAACGTGGTCGTGTTCCGCGCGGGGCGCGCGCTCGAGGACGCGATCGCCGACCTGCCGTCGCCCGAGGAGTAGACCGACCGTCGCGCGGCGAGCCCCTCGCGCGTTGTCCGCACAGGGCTTGCGAAAACCGAAAAAACCTCCTTGAACCGGCCGGATGACGCTGCCATCACTGAACGCAGACGAGGCCGGCGCGAGCCGCCCTCTTCTGTGGCTCAGACGGGAGGTGAGCATCGCTGACCTGATGAGTAGTCGTGCGGCGTGAGAGCTGCCTAGACAGCCTGCTGGCCGAAGACGTCTGACCCGGGGTCGTACGACCTCTTGCCCCGCATGACGGGGCGCACCTGACGAGACGCCTTCGCCACTCCGATCGGGCTTGGGGCTCAGCGACGCCGTCACGGCGCGAGGGAGATTGCTCAGGGGGGGACGCTTGCGAGAGCGCCCCCCCTGAGTGTTTTTGGTTCGCTCGCGGCGAGGCGCTCGCCTGCGAGCCGGTCAGTCCTACGAGCAGCGCTCCGTCCTCACGCCCGCGGGCGCTTCAGGTACAGGTACACCAGGCTCTGGCCCTTCCGCTCCAGGGTCACGAGCTCCCAGCCGTCCTGGCCGAGGTGCTGCAGGACGTGCTCGTAGAACGAGGCCTCCACCGCGCGCGCGCCGTCGCGCTTCAGGATCGCCTGGTAGTCCTGCTTGTCGGTGTAGTCCTGCGGGTCGAGCCGGAACACGCGGTACTCCCAGCCGCGGCGGCCCTGGGCCTGGGCGGTCGGCGCGCGCCAGGCGGCGCCGAGCGCGAGGCCGAGCGCGAGCAGGGCGGCGGCGGCGAGGTGCTTGCTCATGAGTCCCTCCCTCGGGGTCACGCAGGATATGCCGACCGGTGGTCCCCGACTACACAGCGCCCGCGGACCGCGCTATGGTGTCTCCTCATGCGGGGAAGGGGAGCTCAGCTCACGGTCGTTTGCGCGCTCGCCGCGCTGACCGCGTTCGTGACCGCCCCGGCCCTGGCGCTCGAGCCCGCGCGGCTCCAGCTCGACCCCACGCCGATCGCGCGGCGCTTCAGCCGCCAGGCGGCGTCGCTGGATCCGATCGGCTTGATGTCCCTCGCCAGCCTGGCGCCCGTGACGACCCGCGCCCGCGGAGACGAGCCCGCCTCCGACGAGTCGCCGAGCGCGCTCGAGCCGCTCGCTGTCATGCCGGCGACCCTCTCCCTGGCGCCCGGCAACGCCTGGCTCGAGTCGAGCGCGCTGCTCCCCGCGCTCACCTTCTCGGGTGAGGAGGGCGGCCTGGCGGCCACGGTCGCGCGCGTGCAGCAGCGCCTGTTCCTGGGCGTCGGCGCCTACAGCGTGGACGACTCGGGCGAGCTGTACGACGGGCTCGAGTCGCTCGACACCTCCGGCCGCGGGCGCACGCTCGCCCTCGGCCTGGGCGAGCGGCGCCTGCTCGGCGACTTCACCCTCAGCGTCGGGACCGCCTCGGCGCGGGCGGACGTGCTCCAGTGGTGGGAGGGGCAGGCCGACCTGCTCGACCTCAACCCGTTCCGCGACGTCTCGGCGCAGTTCGACCTCGCGATCGTGAACGGCGAGCAGAGCGACTCGAGCGTCGTGGTGCTGCGCGTGCGCGGCGCGATCTACGGCGCGTTCGGCGACGCGGAGGCCGCCGCCAACGGCAACGGCGCCGCGCCCGAGAGCGGCGACTCCGAGCTGGGGCTGTCGCTCGGGCTCAAGTTCTAGCGGCGAAGCCCTCGGGGCCGATGGTGAGGCCCACGGCCGGGAGGTCGACGCGGCGCTCGGCCGAGTCGGTGGCGCGGCCGATCACCCAGGCCTCGATCCCGTGCTGCTGCGCGAGCTCGAGGGCGCGCGCCTCGCTCCCGGGGCGGACGGTGGCGGTGAAGCCGACGCCCATGTTGTAGGCGGCGTAGAGCTCGGTCGCGGGGACCTGCCCGAGGTCGCGGATCGCGCGGAACACGGCGGGCGGCTCGGGGAGCGCGTCGAGCACGTAGCCGCAGGGCGCGCTGATCCGGCCCATGTTGCCGAAGCCGTCGCCGGTGATGTGCGCCAGCGCGGTCACCTCCACCTGCGGGTCGCGCAGGAGGTCGAGGGCGAGGCGCACGTAGATCCGGGTCGGCTCGAGCAGCGCGTCGGCCACCGTCTCGCCGGCGCCGCCGGGGAGCCGGGCCTCGAGCGGGAGCTTGGCCTGCTCGAGCAGCACGTGGCGCGCGAGCGACAGCCCGTTGCTGTGGATCCCGCTCGAGGCGAAGCCCACCGCCACGTCTCCCGGGCGCACGGCCGCGCCGGTGTTGACCCGATCGGGGCGCACGACCCCGAGCGCGACCGCGGCGAGGTCGAACGCCTTGCCCGGCGTGGCGCCGCGCAGCATGGCGCCGATCTGCGCCAGCTCGCCGCCCGCGATCACCACCCCGGCCTGCGCCGCCCCGTCGTGCAGCCCCTTGCCGATCGCCGTCAGCATGGGGCCGTCGAGCCGCTCGACCGCCACGTAGTCCAAGAGCGCGATCGGCTCGGCGCCGACGCACACCAGGTCGTTGACGTTCATGGCGACGAGGTCGATCCCGACCCCCTCGTAGCGGCCGGTGAGCTGCGCCACCAGCAGCTTGGTCCCCACCCCGTCGGCGGCCACCGCCAGGCCGAGCTCGGGGGTCAGCTCGAGCACCGAGGCGAAGTAGCCCACGTCGACCGCCACGTGGCCGGGCGTCCCCTGCGGCCGCTGGGCGAACGTCTTGCGCACCCAGCCGAGGAGCCCCGCCAGCGCGGCCTCCTCGCCGTGCATGTCGACGCCGGCCGCGGCGTAGCTGCCCTCGTCGCTCACGACACGTCCGGAATCAGGATCGGCGGGTGGTGGAGCAGCGTGATCGCCGGGTCGGGGTCGGCCAGGAACGCGCGCGCCTCGCCGATCGCCTCGTCGATCGTGGCCGCCGTGTCCCAGCCGAGGATCTCGGCCACGCGCTGGTTGGTCGCCCCCACGCAGATCACCTTGCCCGTGTGGAGCCGGCCCGCCTCGCCCCAGTACCACATGTAGAACGGGTGCACCCCGTGGTACGCGTTCCCGTGGCGGTACATCTGGATGTAGGCCGGGTCCTTGGCGAACGCCTGCTCGTACTTCGCCTCGAGCACCTTCGAGTCGCGCGTCTCGGGCAGCAGGCGGTGGAAGAACTCGATGTAGCTCGGGTGGTGGTCGGGGTGGAACTCGTCGTAGAGCGGGTGGGCGATGATCATCACGCCGCCCTTCCGCAGGAGCGGCTTGCCCCGATACATGTTGAAGAAGTAGCCCAGCGCGGTGCAGTGCACCAGCAGCGGGTTCATGATCGAGTTGACGTTGTAGGGGCAGAGGTAGGGGATCCCGGTGACGAGCACGTCGCACTGCCCCTGCACCGGCACCGAGTACTGGCGGTAGCAGGCCTCGAGCGTCTTCTTGTGGACCGCCTCGGTCCGCCCCGCGACCACGCCGGTCACCCCGTACTCGGCGGGCACGCGGTGCAGGAACGCGCGCTTGGCCGCGTTGGGCATCCTGTCGAGCGTCCACTTCAGGCTCTTGAACGCCAGCTCGTCGGTGCCGGTCCACTCGTCCTCGTTCTTGGCGAGGAACGCGAGCTGCTTCCCGTACATCTTGTTGTTGAGCGTGGTCTCGATCGTGAAGATGTTCAGGTGCTCGGCGACGACCTTGCCGATCCGGTTGACCCGGTGGGCGAGCTCGCTCTTGTCGGGGTCCATGAACGACCACGACTTCGAGATCGCCTCGGGCGTGTGGTGCGAGCGGAGCGTGTCGTAGCCGCAGAAGCCCACGCCCACGCTCTTGTGCCCGCCGTCCATGGGGACGAGGTTGAGGTTGACGTAGATCACGAGGTCCGCCTCGACCGCGAGGCGGTTGAGCACCACCTGGTCGCCGTGGCGGGTCTCGCCGACCTTGACCATCCCGTCGGGGTCCTCGGCGTCGTGGTTGAACAGCCGCTCGGGCCAGAAGTCGCGCCAGATCCTGGGGCCGACCATGCGGCGGATCTCGGCGGGGGTCATGCGCCGGTGCAGGCTGAGCGCCACGATCATGGTGATGTCGTCGACCCCGTAGTCGGCGAGCTGGTCGACCACGACCTCGAGCACCTCCTGCCGCACGTCGGGCGTGCGCATGGGCGGCAGCGGGAGGCTGATGTCGTCGATCCCGATCACCACCTTCATGCCCGGCTTGAGCAGCGCGAACAGGGGCTCGCACCCCTCGGGGTGCGCGAGCGCGTGGCGGACCGCCTGCTTGACGTTGGGCAGCGGGTCGAGCGGCGGCGGCGGGTAGATCACCCGCGTCCCCTCGGGGAAGCGCTCGCGCAAGAAGCCCTCGCCGTAGTGGACGATCCGCGGGGCGGAGGCGCGGTCCAGGGTAACGACGCACCGCTCGCGGCCGGTGCTCAGGGTCGCGCTCACGAGGGCTCCTTCTCGGGCAGGCCGGCGAGCGAGGCGGCCTCGCGCAGGCGGCCCCGCAGCTTGGAGAGCGCGCCCAGCGGCGCCCCGAGGGCGGCCGGCGCGCGCGTCCAGGTCTCGTCGCGCACGCGGCGGATCCCGTTGCGCGTCAGCTCCACCGCCTCGCGCGCCAGCTCGCGCGTGCGGCTCTTGGTCGCCTCGATGTGCAGGACGGGCCAGCCGTGCGAGCGGGCCGTGGCGAGCAGGCGCGCGTCCGGGTTGACCGCCACGGGGCGCCCCACCATGGAGAGCATGGGCAGGTCGGCCGCGTCGTCGGCGTAGGCCACGCTCCAGCGCAGGTCGAACCCGTGCTCCTGCGCGAACTCGCGGATCCACACCGCCTTCTCGGGGCCGGCGAGGACCGGCGGGCGCAGCACGCCGGTGGCGAGGCCGTTGGGGCCGTACTCCAGCCGGCTCGCCACGACCTGCCCGATCCCGAGGTAGCGCGCCACGGGGCGGGCCACGAAGTCGAGGGCGCCGGTGAGCAGGACCTGGTGGTGCCCGACCCGGCGGTCCTGCTCGAGCAGCTCCATCATGCCGGTGTAGATCTTCTTCTTGAGCACCTTCTCGAACAGCGCCTCGCCCAGGATCGCGAGGCGGTCCTCCGAGAGGCCGGCGTAGGAGCGGTAGAACTCCTCGTTGAACCGGCGGCGGTCCAGGCCGTCGACCCACTTGTAGTAGGGCGCCTTGAGGACGGTCGCGGCCAGGCGGCGCACCCGCTCGGGCAGGTGGGGGTCGGTCTTGGCGAAGTAGACGTAGTGGTCGACCACCGAGCCGTGGAGCAGCGTGCCGTCGAGGTCGTAGAACGCGGCCGTGCGGGACTGCGGCGGGGCGCCGGTGTGGTGCGGGCCGCGGCCGTGCGTTGGCGAATCGTGGGGGCGGTCGGGGCGCACGGCGCACCTCGGGCAGGGCGGGTCGAGGAGAGGCGCGCTTGTACCACCCCCCTTCTTCGGTCACAAGCCTTGCAGCCCGCCGCGGTCGCGCCCGCGGCGAGCGCGTGGTAGGAAGGGCCCGCCGCGCGTCGCGCGAGAGGGTCAGCCATGCAGTGCCTCGTCACCGGCGGGACCGGGTTCCTCGGCCGCCACCTCGTGCGCCAGCTCGTCGCCGACGGGCACTCGGTGCGCGTGCTGGCGCGCAGCGAGGCGCTCTCGCTCGAGCGCGAGGGCGCCGAGGTCGTGCCCGGCGACGTGCTCGCGCCCGCCACGCTCGAACCGGCGCTCTCGGGCGTGCAGGTGGCGTTCCACCTCGCCGGACGGGTCAGCCACAAGGGCGAGCCGACCGGGCTGTTCGAGCTGCACGTGGAGGGGACGCGCAACGCGCTGCGCGCGGCGCAGGCCGCCGGCGTCGAGCGCGTGGTGCACCTCTCGACCTCGGGCACGATCGCCGTGTCGCGCGACCCCGACCAGGTGGCGCGCGAGGACGCGCCCTACGCGCTCGAGACGGTGCGCCGCTGGCCCTACTACCTCTCCAAGATCTACGCCGAGAAGGTGGCCCTCGAGGCTGAGCTGCCGGTGGTGGTCGTGAGCCCGAGCCTGCTGCTGGGGCCCGAGGACGAGCACCTCTCCTCGTCGCAGCCGATCCTGCGCTTCTTGCGCCGCGAGGTCCCGGCCGTCCCGCCGGGCGGCCTGTCGTTCGTCGACGTGCGCGACGCGGCGCTCGCGACCGCCGCGGCGGCCGAGCGCGGCCGCCCGGGCGAGCGCTACCTGCTCGGCGGCCCGAACATGACGATCGAGGCGTTCTTCGTGCTGCTCTCCAAGGTGAGCGGGGTGCCCGCGCCGGCGCTGCGCGCGGCGCGCGCGGTCAACGACGCGGCCGCCCGGGCGATCGAGGCGCTCGAGGACGTGGGCGGCTTCGAGGGCGACGAGTCGGTGGCCTACGCCATGGCCGGCCACTACTGGTATGTCGACGCGCGCAAGGCCAAGCAGGAGCTCGGGTTCCGCCCGCGCCCCCCCGAGGCGACCCTCCGCGACGCGGTCGCCTGGCTCAGGAGCCGCGGCCCGCTCCCGACCGAGAAGGGGACGTTCGGCTCGCTGGTGCGCGGCGTCCAGCGGGCCTTGGGGCGGATCTGAGCCTCGTCCTGGGGGCGCCCCGACGGACCTTGGAGGTGGACTTCCCGCGCGGCGTGGATAACATTGCGCCCCGACGCGCGCCGGGAGGCGTGCCTGCCAGGAGATTCGAGTGAGCAAGAAGAAGCGGAAGAAGCGCGAGAAGCTGCGGAAGCAGGAGATCGAGCGCAACCGGGGCCGGGTGTACTGCACGGTCCGCGGGTTTTGCAGCGGCTCGTGCCGCGAGGACAACCTGCGCCGGTTCGACCGCACCTGCACCGAGGCCTACTACCTCACCGCCGAGGGCGAGGTCCCGGTCAAGATCTAGTTCGGAGCGCCTCCGCGCGCTCGCCTGCTAGTCCGCAGCCGGCCGGGTCTCGCCCCGGCCGGCTGGCGTTCGTGTGGCCCTCGTCCACGCGGGCGCCCCCCCCGAGAGGAGCAGCCCGTGACCGCTCGTCGTCCTTCCCCTCGGATCCTCGCGCTCGCCTGCGCCCTCGCGGCGCTGGCGCCGGCGCTCGTGTCCGCGCAGCAGCGGCGCGCGCGGCCCATGACGGAGCTCGAGAAGGAGCAGGAGCACGCCAGCCGGTTCGCCGATGGCCTGCGGGCGATCACCGCGCGCGAGCTCGACGCGGCGCAGCAGGCGTTCGAGCGCTGCGTCGCCCTGTTCCCCGAGCGCGCGGTCTCCTACTACAACCTGGCCTGCGTCCACGCGCTGCGCGGTGACGCGCCCAGGGCGGTCGCGCAGCTGCGCGCCTCGTTCGAGCGCGGCTTCCTCGACGTGGCCCACATGCAGCGCGACCCCGACCTCGACGCGATCCGCCGCACCCCCGAGCTCCGCAAGGCGATCTCGGAGTTCGAGGCCCAGATCCTGCGGACCTCGCCCGAGCCGCTGGTCCACGTCCCCGAGGACGCGGCCGGGCCCGCGCTGGTCTACATGCACGGCCAGCGGGCCCGGGCCGCCGACGCGTTCGACGCCCTGCGCCAGGCGCTGCCCGGCTGGCGGATCGTGGTCGTGCGCGGGGTCGAGTATCCGGGCGAGCGCGGCTACTACTACTGGGACTCGCGCGCCGAGTTCCTGGTGCTGCACGCCACGCGCACCCACCTGGCCGACGTCGACCCGGGGCAGGTCTACCTCGCGGGTGACCACGACGGCGGGGGCGCCTTCGCGGTCGGCGTGGCGGCGCACCACCCCGAGCTGTTCGCGGGCGTGCTCGCGGCTGGGGGCGCCCTCGACCAGGGCACGTCCGACGTCGAGCTGTCCGGCCTGCGCGCCTACCTGGTGGTCCACGCGCGCAGCGAGGCCCAGGAGGCGAGCGCCATGGCGGCGCGCGACGCGTTCGCGGCGGCGGACAGCCCGGTGGTCCTCGAGCGCTACCCCGCCGAGCCGCAGCTCACCCACGACGGGGCGCTCCTGCTGCGCGGCCTGAACTGGCTGCGGGGCGAGGCGCTCTCGCTCCCTGGCGCCGGGCAGGTCCGCGAGTTCTGAGCGCCGCCGGGCCCGACGACGACCTCGAGGAGGAGGACCTCCCCGACGCGTTCGAGGCGCCCGACCCGCCCGAGCGGGTGGACCTCGCGCCCTCCGAGTTCGCGGCCGACCTCGCGCTCACGCCCGAGCAGGAGAACCGCTGCCTCCGCTGCGGCAACTCCTGCCGCTCGGTCTACCTGTGGCAGGGCGACCTCGCGCTGTTCAAGGAGCGCGACACCAAGAAGTGGGTCGAGTACCACGAGGTCGAGACGTTCACCGCCGACATGCCCGACGGGCGCAGGTTCTGGGGCGTCAAGCTCCCCAAGCCCTGCAAGCACCTGATCGAGACCGAGCCCGGCCGCTTCGGCTGCGCGATCTACGACCGCCGCCCCTACGTGTGCCGGATCTACCGCGGGATCAACCCCGACGGGCCGCAGCCGGGGTGCGGGTTCGGCGATCGCCGCGCGTCCGGGCCGGCGCGCTGATCGCGAGCGGCGGCTCGCCTCGGACCTTCAGGCAGGATGGACGAACGGCCGAAGAGCGCGACGGTGGTGCCCCGCTCTTCGTCCCTGCTCCTCGCGCTCGGGGCCGCGCTGACTCCGGTCGCGGCCTGTGCCCTGACCCTGTTGTGCGCGCCGGTCTTCGACTGGTGGTGGACGCCAGGGGCGAGGGCGCTCGTGTTCGCCCTGGTGCTCGACGTCCTGTTGCTCGCGGGGAGCGTCGTCGCCGGGGTCGTGACGTCAGGGAGCAAGGCGAGCAAGGTCGCGACCACGCGGGCGACGGCCGCCTACCTGGCCGCGAGCTTCCTGGTCGCTGCCGCGATCACCTGGCGCTGGACGCGACCGACGTGCGTCCAGTTGTACGACGCGGGTGATCACTACCTGGCAACTGGAGAGTCGGGCCGCGCGCAGGAGTGCTTCGAGGAGGCGAGGCGCCTCTGCCTCGCGGCTGGGCACTCTCCGGCTCACTAGGTTTCGCCGCTGTTCCGAACCGGCCGGCGCGCGCGCGGCCGGCCGGCGCGCGGCCGACCGGCTCGGGAGGCGTGACCGCTACTGCTGCACGGTGATCTGGTACACCCCGCCGCCGCCGCGCGGGGTGCCCGCGCTGTCGTGGACCTCGACCGCGAAGATCCAGGTCC
>CAZMSZ010000027.1:19785-35799 GCA_964569055.1 uncultured Planctomycetota bacterium | reverse complement strand
ATTCGCTTGGCGCGAGGATGTGTGGAGTAGTCAGACGAGCACGAGCACGAGCACGGACGGGCACGCGAGGCTGTCGCGTGCAGCCCAATCTTCTCCGGAGCTCAGGCGCGCCGGCGCGCGATCACTCCGCGCCGTCCTCGTCGGTCGCCTCGCCCGCGACCTCGCACTCGGTGACCTCGGACGGCTCCTCGGCCTCGTCCTCGAGCTTCAGCTCGCAGCCGTAGGGCTTGGTCTCGGCGAGGGTCGGCAGGCGCCCCTCGAGCAGGGCGCGGATCGCGCGCTCGACGAACTGCTCCTCGCCGACGAGGTCGGGGGTGCGGTCGTCGTCCATGGCGCCCGCGTAGCGGACCACGCCGCGCTTGATCACGAACACGTGCGGGGTGGTCTTGGCGCCGTAGGCGCGGGCCACGCGGCCGTCGGGATCGAGCAGCACCGTGTGGTCGAGCTTCCACTCCGAGACGGCCTCCTTCAGGCGGTCGCGATCGGCGTGGGGGCCCGAGGCGATCGACAGCCACACCACGCCCCGGTCGCGGTAGCGCTCGATCAAGCGGCGCACGCTCGCGGCGGGCTCCTCGTAGTGCTTGGCCACGTAGGGGCAGTCGGGCGCGAACCACTCCAGCACGACCACCTTGGCCGCGTAGCGCGCCAGCGAGTGCGTCTTCCCGTCGAGCGCGGTCAGCTCGAAGGGCGGCGCCGGCTGGCCCACGGTGGCGCGCCGGACCTCCTGCGCGGGCGCGAGCCCGCCCGTGAGGGCCAGCGTCGCGGCCACGGTGACGCCCGCCAAGGGCGCGCTGAAGCCGGCCGAGGCCGAGCCACGTCTGCGTCGAAGCATTCCATTCCCCCGCCACGGCCCCGCGGGGCCGACGAGCGAGCCCTGGCGGCAATCGGCGGGCCGGGAGCGGAGCACGACGGGCGCGTGAGTTGTGTCGATCGCTGGAACGAGTCGTTCCATCGCGTCCTGCCGCCGGAACGAGTCGTTCCATCACTCGGCCTCGGCAGGGACCTCCAGCCCGTACTTGCGGATCTTCCGCAGCAGCGTGGGGCGCGACACCCCGAGCAGCGCGCAGGCCTGTCCGCGGTGTCCCCCGGCCAGCTCGAGCGCGCGCTGCACGTGCGCCCGCTCCAGCTCGTCGAGGGTCAAGAAGCGCTCGGGCGCGCTGGGCGCGGCGGGCGGCCGCGCGTCGAGCCCGGCGCCGAGGTCGAGGTCGTCCTCGTCCACGATCCGGCCGCGCGCGCGGACCACGGCGCGGGTGAGCACGTTGCGCAGCTCGCGCACGTTGCCGGGCCACTCGGCCATGCACAGCTTGTCGAGCGCGTCGACCGACAGGCCCTGCACCTTGCGACCGACCTCGCGGGTCACCTCGCCCAGGAGGCGCTCGGCGATCAGGGGGATGTCGTCGCGCCGCTCGCGCAGGGGCGGGATCGTGAGGCTCGCCACGTTGAGCCGGTAGTAGAGGTCCTCGCGGAACTCGCCCCCGCGCACCAGCGACTCGAGGTCGCGATGGGTGGCGGCGATCACGCGCGCCTCGAGCGGGCGGGCGTGGTTGTCGCCCAGGCGCTCGAACTGCCGCTCCTGCAGCACGCGCAGCAGCTTGACCTGCGTCTCGAGCGGGATCTCGCCGACCTCGTCGAGGAACAGCGTCCCGGCCCCCGCCAGCTCGAGCTTGCCCGGCTTGTCGCGCTCGGCGCCGGTGAACGCGCCCTTGCGGTAGCCGAAGATCTCGGCCTCGACCAGCGCGCGCGGCAGCGCCGCGCAGTGGACCGCCACGAACGGCGCGCCCCCGCCGGTGCGGCCGTAGTCGTGCAGGACCCGGGCGGCCACCTCCTTGCCCGTGCCGGACTCGCCGCGCAGCAGCACGGTCGCGCGCGAGGCGGCGAGCAGCCCCAGCTTCTTGAACACCTCGCGCATGGCCGGCGAGCGCCCGACCAGGCCCGGGGCCCGCGCGTCCTCGGGGACCTCGGCCACCGCCAGCGCCTGGAGCGGCGTGCGCCGGAGCGCGTCCTCCAGGCGCCGCAGCAGGTGGCGCGGATCGAGCGGCGAGCCGATGCAGTCGAACGCGCCCTCGCGCATGGCGACCACGGTCGAGTCCATGCCGTCGTCCTCGGTCAACACCAGCACCGGCGCGCGCGGCAGCCGCGTGCGCAGCTCGGCCATCAGCGCCAGGCCCGGGCCGTCGGAGAGCGCCGAGGAGAGCAGCACGGCCGCCACGCTGGAGCGGGTGGCCACGCGCCGCGCGGCCGCGCCGTTCTGCGCCCACACCACCTGGTGACCCGCCTTGCCGAGGAGCCGCCGCAGCGTCTCCACGGCGTGGGCGTCGGACATCACGATCAGGACGTTCGCCACGGCCCCCGATCGTACGCGCCGACGCGGCGCGCGCTCGTGTCAGCGTGCGGTTCGTCGAGATGGGGGACGCCCCGACCTTGACAGCGCGGGGCGCCGGCCGATTGACCCTCGTGCCAAGCGACCCGTGCCCGTGCTCGTCTGCCGACTCCACACATTCTTGCGCCAAGCGAATCGTGCCCGTGCCCGTGCCCGCGCCCGTTCCCGTGCGCGTGGCCCCTTTCCCGACGTCGCTGCGGCGGAGGAGCGCTGCTAGCGAGCGTGCTTTGGGTAGCTCCTTCGGGCAAAACCGGCGCGCGCACGGGTCGCGAGCACGGGCACGAGATTGTGTGGAATCGTAGCCGTGCTCGTGCCCGTGCCTCTGCCGTGCCCGCGCTCGTGTTCAGCCCAGGGCCCGCTCCCGCAGGCGCGAGGCCGCCACGTACACCGTGGGCACCAGGACCAGGGTCACCAGCGTCGACGCGCACAGCCCGCCGATCACCACGTGCGCCAGGGGCGCCTGGATCTCGGCGCCCGGGCCGATCCCCAGCGCCAGCGGGAGCAGGCCGAGCACGGTGGTCGCGGTGGTCATCAGGATCGGGCGCAGCCGGCGGCGGCCGGCCTCCGCCACGGCGTCGATCGGGGACATGCCCTGCTCGCGGCGCAGCAGGTTGATCGCGTCGACGAGCACGATCGCGTTGTTGACCACGATCCCCACCAGCATCACCAGGCCCATCACGCTCTGGATGTTGAGCGTGCTGCCCGTGAGCAGCAGCGCCGGGACCACCCCGATCAGGGCGACCGGGACCGAGACCATCACCAGGAGCGGGTCGAGCAGGCGCTCGAACTGGGCCGCCATCAGCATGTAGATCAGCGCCACCGCCAGGCCGATCGCCACCACGAACTCGCGCTGGGTGCGCTGCTGCTCCTCGTACTCGCCGCCGAACGAGACGTCGTAGCCATCGGGCAGGCGCACGTCCGCGATCGCCGCGCGCACCCGCTCGACCGCCGTCCCGAGCGGGACGCCGGCCTCGAGGCCGGCGGACACGTAGGTCACGCGCCTCCCGTCCACCCGCTGGATCTCGGTCGGACCGCGGTCGCGCTCGGACCGGACCAGCGTGGCGAGCGAGACCAGCTCACCCGTGGGCGTGCGCAGCGCCACGTTGCGGAGGTCGTCGCCCGAGACGCGGTCCTCCGGCCGCAGCCGCACGATCACGGGGATCTCCTCGCCGTGCTTGCGCAGGCGCGTGGCCTCGACCCCCGCCACGTTCGCCTGGACGACCCGGGCCACCTCGCCCACCGTCAGGCCGAGGGCGGCGATCCGCTCGCGGTCGAACGTCAGGCGCTGCTCGGGCTGCCCCTCGCGCCGGCTGACGCGCACGTCGGTCACGCCTGGCACCGTCTCCATGCGGGTGCGCAGCTCGTTCGCCAGCGCGTCCGCGCGGGCGAGGTCGTGCCCGCGCAGCTCGAGCTCGAGGGCCGCCTCGCCGCCGCCCGAGCTGAACACCCGCCGCAGGATCCACAGGCCGGGCTGGGCGTCGACCCGGATCTCCGCCCCGGGGACCTTGCCGGCCAGCGCTCGGCGCAGCTCGTCGGCCAGCTCGACGCCCCCCATCGGCCGGACGTCCGCCGACGTCAGCGCCAGCTCGACCTCGGCATCGCCGCTGCGGACCTCGGTCGACACGAACCGCACCTGATTGGGGGGCAGCGCCTGGCGCACGTGCGTCTCGAGCTCGTCGAGGAGGGCCCGGACCACGGTGATGCTCGTCCCCTGCGCCATCTCCAAATCGACGTCGAGCTCGTCCGCCTCGGTCTGCGGCGCGAGCTCGACCGGGATCAGGGGCCACAGCGAGACCGCGCCGGCCAGGAGCGCCCCGGTCACACCGAGCACCAGGAGCGGGTGCGCGACGGCGCGGCGGAGGGCGCCGCCGTACCAGCGCTCGAGCCGCACCAGCGGCCCGCTCGGCGGGGGCGGCGGCTCGGCGCCGGCCGCCGCGTCCGTCGCGGCGCGCCCCGCCAGACGCGCCGCCAGCATGGGCACCAGCGACAGCGCGGAGAACAGCGAGCAGGCGAGCGAGAACACGATCACCAGCGCGAGCGACTGGAACAGCACCGCCGTGGTGGAGCTCATGAACACCACCGGCAGGAACACCACGCAGGTGGTGAGCGTGGAGGCCACGATCGCGCCCGCCACCTCGGTCGCCCCGACCCGGGCGGCCACCGCCGCGGCGGCGCCCTCCTCCTCGCGCTTGCGCACGATGCTCTCGAGCACCACGATCGCGTTGTCGACGATCATGCCCACGCCGAGCGCCAGCCCGCCGAACGTCATTTGATTGAGCGTGAGCCCGGCGAAGTACAGGAGCCCGAACGTGGAGATCACCGAGATCGGGATCGCCGCGGCGATGATCGCGGTGCTCGAGCCGCTGCGCAGGAACAGGTACAGGATCGTGATCGCCAGCAGCGAGCCCCACAGCGCGGAGCTCTGGACGCTGTCCATGGCCTGGCGAATGAAGCTGCTCTGGTCCGAGATCACCGTCAGGTGGACGTCGTCCCGCTCGGCGTTGATCCGCTCCGCCTCGGCGATCACCGCCTCCGCGACCTCGACGGTGTTGGAGCCGCTCTGCTTCTGGATCCGCAGCCCGACCGAGGGCACACCGTTGATCTCGACGAGGTTGGGGACGTCGCTGAAGAAGTCGCGCACCTCGGCCACGTGCCGCACGCGGATCGGGCGGCCGTCCACGGTGCGGATCACCACGTCCGCGATCTCGGCCGGCGTGCGCAGCTCGCCGAGGGTGCGCACGTAGAGGTCCGACAGCCCGTCGCGCACGTTGCCGCCCGGGAGCGTGACGCTCTCGCGCGCGAGCGCGTCGCGGACGTCGAGCGCCGTCAGGCCGACGGCCCACAGCCGGTCGCGGTGCAGCTCGATCCGGATCTCGCGGTAGACCCCGCCGCGCACGTTGATCGAGCCGACCCCGGGGATCTGCTCGAACCGCTGGGCGAGCTCGTCCTCGAGCAGCCGGGTCAGCTCCGGCAGCGGGCGGGTCGAGGTGGCCGCGAGCGAGACCACGCTGACCCGATCGAGGTCGAGCTTGAAGATCTCGGGGGGCTCGGCCTCGAGCGGGAGCTGGTCGCGCAGCGGCTCGAGGGCGGCCCTGAGGTCGTTGGCGGCCTCGTCGATGTTCGTCCCGCGGGCGAACTCGAGGCGCACGCGGGCGCTCCCCTCCTGCGAGCGCGACGTGACCCGCTCGAGGTCGGGGAGGCCCGCGACCGCGTTCTCGAGCGGCTCGGTGATGATCTGCTCGATCTCCTCGGGGCCGACGTTGGGGTAGCGGACGCGGACCGTCAGCTCGGTGAACTCGATCTTCGGCAGCAGGTCGACCGGGAGGCTGCGCAGCGCGACCACCCCGATCACGACCAGGATCAGGTAGAGCATGGCCGTCGCGACCGGACGGCCGATCGAGAGCCGGATCAGCGCGAGCACGCCGCGCTACCCGTCGTCCCGGCGGAGGGGGGCGACGGAGCCGGCCGGCACGCTGGCCGCCGGCGTCCGCGAAGGGACGGGCGCGACCTCGCCCACGAACGCCTCCGAGTCCGGCGGCGCCGCGCCGTTCGCGCGCGCGAGGCGCTGCTGCTCGGCGAGGAACTCGCGCAGCAGGTCCTCGCGGTGGCGCCCCTGCAGGTCGAGCACGCGCTCCCACGTCGTGGGGCGCACGCGCGCCGCGCCGCTCCGTCCGAGCAGGTGCTGCCCGATCGTCACGACCCACTCCCCCGGGGCCACGCCGCCGAGGGCCACGGTCCCCCGCCCCTCGGCGATCAGCTCGATGGAGCGCAGCGCGACCGGGTAGCCCTGCTCCGAGAGGGCGTGCCCCTCGGCCGGGCCGCCGTACTCCACCACGTACACCCCGCGCGCGCCGCTGAACGGGTCCTCGTACAGCGCGCTGGTCGGGACCAGCGTTGCCTCCTGGCTCTCGCCGTAGAGCACGTCGACCGTCACGAACATGCCCGGGTACAGCCGGCCCTCGGGGTTGTCGACGTCGAGCTCCGCGGTCGTGCTCAGGCTGCCGGCGCCGAGGAAGGGCGAGATCCGCGCCACGCTCGCCCGCAGCGACTCGGAGCCCAGCGCGCGGGCCGAGATCAGCGCCGGCTGGCCGACCTCGAGGTAGCCGAGCATCTCGGCGGTGAGCGGCACGTCCACGATCACGCGACGGAGGTCGCCGAGCTCGAACAGGAGCGTGCTCGGCGTCACCAGCGTGCCCACCTCGACCTGCCGCCGCCCGACCCGGCCCGCCACCGGCGCCCGGACCACCGCGCGCGCCAGCGCCGCCCGCCGCTCCTCGGCGACGGCCTTGGCGAGGTCGACCCGGGCCAACCCCTGCGCGATCGCCGCCTCGGCGGCGGAGAGCTGCGCCTCCTGCACCTCGACCTCGAGCGGGCTCACCAGCCCGTCGCTGGCCAGCTTGCGCGTGCGCCGCACCTGCGCGGCGAGCTCGGCCGCCCGCGCGCGGGCCACCAGCACCCCCGACTCCTCCAGGCGCACGGTGGCCTGGGCCTGCCGGAGCTGCTGGCGCAGCTCCTCGTCGTCGAGCCGCACCAGCACCTGGCCCTGCTGGACCGAATCGCCGCTCTCGACGAGCACCGCCACCACGCTGGCCTCGAGCTCGGCGCGCACCTCGACCTGGTTGGCGGCGCGCACCAGCCCGCTCAGCCGCTCCTCGAGCGGCAGCGCGCCGGTGCGCGCGGGGAGGGCCTCGACCGGCGGCGCGAGCGCCGCCTGCGGGCGCGCAGGCGCCTGCGCCGCGCCGCGGCCGCAGCCGGCGCTCAGGAGCGCGAGCCCGCAGGCCAGCGCCTCGAGCAGGGTCCGTGCAGCTGACCTCGGCGCGCGGCGGTCCATGGACAGGGCTCCTCTCGCGGGGTCGGGGCCGTCGGGGGCGGTGTGGCCGGCCCTGTCGGCGAACGCGCGGGCTCGCGCCCGCCGCGGCGCCCGATCGTAGCGCAATCGAGGGCGAGCGGGGCCGCTTGCTTCGCCCGCGACCGCGATCAGAACACCTCGCGCGCGGGCGGCGCGGGCGGCTCCGCCGCGGGCGGCCCGCTCGCGCGCGAGCGACGCGCACGCTCGACGAGCTCGCGCCGGGCCGCCGCGATCACCGCGCGGTGCAGCTCGGCCAGACGGGTGTCGCGGTAGATCGAGTAGTCCTCCTGGTAGGGCGCGAGCGCGCGCGCGCTGAGCGGCACGAACAGCGAGAACCCGCACCACTCGGCGGCCTCGCGCTCGTGGCGCGGCGAGACGCGGTGCACGCGCACCAGCCGCTCGCCGACCCAGGCGGCGAACGCCTCGAGCGGGGCGCGGTCGAGGTCGTTGACCCGGTAGAGCCGCTCGAGCACGGCCAGGCCGTCGTAGAACAGCTCGAGCGGCTGCTCCGGCGGGAAGCCGAAGCAGGAGGGCACCTCCGAGCGCATCAGCCCCGTCCTCAGCTCGCTCACCGCCAGGAGCGGCGCGAGCGCGGCGTCGAGGCGCGCGGGCAGCTCGGCGAGCGCCGCGGCGTCGAGCGCGGCGTAGTTGGTGAACATGGAGGCCGGCTCGTGGCGCGCGATCAGCGCGGCGAGCTCGAGGCCGCCCAGCTCGGGGCGCTCCGCGACCTCGCGCAGCACGGGCGCGTAGTAGCCGTTGGGCGCGCCGACGGTGGTCTGCGAGCCCATGACCACCCGGGCCGCGTCCTTGAAGGCGTAGTAGTTCTCGAGCGAGCCCTTGCCGCACTGCTGGTAGAACACGAGCTCCACCTCGCCGGGGGCCGCGCGCCGCCACTCCGCCAGCACCCGCCCCACCGCGGGCGGGTAGAGCCAGTGCTTGCGCCGCCCGGGGCGCGGGCGCTCGTCGAAGGACATCTGGCCGAGCGCGCCGCCGTGGTCGAGGAACACCACCGCGTACTTCTCGGCCGGGAGGTTGGCGCTCACCCAGGCCAGCTCGGCGGCCAGCACCTCCTCCTCCGCGCTCCCCTCCTCGTCGAGCCGCTCCTCGCGCGCGCCGGCGCGGGTGAGCACCAGCCGCCGCATGCCCTCGGCGCCGCGCCCGTCCGCCGTCACGACCACGGCCACGCGGTCGCTCGTGAGCCCCTGCTGCAGCATGGACAGGATCGGCGGCCCGCAGCGCTCGAGGTCGTTGTCGTAGGCCATGTGGTAGTAGAAGACCCAGTCGTACGGGCGCGGGGCCTCGTCGGCGCGGGCCGGGAGCGCGGCGGGCGACGCGAGCAGGGCGGCGAGCAGGGCGAGGGCGAGGCGGCGCATCGGGCGGTCCTCCGCGGCGGATGAGAGCCCGCGCCGCTCGTCCGATCGTCACGAACGCGTCAGAGCCGCCTCCCAGTCGGGGTTGCTCCCGTCGAGCTTCCACAGCCAGCCGTCGAGGTAGTAGTGCACGAGCTGCGGCGTGGCGAGGAGCGCCACCACCAGCGAGGTGGCGGCCGGCGCCAGCTCGAGCCGCGCCGTGTACGTGCCCCACACCAGCCCCTCCCAGGCGCCCTCCTCCAGCAGGGCCAGCACGAGCACCAGCCCGTAGAACGCCCACAGGCGGGTCACCAGCCAGCCCTGCAGGCCCCCCGCGGGGCGCCCGCTCCCGCGCACCCGGAACCACACCAGGATCAGGAACGGGATCCCGTGGAGCAGGTTGATGCAGGCGAGCGAGGCCAGCGGGTGCTCGGCGAGCGCCAGCCCCGCCGACCAGCTCGACCAGGCGGCGAGCATCCACAGGTTCTTGCCGAGGTTGAACCGCCCCGCCTGCGCGTGCTGCACCTGCCGGCCCAGGTAGACCGCCCCCACACCGACCATCACGGCCAGGATGTCGGGGCGGAGCCCGGGGTCGAGCTGGAGCAAGAAGCGCTCGCCGTGGCCGAACCAGTCGAACCGCTCGGTGGTGTGCCACAGCGCCACCGGGCCGAGCGCGCCCACCCACAACGTCCACTTGTCGAGCGCGCGGTCCCACCGGTCGCGCTCGCCGTGGCGCAGCCGATACAGCGCCACGAACCCCCACTGCTGGGCGGCGAAGTGGTGGATCGCCACGTAGGCCACCAGCGTCCAGAACAGCTCGGGCGAGTGGAGGTGGAGCCGATAGCTGGCGGCGGCGAGCAGCGGGATCGGCAGCAGGAACAGGAGCGGGCGCCGGCGGAGGGCGGCCCCGTCGAGGTAGCCGAGGTACAGGGTCGCCCACACGTGCGCCACGTCGAACGCGACCACCAGCAGCAGGAAGGCCCACAGCGGCACCTCGGCCGGGCGCGGCAGCGCGAGCACCGCCAGGGTCAGGGCCAGGGGGATCCCCAGCATGGCCAGGTCGACCGGGCCGGACACGATCCAGCGACGCGTCACCGCCCCGGGTCCGCCTCGGGGAGGTGCACGTACCAGCGGCCCCCCACGCGGCGCAGCTCGACGGCCTCCTCGCCCGGCCGGCCCTCGGCGTCGCGGGTGACGACCCGGGTGCGCGCCAGGTCCCCCTCGACCTCGAGCGCCGCGGCCGCGCGCTCGTAGCGCGGCAGCGGCGAGCGCCCGCTGCGCGCCACGAACGCGACGAGCTCGGCGTACAGCCCGGCCCGGTCCGCCACCCCGGCGAGCTGCGGCTCGAGCGCGGCGGCGCCTCGCGCGGGCGCGGCCGGCTCGGGCTCGGGCACCTCGGGCGCGGGCGCCTCGGCGCCGTCCGTCTCACCCGCGTCGGGCGCAGGTGCGCGGGCCTCCAGGTGGTGTCTCGCCATCAGCTCGCGCAGCTCGCGCTCCGCCGCCGGGTCGGGGTCGAGATCGGGGCCGAGCGTGGCGAGGGTCGCGCCCAGGAGCGCGGCCGCCATCAGCACCCGCTGGGTCTCGGCCGTCGCCCCGCGGTACAGGGCCAGCGCCCCGCCCGGCGCGTGGGCCTCCTCGAGCAGCGCCAGCGCCTCCTCGGGCGAGGCCGCCCCGCCGGGCGCGGCCCGCGAGCCCACGTCCGCCACGTCGCCGCCGGGCGCGCGGCGATGAGGGCAGCCGGCCAGCGCCGGCAGGGCGGCCAGCAAGGTCGCGGCGAGGCGGAGCGGCGGCGGGCGGCGAGCGACCACGGCTGGAGGATACGGGAGGTATCCTGCCGACCACAAGCGCGCGGAGCCGGTTGCTCGCGGAGCGAGCGCGAAACACAATCTCCGCGTGCCCAACCTGATCGTGCTGACCGGTCCCACCCGCGGCTGCGTGCTCCCCGTCGAGCGCGCCGCCGTGATCGGCCGCGGCCGCGTCGACCTGCGGCTGCCCGACGACCTCGTCTCGGTCGAGCACGCCGAGGTGCTCGCGCGCGGCGGCCGGTTCGAGCTGCGCGACCTCGACAGCACCAACGGGACCTACCTCAACGGGGCGCGCGTGGCGCGCGCCACCCTCTCCGAGGGGGACATCGTCCACGTCGGGGTCACCGAGCTGCTGTTCACCGATCGCACCGGGCTCGACCCGGCCATGACCCCGTCCGACGCGTTCCGGCTGCTCGGCCAGGACGAGGGGGCGCCCAGCTTCGACGTCCGGCTCGTGGCCGACACCGACGAGGAGCTGGTCCTCGAGCCGAGCCACCGCGGCTCGGGGCTGACGCTGGTGCTGCCGCTGGTGCACCGGGTGGAGCGCGGCTTCAGCGAGGCGCGCCACCTCGACGAGCTCGTCGAGCGGGTGGGGCTGCACTTCGCCCGGGCCGTCGGCGGCCGCGCGCTGCTCGTGCTCCTGCGCGGCGAGGACGACGCGCCGCGCCCGGCGCTGTGCGCGTCGGTCGGTCCCCAGGGCGAGCTGCACCCGCTGGCCGAGGACGCGCTGCCCGTGCGCGAGAGCTTGATCGAGCGCGCGTTCGAGAGCGCGGGGGCGCTGCTGGGGCGCGCGGGCGACGGCGCGCTGGCGCTGGCGATCGGGCTGCCGCACCGCGGCGGCAGCGTGGGCGTGGTCTACGTCCACGACGCGCGCGAGGCGCTCACGCAGGAGGACCTGCGCCCGCTGCTCCTCATCGCCAAGCTGGCGGGCGTCCACTGCCAGGCGCACCTGCTGGTGGCGCAGCTGGTGGAGCGCAACGCGCAGCTCGAGCGGGCGAACGCGGCGCTCGAGGAGGCGCAGGCCCGGCTCTCGCGCTGGAACGAGGAGCTGCAGGCGGCGGTGGAGGCGCGCACGGCGGCGCTCCAGAGCTCGGAGGCGCGCTACCGCTCGCTGTTCCACGAGTCGCGCGACGGCAACTTCACGGTCGACCCCGAGGGGCGTCTGCAGGAGCTCGGGCGCACGGCCGCCGCGCTCCTGGGCCTGGCGCCGGCGGCGGCCGGGGGCCCGTTCTGGCCGCTCCTGGGCGAGGGGCTCGGCGGCGCGCTGCAGGAGCAGACCGCCGCGCTGGCGCGCCGCTCCGACTGGCGGGCGGCCGATCAGGAGCTCGGCGAGCCGCTCGAGGCCGAGCTCCACACGCCGGCCGGGCGGCGCGTGGTCGAGGTCTCGGTCCGTCCGCTGGTGCAGAGCGAGCAGCTCCGCGGGTTCCACGGGATCATCCGCGACGTCACCGCCCGCAAGGAGGCCGAGGAGCGCATGCGCCTCCTCTCGCGGATCGTCGACAACGTGCCCGAGGCGGTGGTCACGGTCACGCTCGACGGGGTGGTGACCTCCTGGAACCCCGGCGCCGAGGCCCTCTACCGCTACTCGGCGGGCGAGGTGCTCGGGCAGCTCCTGCCGACGGTGCCCGACGACCGCGGGGCCGAGCTCGAGCGCGCGCTGGCGCAGGTGGCGCAGGGGACCAGCGTGGTGCTCCGCACCGAGCGCGTCGCGCGCGACGACGAGGTCGTGCCGGTGCTCGCCACCTTCGCGCCGGTGCCGGGGAGCGACGGCGCGGTGGTCGGGCTGGTCGAGCTCGCCCGCGACCTGCGCGACCAGCTCGAGCTCGAGGAGCGCATGCGCTGGCGCGAGCGCCTGGCCTCCTTCGGCGAGCTCGCCGCCGGCCTGGCCCACGAGCTCGGCAACCCGCTCAGCAACCTCAAGAGCGGGGTGGAGTACCTGCTCGACCGCCCGCGCGAGCGCGAGGTCGCCGAGGAGTCGCTCGGCATGCTCCAGACCGAGATCGAGCGGCTGCAGCGCCTCGTGCAGCAGACGCTCGACCTGGCGCGCTGGCGCGTGCCGAGCCTGAGCGAGGTCGACCCGGGCGCGGTGCTGGGCTACGTGGCGGCGCTGGTGCGCGACCGCGCCGCCGAGCTCGGGGTGGAGCTGGCGCAAGACGACGGCGGCGCGCCGGTGCGCGTGCTCGGCCACTCCGACCAGCTCAAGCAGGCCCTGCTCAACCTCGTCAGCAACGCGCTGGCGGCCATGCCGGGCGGCGGCCGCCTCGAGCTCTCGGTGGTGCGCCGCGGCGCCCAGGCGGGCTTCGCGGTGCGCGACACCGGCTGCGGGATCGCGCCCGAGGACCAGGAGCGCGTGTTCGACCTGTTCTACAGCCGCTCGCGCGACGGCTCGGGGATCGGCCTGGCGGTCGTGAAGCGGATCGTGGACCTCCACCAGGGGCGGGTGCTCCTCGAGAGCGAGCTGGGGCAGGGGACCACCGTCTCGCTCCTGTTGCCGCGCGTCGGGGTCGAGCCGTGAGCGCCCCCCGGATCCTGTTCGTGGAGGACGAGGCGCCGTTCCGCCGCTTCGCCGGGCGCTACCTGGAGGACCGCGGGTTCGCGGTGTCCTACGCCGAGCAGGGGCGCGAGGCGCTCAGCGTGTGCGCCGACCAGGCGCCCGACCTCGTGCTGCTCGACCTCAACCTGCCCGACCAGCACGGGCTCGAGGTGCTGCGCGCGCTGCGGGCGCGGCGCCCCCAGCAGCGGGTGGTCGTGCTGACCGCGTACGGCGACGCCGCCACGGCGGTCAAGGCGCTCAAGGGCGGCGCGACCGACTACCTCACCAAGCCCGTGCGCCTCGACCAGCTCGTGGCGGCGGTGCAGGAGGCGCTCGTGACGCCCGTCGCGGCCCCTGCCGGGGAGCGGCGCGCGGACGGGCCCGCGGCCCGGCCGGTCGAGGCGCCGGTCGGCCGCCACCCGAGCTGGCTGGCGGTCCTGGAGCGGCTCGGGCGGGTGGCGGAGAGCGGGATCACCTCGCTCCTGATCCTGGGCGAGAGCGGCACCGGCAAGAGCGCCCTCGCGCGCCACTTCCACCAGGTGGCCACGGGCGGGGAGGCGCCGTTCGTGCAGATCGACTGCCCCTCGATCCCCGAGGCGCTGCTCGAGAGCGAGCTGTTCGGGCACGAGAAGGGCGCCTTCACCGGGGCCACCGCCCGCAAGCGCGGGCAGGTCGAGACGGCCGAGGGGGGGACCCTGTTCCTGGACGAGGTCGGCGAGCTGCCGCTGGCGATCCAGCCCAAGCTGCTGCGGTTCCTCGAGCAGCGCCGCTTCCGCCGGGTGGGCGCGCTCGAGGACCTCGAGGCGAACGTGCGCCTGGTGTGCGCGACCAACCGCGACCTGCGCCGCGACGTCGACCAGGGCACGTTCCGCACCGACCTGTTCTATCGGCTGGAGGTGGTCGCGCTCGAGCTGCCGCCCCTGCGCGAGCGCGGCGACGACGTGCTGCTGCTGGCGGAGCACTACGTGAGCGCCTTCACCCCCCCCGACCGGCCGACCGCCGCGTTCACGCCGGCCGCCAAGGCGGCCCTGCGCGCGCACCCCTTCCCCGGCAACGTGCGCGAGCTGCGCAACCTGATCCAGCGGGCGTGCGCCTTCACCGAGGGGGACGCGATCGACGTGGGCGACCTCGACCTCGGCCCCGAGGGCTGGACCCCTTCGCGCGCCGCCGCCCGCCCGCGCCCTCGCAGCACCCCCCCCGCCCCGCTCGACCTCGACCGGCTGCTCGACGCGCTCGAGGGGCACTACCTGCTCCAGGCGGTCGAGCGCGCCGACAGCCAGCGCGAGGCCGGGGCGCTGCTGGCGATCGACCGGTTCGCCGTGGCGCGGCGCACCAACCGCACGCTCCGCCTCGGCGGCCCGACCGAGGTGACGCGGGTGCTCGGCGAGGCGCCCGACTGGGCGCGCCGGCTCCTGGGCGAGCACCCGGGCGCGCTCCCGGCCGACGGCCTCGACCTCCCCACCCTGCGCTCCGAGCTCGAGGAGCGCGCGATCGAGTTCGCGCTCGACGCCACCGAGGGGAACCGCGCCCGCGCCGCCACCTTGCTCGGCCTCAGCCGCACCACGCTCCTGCGCCGCCTCGAGGGGCGCAAGCGCGGGGAAGGGTAGGAGGGAGTGGCAGACGGCCGGAGCGGTTACCTCAGACAGGAAGAAACACGGAATATCAATGAAAATCCCGATCCGAATACCAATAGAAGGCGCCATCGCTCGCGCGACAGCCATTCTGGCATTAGGCTTGTCATTGCCTGTTGATACTCCGTGTTTTCTTCGGCTAGGGCTGCGCGCTTGCCGAGAAGCCCACGCGACCGCTCAACCATTCGGCGCTACCCGTTGACGGCTCACCGCTGACCCCCACCCGAGCTAGCTCCCCTGAACGCCGCGATCCTGGCCGTGTTCTGCCTGACGTACGCGCTGATCGCCACGCGGCGGCTGCACCTGCTCCCGATCGGCCGCTCGGCGGGCGCGCTGCTCGGGGCGGTGCTGATGGTCGCGATCGGCGCGCTCACGCCCAAGCAGAGCTACGCCGCCGTCGACCACGACACGATCGTGCTGCTGCTGGGCATGATGCTGATCGCCGCCTACCTCGAGCAGGCCGGGCTGTTCGAGCAGGCCGCGCGGAGGCTGCTGCTGGCGTGCCCCACCGCGCCGCGCCTGCTGCTCGGCGTCTCGCTCGCCTCGGCGGCGCTGTCGGCGCTCCTGGTCAACGACACGGTGTGCCTGTTCCTGACCCCGATCGTGGTCACGGCCTGCGTGCGGAGCGGGCTGCCGCTCGCGCCCTACCTGCTGGCGCTCGCCACCTCGGCCAACATCGGCAGCGCGGCGACCCTCGTCGGCAACCCGCAGAACATGCTGATCGGCAGCCTGAGCGACCTCTCGTTCGCCCGGTTCCTGCTCGCCTCGCTGCCGGCGGTCGCGGTCGGGCTCGCCGTCAACCTCGGCCTCCTGTGGCTGTACTTCGGGCGGACCCTCCCGCGGACCGCCCTCGCGCCCGACGCGACCCCGCCCGCCGAGCGCCCGCTCCGCCTCGAGACGCTGGTGCTGGTGGGCGTGGCGGCCGCGTTCCTGGCCGGGGGGCACATGGGCTACACCGCGCTGGCCGGGGCGCTGGTGTTCATGATCGCGCGCCGCGAGGAGCCGACCGCCGCCTTCGGCCGGGTGGACTGGCCGCTGCTCGTGTTCTTCGCGGCGCTGTTCGTGGTGGTGGCGGGCCTCCAGCGCACCGGCTGGGTCGACGACGCCTGGACCGCCCTGGCGCCCGCCATGGGGCTCGATCGGCCCGGCGGGGTCGCCGCGTTCACCGCCGTCATGACGGTCGGGAGCAACACCGTCTCCAACGTCCCGCTCGTGCTGCTGATCGGCCCGCACCTCACCAAGCTGGGCGGCGACCCGCTCCTGGCCTGGGTGCTGCTCGGGTTCGTGACCACCGTGGCCGGCAACCTCACGCTCCTCGGCTCGGTCGCGAACATCATCGTGGCCGAGCGCGCCCGCGATCACTACGAGCTCGGCTTCGTCGAGTACCTGCGCTTCGGCTTCGTCTCGACGGCCGCCGTGCTGGCGGTCGGCGTGCCCGTCCTGCTGCTGTGGGTGCCGCTCTGGACG
>CAZMSZ010000027.1:17566-19685 GCA_964569055.1 uncultured Planctomycetota bacterium | reverse complement strand
GCGGCGCGGAGGCGACATGAAGCGGCGGTTCGGCGCGAGCGGCGCGGAGGTCCCGGTGATCGGGCAGGGGACCTGGAACATGGGCTCCGACCCCGCGGGCGAGGCCGCCGCGCTGGTGCGCGGGCTCGAGCTCGGGCTGACGCACGTCGACACCGCCGAGCTGTACGGGGAGGCCGAGGACCTCGTCGGGGAGGCGCTCGCGAGCTGGCGCGCGCGCGGCGGCCGCCGCGAGGACGTGTTCTTGGTGAGCAAGGTCCTGCCCGAGAACGGGACCTACCGCGGCACGATCGAGGCCTGCGAGCGCTCGCTCCGCAAGCTCGGCACCGACCACCTCGACGTGTACCTGCTCCACTGGCGCGGCAAGGTCGCCCTCGACGAGACGCTGCGCGGCCTCGAGGAGCTGGTGCGCCAGGGCAAGACCCGCTGGCTGGGCGTCTCCAACTTCGATGTGGCCGACCTCGAGGAGGCCGAGACCGCGATCGGGCCCGGCAAGGTGGTGTGCGACCAGGTCTACTACGATCTCGCCCACCGCGGGGTCGAGCTGAGGCTGATCCCCTACTGCCAGGCCCGCCAGATCGCGCTGGTGGGCTACAGCCCCTTCGGGAGCAAGGCCCCGACGAGCGCGCGCACCAAGGGCGGGCGTGTGCTGGCCGAGGTCGCGGCGAGCCACGGCGCCACGATCCCGCAGGTGACGCTGGCCTTCCTCACCCGCCTGGAGGGCACGTTCACGATCCCCAAGGCCTCCCGCGCCGCGCACGTCGAGGACAACGCCGGCGCGCTCGGGCTGCGCCTCACCGCCGACGACGTGGCCCGGATCGACGCCGCCTTCCCGGCGCCCGAGGAGGACACGGGCCTGGCGTTCCTGTGAGGAGGCCGGACAGCTTGCAAACGGCGATCGCTGACCGGCGCCCTCGCGCTCAGTCCCCCTGCTCGCGCGCCATGCCCGCCGGCACGGGCGCCGTGCGGCTCGGGGGGCGCGCGGGCGCTCGCTCGACCACGGCCTGCGCGGGCGCGTGAGCCGGCGCCGGCGCCGGGCGGTCGAAGAACAGCGTCACCCCCAGGATCGCGAGGAACCCGACCGAGCCCACCAGAGCCAGGCGGTTGCGGCGGGCGAGCGCCTCCTCGCGCTCGCGCACCTCCTCGTGCAGCCGGTGCATCTCCGTCAGGGCCTGGGTGTGGCTGCGCTGGACCAGGTCGATCAGCTCCTCGTGCAGGTCATGGAGCCGCGCCGCCGCGGTCTCCTGCTGCTTGGTCCCGAGCGTCGCGAGCGTGTTGCTCTCGCTCAGGCGCAGGCTCACCTCGTGCAGCCCCTGCAGGAGCTGCAGCTGACGCGACTCCTCGCGCCGGGCGTCCTCGCGCCCCTGCTCGAGCACGCGGTCGGTGGCCGCGCCGAGCGCGGCCTCGAGCGCGCGGGCGTCGTCGAGGGCGCGCGCCGCCCCGGCCGCGATCGCCTCCTCGAGCCGGCCGACCTGCTCCTCGAACCGCGCCGCGCTCGCGCGCAGCCCCTCGAGGGTGCCGGCGACCGCCCGCAGCGGGTCGCGCTCGTCCTCCGCCGCCCCGCTCGCCCGTCGCTCGGGGCCTCGCTCGAGCTCTCGTCCGAGCGCGCTCAGCAGCGCGTTCATCTCGCCCGCGGCCCCCGCCGCGGCGCCGGCCCGGCCGAGCGCGCCCTCGCTCCCGGCCTCCCGCACGGACCCGGCGCGCCGGACGCGCTCGCTGGCCGCCGCCGCCCGCTCCCGCCGCAGCAGCGCCGCCTCCGCGTAGCGCTTGCGCTGCTCCTGCTCGACCCGGTCGAAGATCGTGCGCTCCGGCCGCTCGCGCTGGCGCCGGCCGCCCGACGCCGAGCTGACCTCGGCGGGCCATTCCCCTTCGGCCGCGCGGCGCGCGCGGGTCCAGAGCCGTCCCTCGCGCTCGCCTCGAGGCGCCTGCCGCTCGCCCTGCTTCATGACGCCCGCTCTCCTGGTCCGATCTGCTCCTCATCGGCCACACGCTGCCCAGGGCTGAAGCCCGAGCTCGAGCGGGGGCGACCCTGGGGCTACCCAGGGTCGGAGACCCGTCCAAGGCGGGCGCTACCCAGGGTCGGGGCCCCGCTTCTCCACATGGATCCCACAGCGCCGGGGCG
>CAZMSZ010000027.1:0-17466 GCA_964569055.1 uncultured Planctomycetota bacterium | reverse complement strand
CGGTGAGCTTCGCTGGCGGGCGCAGGCGCAGGCGGTAGACTGAGCGCCGTTCCAGGGCCGCAACCGCACGGGTCGACGCCGATGGCCGACGACGAGGACGACGAGGACGAGCGCGACGACGACCGCGACCACGTCCACTTCCAGGACGGTCGGACGCCGCCCGATCGCGTCCCCAAGAGCGAGCGGATCCTCAACCTGATCGCGGTGCTCCTGCGCGCGGAGAAGCCGGTGCCGGTGGCCGAGATCCTCGGCAAGGTGACCGGCTACAACGACGGCGCCAGCCGCGACTCCCTCATGCGGCGGTTCGAGCGCGACAAGAAGGTGCTGCGCGACATCGGGATCCCGATCGAGCACGCGCCGGGCGGGGCGTTCGGCCAGGACGGCTACTCGATCTCGCGCAAGGACTACTTCCTCGACGCCACGCTCCACCTGCCGCCCGAGTCGGGGCAGATCCTGCGCCTGCTCTACGCCTGGGCGCACACCGACGGCGGCAGCCTGTCGGCCGACCTGCGCTCGGCGCTCGTGAAGCTCGGCTTCCTGATCGACGAGGACGACGCCGCCCCGCCGCTCCCGGCGACCGAGGCCCTCGAGCCCACGGGCGCGGCCGCGCGCCGGGTCGAGGCGCGCCTGCCGCTCGTCGGGCAGAACCTCGAGCTCCTCTCCGAGGCCGTGCTGCGCCACCGCCGCGTGCGGTTCCGCTACTTCACGTTCGGCCGCGGCCAGGAGAGCGAGGTCACCGTCGACCCCTACGGCCTGGGCTTCTCCAGCCAGGCCTGGGACGCGGGCGCCTGGTACCTCGTGGGCTGGAGCCACGCCCGCGGCGCGATCCGCGTGTTCAAGCTGCAGCGGATCCAGGGCGTGGTGCAGTTCGCGGGCGCCGACGAGGACGCGCCGGAGTACGAGATCCCGCCCGGGTTCCGCGTCCGGCGCCACCTCGGCAAGGCCCGCTGGGAGTGGGCCGAGGAGGGCGCGCCCGAGCCCGTCACCGCGCGCGTGCGGTTCGAGGGGCCGGTGGCCACCGAGGTGCGCGCCCTGGTCCCCTCGGCCCGCTCGGTCGAGCGCGACGACGAGCACGAGGTGCTCGAGTTCGAGGTGCGCAGCAGCCGGCGCTTCCTGCGCTTCTTGCTCCGCTTCGCGCCGAACATCGAGGTGCTCTCGCCCGCGCCGCTCGCCGACGAGCTGCGCGCGCTCGCGCGCGAGGTCCTGGCCCGCTACCAGGAGACGTCGTGAGCAACCCCGTCCCGCGCTTGCGCCGGCTGCTCTCGATCATCCCCCTGATCCGCCGCCGCGGCGGGATCTCCCTGGCCGAGCTCCAGAGCACCCTCGGCGTGAGCAAGCGCGAGCTGCAGGGCGACCTCAACGCGATCCTGCTGTGCGGCACCCCGCCCTACCTGCCCAACGACTACATCTCGGTCAACATCGAGGACGACCACGTCACGGTCGACTTCGCCGACCACTTCGCCCGCCCGGCCCGCCTCACGCTCCAGGAGGCCCTCGCGCTGCGCCTCGCCATCGCGCGGCTGCAGGTCCCCGAGGACGGGCCGCTGTACGAGGCCTACATCGAGCTGCTCGAGGCGCTCGACGCCATGGTGCTCGGCGAGGACATGGCGAGCCTCGAGGGGCGGATCGAGGCCTCCAAGACCGAGGACGTGGGCGACAAGCTCGCCATGATCGACGCCGCGGTCGCCTCGCGGACGCCCGTGGAGTTCCGCTACTACTCGCGCAGCAGCGAGGAGGTCCGCTGGCGCCGGGTGCGCCCCTACGGGCGCGGCGACAAGCAGGGGAACACCTACCTCGTCGGCTACTGCGAGCAGGCCGCCGACGTGCGCACGTTCCGGCTCGACCGGATCGACGGGCTCAAGATCGACACGGCCGCGCCGCGCTTCGCGCCCCCCGAGGCGTTCGACGTGCACCAGTACGTCGCCAGGATCGGGGTCGGCGAGACCTGGCACGTGCGCCTGCGGTTCGACGCCGGCGAGGCCGCCCGCTTCGCCAGCGAGGACTACGCCGACGGCCGCCTCGAGCCGCTCCCCGACGGCTCGCTGGTGGTCGGCCACACCTGCCACTCGCTCGCCTGGGCGGTCAGCAAGGCGCTGACCTACGGCGAGCAGGCCGAGCTGCTCGAGCCCGCGCAGGCGCGCGAGGAGCTCGTGGCCCGGCTGCAGGCCTTCTTGGCGCGTCAGCTGTAGGTCGGCAACGCCCGCAGCGCGCCGAGGTGGCGCGTCAGGACCTGCTCGTAGGCGAGCCCGCGCAGCGCGTCGGGGCAGCCCTTGCCGGTGAGGCACACGTAGAACGCGGTGCGCAGGGGCGTCCGGTCCGGGCGGTCGGCCGCGGCGCCCGGCTCGATCACCACCGGGCTCGGCAGCGCGCACAGGACCACGTCCGCGCGGACCGTGGCCCCGCGCTCCTTCCAGCTCATGCCGGCCTCGAACACCAGGGCCACCGGGTCCTCGCCCCAGGGCGCCTCGCGCAGCGCGTCGGCCAGCCCCTCGGTGCCCTCGCCCGAGGCGATCGACGAGATCGCGTTGTTGACCGTGGCGAGCGGCAGGGTCGGGTCGACCTGCTCGCCCGCGACCACGTGCCAGCCCGGGGTCAGCCCGCCCTCGGCGACGAGCTCCCCCACCAGCTCGACCACCGCCTCGATCGCCGGAGGGCCGTCCTGCTCCGCGCCGGCCACGAAGAAGTCGATCCACGCCGCCACGTCGCCCTCCCAGCGCGCGTGCGCGCCGTGCCGCGAGTCTAATTTAGCTCGGGGCCCGAGGCGGGTGGTCTCCAAGAGCGGGGGCACGGGCCGTCCCCACCCCCACAGGTCCCGCTCCGCTCCGAGCTGCGTAGACTGCCGCGGTGATCGCGCCCGGGCGTGCCTCGGTGATCGCCTCCTTGCTGCTGCTGACCGCCATGGGCGTGTTCTGCGCGGCGCGGCTGCGCGTCACCAACGACGTGACCCGGTTCTTGGGGGCGGCCAGCGAGGACGAGCTGGTGCGGGTGTCGCGCCGGCTGGCCGAGTCCGACCTCAACCGCATGCTCGTGCTCACGATCCGCGGCGAGTCCGCGGAGGCGGCGATCGCCGCGGCCAGCGGCATGGCCGAGCGGCTGCGCGGGCATCCCGAGGTGGCCCGGGTCGAGAGCGGCCCGCCCGAGGGGGTCGACGAGGCGCTGCGCGCGCTGTACCTGCCCCGCGCGCTCCTGTTCCTCTCGGACCGCCCCGAGGAGGAGCTCCCGGCCCGCCTGAGCGACGAGGGGCTGGCCGAGGCGGTGGACGCGCTCCTGGCCCAGCTCCGCCTGCCCTCGGCGGCGCTGGTCAAGAACCTGGCCCCGCGCGACCCGCTCCTGGCGTTCTGGGGGGTGATCCGCCGGCTGGAGGCGACGCGGGCGGGCGGCCTCGGCGTGCGCGACGGGCGCTACCTCACGCCCGACGGCGAGGCGGCGCTGTTCGTGGAGAGCCGCCGCTCGGCCTTCGCGACCGCCGCTCAGCGGCGGCTGCAGGAGGCGGTCGACGCGGCGTTCGCGGCCGAGCAGCAGGCTGCCGCCGCGGCCGGGCGCGGGGCGCTCCGCCTGGAGCGCGCCGGGGTGGCGCCGATCGCGCTCGCCTCCGAGGCCAGCGTGCGCCGCGACGTGTCGCGGATCTCGCTGCTCTCGACCGCCGGGATCGTGCTGTTGTTCCTCGGGCTGTTCCGCAGCGCGCGCGCGCTGGCCCTCGGGCTCGCCACCCTCGCGGCCGGGGTCCTGAGCGGGCTCACGGCGAACCTCCTCCTGTTCGGCGAGGTCCACGGGATCACGCTCGCGTTCGGGTCGGCGCTGATGGGCGTGTGCATCGACTACACGACCCATCTCGTCAACCATCACGCCCTCGACCCCAACGCCGCCGCGCCCGGGGAGGCGGCCGGGGTGGTCACGCTGCGCCGCATGTGGCACGGGCTGCTGCTGGGCGCGCTCACGACCGCCGCCGGGTTCGCCGGGCTGCTCACGACCTCGTTCCCCGGGATCCGCGAGATCGCCACGTTCGGCGTGGTGGGGGTGCTGGCGGCGCTGCTCGCGACCAGGTTCCTGGTCGCGCCGCTGCTGCCCCAGGCGAGCCGACCTCCCGCCCTGCACGTCCGCCTCGCGGCCGCCGCGGGCGCGCTCCTGGACGCGCTGCGCGCGCGCCGCCGGGTGCTGGTCGCGCTCCCGCTGAGCGCCCTCGCGCTCTGCGCGCTGGGCCTGCCGCGGCTCGAGTTCGAGGACAGCCCCAAGCGGCTCTACGCCGAGGACCCGGACCTGGCCGCCGAGCGCGACCGGGTGCGCGCGCGTGTCTCGCGCGCGGACGGGGCCCGGTTCGTCGTCGCGCTCGGCCCCGACGCCGAGACCGCGCTCCGCCGCAACGACGCCGCGGCGCTCCGGCTGGAGGCGGCCGTCGCGGCGGGCGAGCTGGGGGGCTTCCGCTCGCTGCACGCGCTGCTGTGGTCCGCCGAGCTGCAGGCCGAGAACGCCGCCGGCCTGGCCGCGCGCGCCGACCTCGCCGAGCGCCTGCGCGCGGCGCTGGCGGCGGCCGGCTTCCGCCCCGAGGCGTTCGCCGAGGGGCTGGGCGCCCTCTCCGGCCCCGCCCCCGCGCCGCTCACGCTCGAGGACGTCCTCGCCACCCCGCTGGGCGGCCTGGCCGGGCGACTGGTGATCGAGGGCGAGGACGGGGTCATGATCCTGACGCTCCTGCGGGAGGTCCGCGACGGCGCGGGGCTCGCGGCGCGGTTCGCCGACCTCGAGGGGGTGCGCTACTTCGACCAGGAGCGGTTCCTCGCGCGGGTGTGGGGCAGCTACCGCGGGCAGGTGCTCCGGCTGCTCGCGATCGGCGTGCTCGCCATGCTGGCCGTGGTCGCCGCGCGCTACCGCCGCCCGCGCGATGTGTTCGCCGCGTTCACGCCCGCGCTCCTCGGGGCGCTCACGACCGTGGCCGCGCTGGCCCTGCTCGGCGAGTCGCTCCACCTCCTCCACCTCGTGGCGCTGCTGCTCGTGCTCGGCACGGGCGCCGACTACGGCATCTTCTTGGTCGAGGCGGCGCGCCGCCCGGCCGGCGCGGAGCGCGGGCTGGGCTCGACGCTGCTCAGCATCGCCATCGCCTGCGCCACGACCTGCCTCGCGTTCGCGCTGCTGGCGCTCTCCGAGCAGCCGGTGCTGCGCGCGATCGGCCTCACCATCGGGCTGGGCGTCTCGTCGAGCCTGGTCCTGGCCCCGACCACCCTGATCCTGACCGGCGCGGCCCCGGCCGCCGCCGAGGAGCCCTCCCCAGCGTGACCTCATCCTGCGACGTCCTCGTGATCGGCGCCGGCCCGGCCGGCTCGGCCTCCGCCGCCTTCCTGGCCGAGCGCGGCTTCGGCGTGACGATCGTCGAGCGCGACACGTACCCCCGCTTCCACATCGGCGAGTCGCTGCTCCCCTGCTCCAACACGCCGCTGGCGCGCCTGGGGATCGACATGAGCGGCTTCCTGGTCAAGGAGGGCGCCGAGTTCGTCGACGAGGCCACCGGGCGCGTGGCCGCGTTCCGCTTCGCCGACGCGCTCGACGGCGGCCCCTGGCCGCACCCCCAGACCTGGCAGGTCGAGCGCGCCGACCTCGACGCTCGGCTGCTGAGGCGCGCGGTCGAGCTCGGTGCCCGCCACGTGCAGGGCAACGTGCGCGAGGTCGAGCTCGGCGCCGACGAGGTCGCCGCGCTGCTCGACGGCGGCGAGCGCCTCGCCGCGCGCTACCTGATCGACGCCTCGGGCCAGCACGCCTTCTTGGCGCGCCGCCACAAGACCCTGGCGCTGCACCGCGGGTTCGGCCAGGCGGCCGTGTTCCGCCACGTGTTCGAGCTCGGCCCCGAGGCGCGCGCCGAGCTGGAGACGACGGGGAACATCAAGGTGCTCCTCGTCCCCGACGGCTGGGTATGGGTGATCCCGCTCGGGCGCGGCCGGCTGAGCGTGGGCGTGGTCAAGGCCAAGGGGAAGGTCTCGCCCGAGCTGCTCGAGGCGACCTTCGCCGACTCCCCGCTGCTGACCCGGCTCACCGCGGGCTGCCCGCGCGGCCCGGTGCACATCATCAACGACTTCAGCTACATCAACACCCGCGCCAGCGGCCCGCGTTGGGCCTGCGTGGGCGACGCCTCCTGCTTCCTCGACCCGGTGTTCTCCTCGGGCGTCTCGCTCGCGCTGACGGGCGCCATGCAGCTGGCGGCCCTGCTCGGCCCGGCCCTCTCGGAGGGGCGCGAGCACGACCCGGCGCTGGTCGCGCCGCTCGAGGCCCACATGAAGCAGGGCTACCTGACGTTCGCGGCGTTCATCCACCGGTTCTACGCCACCGGCCTGGTCCAGAACGCGTTCTTCGTCGAGGCCCCCGACGTGACCCTGCACCGCGGGATCGTGAGCGTCCTGGCCGGCGACGTGTGGCGCGACGACAACCCCTTCCAGCGGCAACTGCTCGAGGCGGCGACCCGAGGTCGCCGTCCCATGGACTGGCCGCCGACGTAGCGCCGCCTCCGCTGCCGGATCTCCGTCGCCTTGTTCGATCGGGCCGGTTCACCTAACTTGACTTCAGACCCTTGAGCAGGAGGGCGGGTGGGCTCCAGCGCGGAGACGCTCGTCGGGCAACGAATCGGCAAGTTCCTCATCGAGCAGAAGCTCGGTGAGGGCGGTATGGGCGCGGTCTACCGGGCGGTCGACACCACGCTCGACCGGACCGTGGCCCTCAAGGTGATCAAGCCCGAGCTGGCCCGCGAGTCCGGCTTCGCCGGCCGCTTCCGCCGCGAGGCGAAGGCCGCCGCGCGCTTCCGCCACCCCGGCGCGATCGAGATCTACGAGTACGACGACGGGAGCGGGACCGGCGGGCTGTTGACCATGGCGTTCGAGTTCGTGCGCGGGCGCGAGCTGTACGCCTGGATCCGCGAGTCGGCGGGGCTCTCGCCCGGCGCCACGGTCCACGTCCTCGGGCAGGTCCTCGACGCGCTCGCGGTCGCGCACCAGGCCGGGATCGTGCACCGCGACCTCAAGCCGCAGAACGTCATGATCGAGGACGGCCCCGACCTGCGGGCCAAGATCCTCGACTTCGGGATCGCCAAGCTCCGCGCGGGCGACGGGGCCGAGTCGGTGCTGACCCTGGCCGGGCAGGTCATGGGCACCGTCGCCTACATGTCGCCCGAGCAGGCGACCGGGAGCGAGGTCGACCCGCGCACCGACATCTACGCGGTCGGCGTCATGCTCTACCAGTGCCTCTCGGGGGTGCTCCCCTTCCAGGGCAAGACCGTGCTCGAGATGCTCGAGCAGCACCGCACCGCCCCGATCCCCTCGCTCGACCGCCCCGAGCTCGCCGCGTTCGACCCGGTGATCCGCCGCGCCATGGCGAAGGCGCCGGGCGAGCGCTACGCCGACGCCGGGGCGTTCGCGGCGGCGCTGCGCGAGGCGCTGAGCGCCAGCGGGCAGCCGCCGTTCGGCGCCGTCCGCCGCGGGAGCGACCGGCTGGCGGCGGCGGACACCTCGACCCCCGAGGCCTGGGCCGTCACGCAGGCGAACACGCCGCCGAGCGCGGCTCCCCGCGCGGAGCCGCCGGCCCAGCCCCCCAGCTCGCGGCTCGACCACAGCGCGCTCTCGGTGGCGGGCGTGCTGCCGACCCCGCCCGAGACGAGCCCGCCCCCGCCGGCGAACGGCGACGCGGCCACCGCCGAGACCGGCCCCGTGCACGTCGACACCGAGCGCTTCTTCGGCGGGCTCACCGGGCGCACGATCGGCAAGTACGTGATCGAGGAGCTGCTCGGCGCGGGCGGCATGGGCGCGGTGTTCCGCGCCAGCGACAAGCTGCTCGGCCGGCCCGTGGCGATCAAGGTCGTCCACCCGGGCCTCGCGCACCGGCCCGACGTCCGGCGCCGCTTCTTGCGCGAGGCGCGCGCCGCGCTCGAGTTCGTGCACCCCAACGCGGTGGCCACCCGGGCCTGCGAGGAGACCCCAGACGGCCTGCTCTACATGGTGCAGGACTACAGCCCGGGCCGCAGCCTGCGGGAGATCCTCAAGGAGACGCCGCGCCCCGGGCTGGAGCGCTCGCTCGGGATCGCGCGGCAGGTGCTGCTCGCGCTGTCCGAGGCGCACCACAAGGGGATCGTGCACCGCGACCTCAAGCCCGAGAACATGCTGGTCGAGCGCGACGAGCTGGGCGTCGACCTGGTGCGGGTGTGCGACTTCGGGCTGGCGAAGATGCTCGACTCGGGCGGGACGTCCGAGGGCGGCGACAGCCTGACCACGGCCGGCCAGGCGCTGGGGACGCCGCACTACATGCCGCCCGAGCAGGTGGAGGGCGGTCAGCTCGACGGGCGGGCCGACGTCTACTCGCTCGGCTGCATGCTCTACGAAATGCTCACGGGCACGCGCCCGTTCGACGCCGACACGATCCGCTCGCTCGTGTTCATGCACATGGCGAAGCCGCCGCAGCCGCCGCGCGAGCGGGCGCCCGACGCGGAGATCCCGCCGGCCGTCGACCGCCTCGTGCTGCGCATGCTGAACAAGGACCCGGCCGACCGCCCCGACGCGGAGGGGGTCCTCGCCGAGCTCGACGCGCTCGAGCTCGACCTGCCGGGCATTCGCGCCTCGACCCTGGGGCACCGGCGCGGCAGCGGGCGCATGGCGACGATCCCCGACGCGCTCGGCGAGGCGCTCGCCGAGACGCGCCCGCCCACGCCGCCGGTCCGCCCGAGCGGGCGGGCGCCGCTGGTCGTCGCCGCGGGGGTCGTGCTGCTGGTGGTGGGCGGCGTCGCGGCCTTCTGGCGGCCCTCCGGGTCCGAGCCCGCGGTCGCGATCACGCCGACCCAGCCCCAGGACTCCACCCCGCCGGTGCAGCCGCAGGGCGCCGGCGATCCGAGCCCTGACGCGGCCGCCCTGGCCGAGGCCGAGGCGCAGGAGACCGCCCGCCGCGAGGCCGAGGCGCAGGAGACCGCGCGTCGCGAGGCCGAGGCGCAGCAGGCCGCCGAGGCGCAGCGGCAGGCCGAGGCGGAGGCGGCCGAGCGCGCCCGCCGGGAGCGCGAGCAGGCGGAGCTCGAGGCGCTGGAGGCGGAGCGCGCCCAGCTGGCCCGCGAGCGCGCCGAGGCCGAGGAGCGGCTGCGCGCCGCGGAGGCCGAGGCCGCGCGCCTGGCCGAGGCGCGCCGCGTGGCGGAGGAGCGGCTGGCGCGCGAGCGGGCCGAGCGCGAGGAGGAGGAGCGGCGCCGGCAGGCCGCGATCGAGCGCAGGCGGCGCGAGCGCGAGCAGGCGGCGCAGCTCGAGCGCGAGGAGCGCGCGCGGGAGGAGGCGGAGCGCCGCCGGCGCGAGCAGGAGCTGGAGGCCAAGCAGGCCCGGCTGGAGGAGCTGATCGCCGAGGTGGAGGCGCTCAAGCAGGAGGCCGGGCGGGAGGCCGAGGCGGCGAGCAAGGGCGAGCAGGTGGCGCGGCTCGAACGCGAGCTCGCCCGCGACCGGGGCCAGGAGTGGCCGAGCGCCGGGCCCGGCGCCCAGGGAGGCGACGGTCCCGTCGGCGGGCCCAGCGGCGACGGCGGCCTGACCGACCCGCCGCCTGGGATCCCGCGCGAGCGGCCGCTCGGGGACGGCCGGGTGGCCTACGCGGTCCACGGGCTCGAGCTGGTCCTGCGCCCCGTGAGCGCGCGCCAGGTCGTGGTGGGCGGCGAGACGGCGCGGGTCGACGACCTCTACGCGGCGGGCCCGCTCACGGTCGGCCAGTACGCGGCGTACGTCGAGGCGGCCCCCGGCCCCGACAAGGCCCCCGCCTTCCAGCCGCTTCGCCGCTACGTCAAGGCGAACCGCCCCGGCACGCTCCTCGACAAGCTCGACCCGGCCTCCCGCGACCAGCCGATCCGGGGCGTGCCCCTCGAGGTCGCGCGCAAGGTCGCGGAGTGGTTCAAGCTCCGCCTGCCCGCCGACGCCGAGGCCATGGCGGCCGCCGAGGTGCTCGGCCACGAGCGCTTCGCCTGGACCCAGGCCGGCCACGGCGCCGCCGCCGAGCGCGGCCGGGCGGTCTACATGGAGCAGTACGTCGAGCGCGCGCGCCCGGTGATCGTGCTGGTGCGGTAGGTCGGTCGGTCGGTCTTAGTAGAAGTAGCGCCAAGGAGCTCGGCGCCCCAGCGACAGCCATTTTCAATTTCTAATTTCTAATTCCCTGTTGATATTTCGCATTTCCCCCGACCAGGAAACATGAAACATTAACATGGAATTAGAAGTCAGAAATGACTGTCGTTCGAGGATGGCCGCCTCCTCTTCCTCCTACACCGCCTCCAGCCCCGCCCGGCGCCCCTCCAGCAGGTTGAGCTCGTTGCGCAGGTCGCGGATCTTGAGGCGCGCCTGGCGAATGTAGGCGTCCACGGTGTCGCCGCGCGGGGCGTCGCCCTTGGCGAGGTGCCACTTGCGGAAGGCCAGCTCGACCTGCGTGCGGCGCAGCGCCTTGCGGTGGCGGTACACCCGCCAGCCGTGGCGCAGCAGGCCCTCGAGCTCGAACCGCACCCGCCCGAGCGGCTCGTGGAACGAGCGCAGCTCCTCGGGCTCGACGAACCCCTTGCGGACCTCCTCGGCGAGGTAGCGGACCATGACCCGGCGCTCGCGGCTGGCGGCGAACACGTAGGCCGCGAGCGCGAACAGGACGCCCGCGCCGCCGAACACCGCCGCGTTCACGATCAGGGTCAGCACGCCGCGCGGGTCGCCGAGCACGTCCCCGAGGTAGACCGCGGCCGCGTTCCAGATCACGTGCATGGCGATCGCGGTCCCGAGCCCGAGCACGGGGTAGAGGAGGCGCTTCACGCCGCCGCGCGGCAGCTCGCGCAACAGCCCCAGCCCGGCCCCGGTCATGGCGGTGTAGATCGGGTGCCCGATCAGCGCGTTGACGAGCGCCCGGTAGGTGCCCATGACCGCGAACGTGTCGCTCCCCTCGGCCAGGAACCGCACGTTGTAGATGCAGTTCTCCACCAGCGCGAAGCCGAGCCCCGAGGCGGCGCCCAGGATCAGCCCCTCGAGCACGTTGTCGAACTCGTCGTGCAGGATCCAGAACAGCACGAGCACGGCCAGCCCCTTGCACGCCTCCTCCACCAGCGGCGCGATCAGGATCGCCGTGAGGCTCCAGGCCTCGGCCGGGGTGAACACCATGGCGAGGTAGCGGCTGCCGGCGGTGTTGAGCACCAGCGACAGCCCGCAGCCGACGGTCCCGCCCCACAGCAGGCAGGCCACGAAGTTCTTCCAGGGGATCTGGTCGTTGCGGTCGAGGAACTTGATCAGGAGCGCGTAGGGGATCGCGGGCAGGAGCGCGAAGGCGGAGGCGGCGAGCATCAGGCCCGGGCGGGCCAGGGCGGTCGGGAGCAGGATCAGGGTGCCGGTCGCGATACAGCCCGCCAGGCCGAGCACGCACAGGATCGCCAGGAAGTACAGGCGGCGCGTCTTGACCCGCAGGCTGGGCCCCGCCGCGCCGAGCCCGCCGAGCAGGTAGACGAAGGAGCGGTCGGGGTCGGAGTCCTCGGGCACGCTGACCAGCGTCTGCCCCGAGTGGAACATGCCGTCGCTGTCGTACCCGGCGCCGCTCGGCGGCGCGGCGATCGTGGGCGTCTCGGGGGTGAGCGTGTCGGCGCCGCCCCGGCGCGCGGGGTCGGTGTCGAGGAAGCGCAGGCGCGTCTCGCCGAGCACCAGCTCGTCGCCCGGCTGGAGCCGGCGCCGCGCGCCGTCGCCCTGCAGGTGGCGGCGCCCCACGAACGAGCCGTGCTTGCTGTGGTTGACGAGGTGCCAGGCGCCGTGCTCGTGGACCAGCTCGGCCTGCAGCCGCGACATGGTCGAGTCGCCGAAGCGCAGGTCCGCCTCGACGCCGCGCCCCAGCGTCAGGCGTGCGGGCCCGGTCGGCGCCAGCGGGATCCGCTCGCCCTCCCGGTCGCCCGACTCGACCTCCAGCACGACCACGCCGTCGATCCTACCCATCCCGAGGGGCGGACGCTGCTTGCCCTTGCGCCGCCGAGGGGGCAACCTGGAGGGGGCCAGGGGGGCCGCATGAGTGATCGTCAGTTCGAGGGGGAGGGGAGCGCCGCGCTCCACCGCCTGCTCCAGGAGGCGCTGAGCGACGAGAGCAAGCGCCTCGAAGCGCTCGAGGAGCGCGTGCGCCGCCTGCGGAGCGCCCAGGACACCGCGCGCCGCGAGCCGCCGCGCCCGGCCGCGCCCGAGGGCGACACGGTGAGCGAGAGCGAGATCGAGGCGGCCCGCCGCCTGCTCGCCGAGAGCGGCCGCCAGCTCCGCGAGCTCGAGGAGCGCCTCCTCGACCTCGACCCCGAGGAGCTCGAGCGAGCCGTGGACCCCGAGGAGCTCGAGCGGACCGTGGACATGGACCTCGCGCCGCCGGCGCCGGCGTACCGTCCGCCGCTGTTCGACTCCTCGGGCGAGCTGGACCGCCCCGCCAACGGCCGCGCCGCGCACGAGGACGACCGCCCCGCGCTCCGCGCGCCGCGGTTCGACGCCGACGACGGCGGCAGCGGCGGCACGTCGAGCGAGGAGGCGTTCACGCCACGCACCCCTTCACGCCGCCTCGCCCGCCCCACCTTCGACGACGACGGCGACGACCCAGGCGAGCTCGCCGCGGATTCGGGCGCGTTCCGCCGCCCGAGCCACGTCCCCGACGAGCTGCCCGCCAGCCCGCGCGGCTTCGCCCCGCGCTTCGACGAGGACGGCGGGCTCGACCTGCGCGCCGAGCAAGGCGAACCGGAGCCCGAGCCTGCCCCGTACGAGGTGGACCTCGGCCCCGGCCCCGGCTCGTATCGGATCCCGACCGACGCCCTCGCCGAGGAGCCCCCCGCGCCCCGCGGCTTCGTGCCCCCGCGGTTCGACGCCGAGGGCGGCGGCCGCGCCGACGAGCGCGCCGCCTACCCCACCGAGCCCGCGCCCGAGGCCCAGCCGGCCCCGCGCTACCGCCCGCCGCGCTTCGACCTCGGCGAGGAGGAGGAGGAGCGCGACGCCCCGCAGCCGTCGGCCGAGGACCCCGCCGAGCGCCCCGCCCCTCGCGGCTTCCGCCCGCCGCACTTCGACGGCGAGAGCGGCGACTCCGACCCGCCCACGCGCGACACCGCGCCGCGCGCCTCGCGCCTGCCCACGCGCCGCCTCGACAAGGAGACCACCGAGCGGTTCACCGTCGACCGCGCGTTCGGCGAGGGCAACCCGCCCGACTGGAAGCGCCTCCTCCGCCAGCAGGAGCAGACCCTGTCCCTCCTCGAGCAGCTCCGCGAGGCCCTCCTGCCCACCGCCCCCAGCGCCGGCCCAGGCGAGGAGGAGCGCCGCGCCCTCGTCGCCCGCGCCGAGCAGGCCGAGCGCTCCTGCGCCGAGGCCCTCCAGCTCCTCGGCGAGCGCGCCGCCCGCCTCGACGCGCTCACCGCCCACGTCCGCGAGCTCGAGCGCGAGCTCGACGAGGCCCGCACCGGCGCCGCGAGGCAACTGGTCGAGCTACTCCGCTCGGGCCCAAGGCGGCGCTGAGCGGCTCGGCGGCTACGCTCTAACGCTCCAACGGCTAACGCAGCTTCACACCCGACGGCGAGGCTCCTCGTGGAGCGCCTTCAGCGCCGGAGGGAGCTGTGCGCCGGCGAGCTCAAACAGCCAGCAAAGCCGACATTCACTCACCAATGAAGCATGACGATTACACCTGGCACCTAGAAGGCGACTTCCCGGCCGATCTTCCGTCCGAGGCTGCAGCAACCCACATTGGCATGTTCCTGGCGTGGGCGATCCATGCGGGGTGCGTCAGTGACCTTCATCGGCGCGGCCATGCCCGTGATCGCCGCGGGGTGCTAGTTTGGAGTCCTGAGCACGTCGAGGACCGTCTTCGTGATCACTTCGCCGGCCGGCCAAACAAGTGGGAGGAGTCGCTGCGTCGATCGATCTTCGAAGAGACGTAGGGGATTCGCCCGGTCAGCCGTCTCCAGAGCGGTGTTACAAGCCGCGGGAGGACCGAGACGAGACACAAGACGCATCTACCGGCGGGCCGGGCCGGTTTGTACAACCGCAAGATCCGCACAGACTGCGGCAAACGATCCGTGGGAACAAGATCGTTTACCCGAACACCTTCAAGAAGGATGCTGGAGCCGGTTGTGGCTAGGCGCGACGAAACTCGCGACGGCATCCCTGAGATCTCGGAAGTGCGCCCAGCGGGAGATGACGACTGGCACGCTTGGGACCATCTCTTCGCTGTGCTCGATTCAATCGGTGACCTCAACAGTCGGCATCAGGAGGACCTCTGGAAGGTTCTAGAACGCGTTCCCGATGCAGAGAATGACTACACTCTCGGGTTGATGCACGAGCTCGAGCGGATTCCGGCATACGAAACTTCTCTCCATGACTCTCTTCGGCGCACGCCCACGCGGCTCGCCCTGATCATGCTGAGGAGACGCCTGAATGCCGGATTGACGGTCCCGCCGGACGTGGTGCGCTGCCTTCGCGGTCATGCGACCGGGACGACCGTCACCGAACCGCTCGCTGAGGAGCTGCGCGAACTACTCGAACACATCCAGACGACAAGAGGCCAGATCGCTTAGCTGTGATTTGTGGCGACAAACTGTGATTGATGACGACAAGCCAATGGCACCAACGGCCCCTACCAGGGCCGCAGTCGGCAGCAAGATGCCAGCCCCCGGCCACAAGACAGCGGCCGGCAAGCACCACCCAAAGAGTAAGCACGTCGCCAAAGAGAGGCCCGCCACCAAGAAGAAGCCCGCCGCCAGGGAATCCCCCGGTTCGGCAGGAGGCTCAGGAAGGTGCTCGAGGTTCTCAGACAGAAGGAGACCGTCAGGCGATCCGACTCGAACCGTCCGGGGAAGACGCCTTCCGCCAGTGAGGCGCGGGCGCCAACGGAACTGCATGGCCGGGCGGACAACGCACCCGCGCCCGGGGACACTACGGTGAACGAGCCAAGGCGAGCCGAGGGTGAGTCGCCTTCCCGGTCCCGTCCAATCCAGTTCCGTGCACCAGTAGAAGGGACCACGGGACCTCGTCTGGGCGGGCGACCGCCTTCGAACGCCTCGCCATCGCGCATTGGCAAGCACACTCGCTTCTTTGTCGCACTGCCCGACCCAGAGCGACGTTCGTGGCTGTGTTCCCTATTCCTCCACTTCTCCATGGACGAGGTGTTCGATGGCGCACGAAAGCTTCATTATGCGACCGACCTAATCGAGTGCGTGCGCCGACCGGCGGCTCCGAGTCGCCGTAGGAGTGAACTCGTGTCGGAGCTCTCTCCATGTCAGGTAATCGTCGGTCGTTGGCGCGACGATTGGGACGCGAAGGCCGGGGCTGAGCGCGGGGGATCGAAGCTCTGGGGCGCACCGTGTGTGTTCCAGCCCGACTCGGCAACTGCCTCCCTTCCCAACCTGCAACGCTCCGGGTTCATCCATTTTGCGCAGCTTACGCTCGACATTGGTCCACGCGATTACGCGTGCCGGGGTACTTGGCCATTTGGGGGCGGTCAGTTGAACGTATTCACGAGGACCCCGCATACAGCCGAGGACTGGTGCTTCTACTGGTGGCTCTAGCTGTAACCAAGTCACGTAACTCGTAGGTGTCGACAGCGGGCTAGATCCGCAGCATTTCGTGCGACCGGCCCGGGCGCGCGGGTTGGGTCGGTCTCGCGCTCGCCTCCGCTGGCGCGCGGCCCGCGAGCCTGCCACCCTCGCCTCATGAACGCGGGCGGGGCGCGCAGAGCGGCGATCACGGGGCTGCTGGTCGTCCTCGCCCACGGGCAGTTCGGGGTGGACTGCTCGGCCCCCGCGGGCGCCGCGCACAGCCGCCGGGTCGACGAGGTCGGGACCGCGACCCAGACCGCGCGGGTCTACCCCAACGGGCGGACCCTCGCCCGCCGCTACGACGCGATCGACCGACTGGTGGCGGTGTCGGACACCACCTTCGGCAACCAGACCCGCTAGACCCACCTCGACCCCACCCGCACTCGCGACCGCGGCTACGACGCGCTGGCCCGCGAGGTCGAGCGACGCACCGAGCGGGTGGCCGACGGCTCGCTCGTGGTCGGGTTCGCGCAGGGCTACGACGCGGTCGGCAACCGCGTGTTCGAGGAGAAGCTCCACGACCCCGAGCGCTCCGAGCGCTGGAGCCACGACTCGGCCTACCGGCTGACGAGCTTCGAGCGCGGCACCCTCGGGGCCTACACCCTCGGCGCCCAGGTCGTGACCGAGGTCGCCGACGCCACCCCCGCGATCAGCGCCTCGCTCGCGGCCCGCACCTGGCAGCTCGACGGGGAGGGGAGCTGGCGGGCCGGCACCGAGCGCTGGGTGGACGCGCTCGGCAACCAGATCGGGGCCGACTTCTCCCGCGCGACCTCGCCCGCGCACGAGTACCTGCGCGAGACCCGCAGCGAAGGCCCCCCGGGCGGCCCGCTCACCGTCAGCACCACCGCCTACCTCCACGATCCCTCCGGCAACCTGGTCGAGGACGGGCGCTTCGTCTACCTGTGGGACGCCCTGGGTCGCCTGGCCGAGGTCCAGCGGCCCACGGGCGAGGTGGTGGCCCGCTACGCCTACGACGCCTTCTCCCGGCGGGTGCGCAAGGAGGTCACCGCCCAGGCCCTCGACCCCACCCTGGCCGGGGTGACCCTCTACCTCCACGACGCCAGCCAGGTGATCGAGGAGCTCGTCTCCTCCGACCCGGCCAGCGTCCCCTTCGCGACCGCGCGCCAGTACGTGTACGGGCGCGGGATCGACCAGCCCGTGGCCCTCGACCGCTACCAGGCGGGGGCTGGCAGCGCGCCGCTCGACCTCGACCAGCTCTCGCTGGTCGACCTCGGCGCGGGCGTGACCACGCAGGTCCACCGGCTCTACTACGCCACCAACGCGCTCCAGAGCGTGTTCGCCCTGACCGACACCGCCCCCGCCGACGCCGGCGCGGGCGACCCCGGCGCGCACCTCGTCGAGGCGGCGGAGTACGACCCCTACGGGGCGCACACGCTCTACGCCCCGGCGGCGGGCCAGGCGAGCGTGGCCTTCGACGGCTCGGACGCGGCGAGCAGCTACGCCGCCGCCGACCGCGCCGTCCGCTCGCGCTACGACAACCCGTACCTGTTCACCGGGCGCCGGTTCGACCCCGAGACCGGGCTGCTCCACTACCGCAACCGCTACTACGACCCGCTCCTGGGGCAGTTCCTCTCGCAGGACCCCACGGGCTACGCCGACGGCCTCAACCTGTACGAGTACGTGGGCGGCAACCCCCTCAACGCGATCGACCCCCACGGCTACATGGCCCAGGCCCTGGCGGGCGCGGTGGCGGGCGCCGCGATCGAGGGCGCCATGGGGGCGGTGGGGACGCTGCTCGCGGGCGGATCCTTGACCGACGCGGCGATCGAGGGCGGGATCGGGGCACTCAGCGGCGCGATCCGCTGCGGGCTGACCTGCGCGGGCTTGCCGCCCCCGCTCTCGGGCGCGATCGCGGCGGCGGTCTCGGCGGCGCTGCGGACGGGAGCCAAGGCGATCCGCAAGGCGAT
>CAZMSZ010000026.1:17189-36134 GCA_964569055.1 uncultured Planctomycetota bacterium | reverse complement strand
GCCCCTGCCCGGGCAGGGGCGGCGCGCGCCGGTCCTCCTCCGGCGCGCTTCGCCTGCTCGCTACTGCGCCAGCGCGGCCATGACCTCGCGGTTCGGCTCCACGCCCCGCAGCAGCCAGGTCAGCTCGTGCTCGAGGCTGCCGCGCAGCTGCTCGGCCTCACGCTCGGCGGTCAGCCAGGCCGGATAGGCCTCGCTCCACCACGTCCGCCACGCGCTCACGCCGCCGCGCCGCTCGCCCGAGAGGGCCTGCAGCGTGGCGTCGAGCTCGAGCGCCAGGGCGGTCTGCTCGGTCCACGGCCCGCGGCCGTACAGGCCCAGCAGCGCGGCCGGCGCCTCGAGGCGGAACGCGAGCCAGCGCACCAGCTCGCCCTGCTCACCGCGCGCGAGCTGCCCGAGCGCCTGCGCGGCGACCCGCGAGCTCCAGTAGTCGGGGCCGCGCAGCGCGTCCACGAGGTAGGGCACGGCCTTGACGCCGTGCTCGGCCACGAGCTGCTCGCGGCGCTGGTGGCGCGCGAGGGTGGGGCTCGGCGCCACCGCCGCCGTCTCGAAGCCCGCGATCGCGCGCCGGACCGCGGCCTCGTCGGCGGTGCTCAGCCGCACGCGATCGAGCCGCTCCGGCACGGTCGGGCCGAGCGCGTCGAGCGCCTGCTCGAGCTGCCGCCGGGCCGGGTCGAGCTCGGCGATCCGCGCCTGCGAGACGTAGGGCGCCCAGCCGGCCGCGATCGTCCGCGGGGTCACCGCCACCCCGGCGGCCGCGCCGGTGACCTCGCACAGCGTCAGCCACAGCGCCGGCAGCAGGCAGGCCGCGGCCCCGGCCGCGGCCAGGCCGCTGAACGAGCGCTGCCGGCGCACGCGCAGGGCGCGCTCGCGCGCGTCGCGCCGCCGGCGGCTGCGGTCGAGGTCGCGCCGGCGGCCGGCCTCGAGCGGCTCCTCGAGGTGATGACCGAGCACCCAGCGCCCGTCGGCCAGGCGGTAGGAGCCGAACTCGGGGTGCGCCTCCGCGATCTGCGCGACCGTGTTGGTCCTGAGGTCGAGGACCCACTGACCGGCGCGGAAGGTCTGGCGGGGCGTCGGGAACGGGTCGAGCGCTGCGGGGTGCGGTCTCATGGGGCTCCTTCCTCCGACCGAGCGTCCGGCGCGGCGGCTCGGCCTGCTGGGTTCGCGACGTCCGAGCCAGGAGCAAACCCGGCGCCACCCTCCGCGGAGCCGTGGCCGCTCGACCGCCGAGCGGCCGCGCGCGCGTCGTGTCCGGCCCGACCCCGCGGTCGGGGCGATCTCGCCTCGGCGCGGCGCGCGGTTGTCCTGCGTCAGCGGCCCTCGAGCGATGTCGCCTCGGCCCAGGCGGCGTGCGGGAGCACGACCACGCGCCCGCGCCCGTCGCGGGGCTCGGTCGGGAGCGGCGGGAGCACCTCGATCCGACCCGGCGCTCCGGGAAGATTCCGCGCCCGCAGGGCGTCCGCCACCGCCTCCAGGCGCGCCGCCGCGAGCCCCTCGAGGGCCACCCGCGTGCGCTGCTCGAACGCCCACGCGCTCTCCGCGCCGGGCGCGTACAGCTCGAGGCAATCACCGCGCGCTCGGCGCACGCGGCCGAGGGCGTCGGTGACGCCGCGCAGCCGCCGGCGCAGGCGCTCGAGCTCGTGGTCGCGTCCGGCGCGGAGCGCCTCGGTCGCGGCGGCGCGCAGCGTGGCGCGCCGACCGGCGAGCTCCGCCTCGCAGCGAGCGAGGGCCTCGATCAGCGCCGCCAGCTCGTGCGCGCTGGGGTTGGCCCAGCGGCGAGCCGCCGCCAGGTCCTCGTAGCCGACCTCGTGGCGCAGCGTGAGCACCAGCGGGTCGCCGCCGGCGAGGCGCGCCTCGAGGGGGGCCAGCGCCGCGTCGAGCGCGCGCGGCTCGGGCAGCGCGGCCGCCGGCGGGAACGGGACCGGCGCCGCCTCCAGCGCGGGGTCGACCGGCTCGTACAGGCCGCCCCCGCTGAGGACGCGCACCGCGCTCCGCCCGAGGCGCTCGACCGTCCTCACCACGCGGTACGGCGAGCGGACGATCGCGCGCGAGACCACCTGCCCCACCGCCCGCAGCACCACCAGCCCCAGCCGTTCGGGCCGCGTGCCCCGGTCGAGCTGGAGCTCGATCGGGATCCGGATGCGGCGCTCGGCGTCCTGCAGCAGGAAGATCGCGGTGTCGAGCGGGGTCGGCAGGCCGACGAACCGCATCACCGGCCCGCCGATCGGCTCTTCGGCCGTCAGGTGTCGCAGCTCGAACACCGCGTCGAGCTCGAGGTCGTCGTCGGGCTCGAACACCAGGCTCGCCTCGGCGTCGAGCAGCCCGTCGGAGATCTCGAGCCCCTCGGAGGGGATCAACGGCTCGAGGTGCGCGACCTCGAGCTTGGCGAGGCGCAGGTCGAGCCGCCCCGTGACCGGCTCTCCCACCTCGAGCGAGCCGCGGATCGCGAGCTGCTCGAACAGCGGGCGGCGCTCGAGCTGACGCTCGTCGCCGCCGAAGCGCCGGATCCAGTCGCGCACGAAGTTCCCGATCGCGCCGCCGAGCGTGACCCGCTCGGGGAGGAGCACGTCCCCGCCGCGCGCGGTCGCCACGAACCGGAGCGGGCGCTCGGCGCCGCGCCCGAGCGGCACCTCGCGCGCGTGGACCTGCACGTTCTCGATCGGCAGGCGCACGGGCTCCTCGCCGGTCGCGTCGAGCAGCTCGACCTCGCCCTCGTAGAGCGCGACCCGACGGATCACCGGCGGCGGCGCGCGCCGCCGCCGCGCCAGCCGCTCGTCCGCCTCCGCCGGCTCCGGCGGCGGGGGAGCCCGCTCGTCGCGCGCGTACAGGCGCACGCCCAGCAGCTCGTGGTACCCCTCGTGGCGGGAGATCCGCAGGCGCGGCGCGTGCACCTCGACCGACTCGAGCGAGAGCCCCGCGCCCGCCGGGTCGAACCGCGCCCGCGCCACGATCGCGCGCACGGTCGCGGCCTCCCCCACCGCGGGTGAGGTGAGCGCGAGGTCGGTCACCTGCGCCTCGAGCTCGAGCGGCTCGCGCGCGCCGTCGACCCCGAAGATCGGCCCGCCCCGCACCAGGGCCACGGCCGCCTGGAGCCCGAGGTCGAGCGGCGCGGACACCTCGAGCTGCGGCGGAGCCTGCCCGACGGCGGCCAGCAGCCCCTCGAGGTCGAGGCGGTCGGCCTCTAGGGTGAGGCGGGCCTCGGGCGCGGCGGCGGACGGCGTCACGCTCGCCGAGAGCTCGAACCGCGGCGTCACCGGCGTGAGCGCGCCCGTGACCTGGACCTCGATGGGCGGGCTCTGGGCGGGCAGGTCGGCGCGCACCTCGACCGGGCCGGTGGTGCGGAGCACCGCGTCGCGCAGCACCAGGGGGGCCCGCCCCTCGGCGCGGAACGCCAGCCGGCGGACGCCGAGCTGGAGCGAGTCGAGCGCCAGCGAGGGCGGTCTCCGTCCTCGACGCGGGCGCTCCCCGCGCGCGGCGGGCTCCACCCGAGCGGGCGAGGGCGGGCTGTCCGCCTGCTCCTCGTCGCCAGGCTCGAGGCGCAGCCCCAGGGCGCGCAGCGCGCCCGACTCCTCGCGGGCCACCGCGAGCTCGAGCCCCTCGACCCCCACGTGCTCGAAGCGCAGCCGGCGCAGGTCGGGCGCGCGCACGGCGAGCGCGTCGACGTGCAGGCGGGGCTCGCCGGCCGCGACCAGGGTCAGGCCGCGCAGCGCGGCGTCCACGGCGAGCGCGGGCTCGCGCGCGGGCGCCCGGCGCTCCCGCAGCGCGACGCTGGCGCGCAGCGTGGTGGTGAGCGCCAGGGTCGAGGCGACCGGCGTGGCGCCCGGCACGAGCGAGGCCACCGCCGCCACGTCCACGCCGCTGGCCGCGAGCGCGAGCTCGCAGGCGAGCGCGCGGCGCGCGACGCTCAGCGTCCCTAGCGCGGCGACCTCGCTCACCAGGCCCGGCGCGGAGGCCCGCAGCTCGAGGGCCGCGGCCGCCCCTGGCGGCGCGGCGGGGTCGCTCGGCAAGGTCAGCGGTCCGAGCGCGAGCCGCTCGACCCGGAGCCGCGCGGGGAGCGGAGCTGCGGGCGCCGCCAGCGCGAGCTCGAACCCTTCGCCCGCGAACGACGCCAGCTGCACGGTGGTCGGGAGCGAGGGCGGCCCCAGCTCCTCGCCCGGAGCGACCTCTGGCGCCGCGCGCCGGCCCTGCCGGGGGCCGAAGCGGAACCCCGCCACGGTGAACGAGCCGTCCTCGCCGCGCCCGCCCGCCACGTGCAGGCCGCTGGCCCGGACGTGGCCCAGGCTGACGAGGCGGCGCTCGAGCGTGAGCGGGCAGGTGGCGTGGTCGAGCCGCAGCACGGGGGCGCCGTCGGCCTCGAGGCGCAGCTCGTGGACGGCGAGGTGGACCTCCTCGCGGGCGAGCGCCGGCGCCTGGTCGATCTCGCCGCGGAAGCTCACGTCGTAGCGCTCGGCGAGCGGGTAGAGGCCGATCAGGCGGCCGTAGGCCTCGATCGGCCGCGCGCTCGCGCCGCGCAGCTCGAGGCGCAGCTCGCTGATCGCCGGAACCCGGCTGGGGCGGAGGCTCAGCTGGAGGGCGTCGAAGTAGGGCGGCGCCTCGATCCGCAGCCGCACCTCCCCGGGCCAGGGGCTGGTCGAGAGCGGGCGCAGCCTCCAGCCCTCCGCCTGCAAGTAGACCCAGGCGTCGACCGGGGGGCTCACGCTGCGGTCGAGCACGCGCACGTAGCCGCCGCGCAGGCGCATGTGCTCGAGCACGACCAGCTCGGGGCGACGCGGCTTCTTGTCGCTGCGGGGGAGCGGCCGCAGCGCCTCGAGGATGTGCTCGACCAGCACCAGCCGGCCGTCGACGCCGCGCTCGAACACCCCGCGCAGGCCGCTGACCTCGGCCTGCTCGAGCCGGACCTGCCCGCGAGCGGCGGCGAGCCACGAGACGTTCGCCACGACCCGATCGATCCGGGCGACCGGCGCGGCGCCCGGCGCGGTGCGCACGGTCAGGTCCCGCAGCTCCACGCCGCCGCGCAGCAGCGCGAGGTCGACCGCGCCGACCTCGGCGTGGAGCCCGACGCGCTCGGCGAGCGCCACCAGGAGGGGGGCCGCCGCCAGGCCGAGGGCGATCCGCGCCACGAGCAGCAGCGCCAGCCCGAGCGCGAGCAGGGTCAGCGCCCGGCGGCCGCGCCGACGCCGCCACGGCCAGCGGCGCGCGCGAGGGGCGGCGGCGGGCGGCGTGGCCCGAGGCGCGCTCGCGGCCTCGCTCACCGCGCCAGCTCCTCGTCCCGCGCCAGGCGCGTGAGCGCGGCGCGGCGCTCCTGCGCGGGCGCGAGCGGGGCGTAGCCGGGCAGGGCGGCGCCGCGCGCGCAGAGCCACTCGTGGGCGAGCACCCGGACCTGCGGGCGATTGTCGGCCAGCAGCAGGCGGTTGGTGGCGACCCGCAGCCGCTCCCACTCGGCGAGGTCGCGGGCGGCGGCCAGCCGGCGCTCGAGGAGCCCGGGGGCGAGCGCGAGGCCGCCGACGTGCTCCGCCAGCACCGGCTCGACCCAGGGGGGCGGCGGCCGCTCGTCTGCGAGCGCGGCCAGCACCTGCAGGGCCAGCGACGTGAGCGGCCAGCCGAGCGCCTCGACCGGGTGGTTGCCGAGCAGCGGCAGCGCGGCGTCGCGCAGCTCGCGCACGATCGCCTCGCGCGCGAGCAGCGCGAGGTCCGCGAACGCCTCGCTCCTGGCGGCGAGCCCGAGGCGCACCAGGGCCTGACGCGGCGCGCGGCGCAGCTCGTACGGCCCGGGCGGCGCGAACGGGCCGCCCGCCGGCGCGGGCGGCGTCGCGCCGGCCGAGACGGCGCGCTCGGCGGGGTCCTCGACGCTCGCTGCCTGGGCGGCCGCGAGCGCGCGCTGGTGGCGCCGGCTCGCGCGGGGTTCGCGCTCGAGCTCGAGCAGGAGCGCGACCGCCTCGACCCCGGGCGCGAGCGGGCAGGGCACGAACGCGACCAGCCCCGCGCGCGCGCGCGGCGCGGCGCGGTCGAGCCGGAGCGGCTCCAGCAGCAGCAGCTCGTGGTGCGGCCGCGCGCCCGAGGGCGCCACGCGCCGCAGATCGAGCGCCACCTCCAGGAGGGGCTCGGGCCCGTGCAGCGCGATCAACAGCTCCAGCCGCTCGCGGGCGCGCGCGCCGGGGCGCGCGGCGCGGGTCAGCTCGAAGCGCGCGGTGACGTCGGGCAGGAGCACACCGCGCAGGTCGGCCAGCGGCAGCGCCGGCCCGTCGGCGAGCTCGATCGCCCGCGCGAGGACGGCCGCCGGGCGCGCGGTCCACTTGCCGCGCGCCCCCGCCGCCACGAGCAGCTCGGGGAGCGCGAGCGGGCCGCCCGTGTGCCCCACGCGCCGCCGGGTGAGCAGCTCGAGCGGGAGCGCGGCGTCGCGCGGGAGCGCGGGCAAGCCGACGAGGACGAGCCGCGCGCCGACGAGCGGACGGCGCGCGGTCGCGTCGTCGGGGAGCCGCGCCGAGCCCTGCTCGTAGGCGCTCACCAGCGGCGGGGCCGGGTGGTAGCCGACCGAGGCCTCGAGGCGGGCGACCGCCGAGGTCACCGCCGCCGTCGCGGCGGGCTCGGCGCTCCCCGGCTCGGTCGGGTCGGCCAACACGGCGCCTCCGGCGAGGACGCGCTCGGCGAGGCGCGCGTTGAGGGGCGACGCGCGCCCCTCGGCGGCGCACCCGGCGAGCGCGCACGCGGCAGCGGCGAGGAGCGCGGCGAGCGCTCGCCGCGCCGGAGGCTTCGCCTCGCGGAGTGGGTCGGCGATCACGACCCCGCGCGCTGCAAGGGGTGTGCCCGCGTTGCGCGGCGATGTGCGCGCGCGGGTGAACGCCGCCCGCTCGCGCACACCGGTACGAGGTCACGCACGGTCGCCTTCGCCACGCTCGCGCCGACGCCGTGGTTGTTGCGGGCGACGCGCCCTCCGATCATTGGTCCGTGCGCGCCGCGCGCGGCGCGGCACGCCCGCCTCTCGGGTCCAGGGGAAGCGGCATGCACAAGCTGCCCGGCTACCGGATCGACGAGCTGATCTACGAGGGCCTGCGCACGCTCGTGTACCGCGCCTGGAGCGAGCGCCGCGACCGCCCGGTCGTGGTGAAGCTCCACAAGGACCCCAGCCCCTCGGAGCAGCAGCTCGCCAGCTTCGAGCGCGCGTTCGAGCTCGGGCGCGAGCTGCGCTGCAGCGGGGTGATCCCGCACCTCGCGCTGGAGCGCTATCGCCGTCGGCTGGCGCTGGTGACGGAGGACTTCGGCGCGGTCTCGCTCGGCGCGGTGCTCGAGCAGGAGCTCGCGCTCGAGCGCCGCCTCCGGATCGCGGCCGCGCTCGCCAGCGGGCTCGCCGAGCTGCACGACGCCGGGATCGTGCACCGCGACGTCAAGCCGAACAACGTGGTGATCCACCCCTGGAGCGACAAGGTCAAGCTGATCGACCTCGGGATCTCCTCGCGCCTCGCGCGCGAGACGCCCGCGCCCGCGGCGCTCCGCCAGCTCGAGGGCACGCTGGCCTACATCTCGCCCGAGCAGACCGGGCGCATGAACCGCAGCGTCGACTTCCGCTCGGACCTCTACTCGCTCGGCGTCACGTTGTACGAGCTGTTCACCGGCCGGCTCCCGTTCACGAGCGGCGACCCGCTCGAGCTGGTGCACTGCCACCTCGCGCGCCGCCCGCCCGACCCCTGCGCCGTCTCGCCGGGGCTCCCGCGGCCGCTCGCCGACGTGGTGCTCAAGCTGCTCGCCAAGACCGCGGAGGACCGCTACCAGAGCGCGCACGGGCTGGCACGCGACCTCGAGCGCTGCCTGGAGGCGGTGGCCGGCGGGCGCCCGATCGCGCCGTTCGCGCCGGGGGCGGACGACGTGCCGACGCGCCTGTCGGTCCCGCAGAAGCTGTACGGGCGCGAGCGCGAGCTGGAGCGGCTGCTCGGCTGCTTCCACGCGGCCGCCAGCGGGGGGCGCGAGCTGTTGCTCGTCTCGGGCTACTCGGGGGTGGGCAAGTCCTCGCTCGTGCACGAGGTCCACAAGCCGATCGTGGCCCGGCGCGGCACGTTCTGCAGCGGCAAGTTCGACCAGTTCCGGCGCGACCTGCCCTACGTGGCCCTGATCGAGGCGCTGCGCGACCTGATGCGGCAGGTGCTGAGCGAGCCCCGCGAGCGGGTGGCGGCGATCGAGCGCGACGTGCGGCAGGCCCTGGGCCCGAACGCGGCGGTGATCGCCGACGTGATCCCCGAGCTGGTGCACGTGATCGGCACGCCGCCCCCCGCGGTGGAGCTGCCGCCGGTCGAGGCGCAGAACCGCTTCGACGGCGCGTTCCAGGCGTTCTTGCGGGTGTTCGCCCGGCCCGAGCATCCGCTCGTCCTGTTCATCGACGACCTGCAGTGGGCGGACCTCCCCTCGCTGCACCTGCTCGAGGTGCTGATCACCGACCCCGATGGGCGCCACCTGCTGGTGGTGGGCGCCTACCGCGACAACGAGGTCGACGACGACCACCCGCTGCTCGAGAGCGTGCGCCGGATCGAGGCCAGCGGCCAGGAGGTCGCGCGCGTGCGGCTCGGGCCGCTCTCCGAGCCGGTGCTGGCGCGCCTGGTCGCCGACACGTTCCTGCGCCCGCTGGAGGAGGTGGCCGAGCTCTCGGCGCTGGTCGCGAGCAAGACGCGCGGGAACCCGTTCTTCGTGCTCGAGTTCCTCCACGAGCTCGAGCAGCGCGGGCTGGCGCGGTTCGAGCCGGCGCGCGGGCGCTGGGTGTGGGACCTCGCGCAGGTCGAGGCGGCGGGGATCACCGACAACGTCGTGGACCTCATGACGCGCAAGCTGCGCGAGCTCCCCGCGCCGACGCTGGAGGCGCTGGAGGTGGCCGCCTGCATCGGGAGCGCGTTCGACCTCGAGACGTTGTCGCGGGTGCTCGAGCGCAGCAAGGGCGAGGCGGCGCGGCAGCTCGGGCCCGCGCTCGCCGCCGGGCTCGTGGTCCCGCTGGACGCGGTCTACAAGTACGTGGAGGCGCTCTCGGCGCGGGCGGAGAGCGAGGCGGGCGGGGACACCGAGGTCAACCCGCGCTACCGCTTCTTGCACGACCGCGTGCAGCAGGCGACGCACGCCCTGCTCTCCGAAGACGACCGGCGGCGCCGGCACCTCGAGATCGGGCGACACCTGCTCGGCGGGCGCCGCCCCGACGAGCTCGGGGACGAGCTGGTGGACGTGGTGAACCACCTCGACCTCGCCGTCGCGCTGATCCGCGCGCCGGAGGAGCGGCTGGAGCTGGCCGAGCTGAACCTCGCGGCCGGGCGGCGCGCCAAGGCCTCGCTCGCGATCGTGCCCGCCGCCAAGTACCTCCAGGTCGGGCTGGACCTGCTCCCGCCGGACGCCTGGTCGACCCATTACCGCCTGGCGCTCGCGCTCCACACCGAGCTGGCCGAGGTCTCCTACCTCGGCGCCGACTTCGCGCGGAGCGAGGAGCTCAGCCGCGCCGTGCTGGCGGAGGCGCGCGACACGCTCGACCGCGTCCCGCTCGCCATGATCCGGATCCGGGCCGGCGTGGCCCAGGCGGAGTACGGGCGCGCGGTCGAGATCGCGCTCGCGGCGCTGGACGAGCTGGGGGTGCGCCTGCCGCGGCGCCCCAACCAGCTCGCGATCCTGGCCGCGTACGCCCGCTTCAAGCTCGCCCTGCGCGGGCGCTCGTCCGAGAGCCTGGCGGCCCTGCCCGAGCTCGAGGACGCCCGGGTGCGCGCCGCCATGGGGATCCTCGTCTCGTGCGGGACCAGCGCCTACTACGCGGCCCGCAACCTGATGGCGCTGATCGCGTTCACCATGTTCGACCTGGCCTTGCGGCACGGGAACAGCCCCGAGGCCGCCTACGGCTACGGGCTGACCGGCATGGTCGTGAGCGGCGCGCTCGGCGACATCGAGACCGGCTACGCGCTCGGCAAGCTCGCCAAGCAGGTGATCGACGGTTACCCCGAGTCGGAGTTCCACGGCAAGGTCAAGCTGTTCTTCGACGGGTTCATCCGCCACTGGAAGGACCCGCTCGACCAGCCGCCGCCCGCGCTGCTCGAGGACCGGCGCGCGGCCCTGGCGCAGGGCGACCTCGAGAACTCGGTCTACGCGGGCGTGATCAGCCTCTACACCGCGATCCTGGCAGGCCGGCCCCTCGACGAGCTCGCCGACCGCTACGAGCCGACGATCCGGCAGATGCGGGCCTCCAAGCAGGAGCAGACGGTCCCGATCGTGGAGTGCTGGGCGCAGCTGCTGGTGTGCCTGCGCGCCGACGAGCCGCGCGCGCGCCTGGAGGGCGAGCTCGTCCGGGCGGACGAGCTGGTCGAGCAGCTCCAGCGGCAGGAGAACTACAACGCGCTGGTCCACGCGGCGCTCGCCGACGGGCTGCTCGCGCTGTTGTTCGGGGACGTCGAGTGGGCGCTGTGGCGCTTCGGCCGCGCCGAGCGGCACCTCGACGCCGTGATCGGGCAGGCCGTGATCCCGGCCCTCGCCTACTATCACGCCCTGGCCTTCGCCTGGCGCGCCGGCGAGGTGGGACCGGCCGAGCGCGCGGCGCTGCTCGCGCGCCAGGCGCCGCTCCTGCTCAAGCTGCGCCGCTACGCGCGCCTCTCGCCCGAGAACAACCGGCACCGCCTCGCCATGTGCGTGGCGGAGCGCGACCGCGCCCTCGGCCTGCGCGGCCGCGCGGAGGAGGGCTACCGCCGGGCCATGCGCGGCGCGCGCGAGCGCGGGGCGCTCCCCGACGAGGCGCTCGCGGCGGAGCGGCTCGCCGACCTCTACGCCGCGGGCGAGGCGGACGACCTCGCGGAGCACCAGATCGGCGTGGCGCACGCCCTCTACCGTCGCTGGGGGGCGCGGGCCAAGGCGCGGGCGCTCGAGACGCGCTGGGCGGGGCTGGTCCGCGCGCCCGAGGAGCCGGCCCTCGGGCCGCTCACCGCGGGGTCGGCGCTCACGCGCGAGACCTGGCACGAGGGCGACGGACGGGCGGGCGGGCTGAGCGGCCTCCTCGACCTCACGACCGTGCTGCGCGCCAGCCAGGCGATCTCCTCGGAGATCGTGCTCGACCGGCTGCTCGCCAAGCTGATCGAGATCGTGCTCGCCAACGCGGGCGCGGAGCGCTGCGTGTTCGTGGGAGCGCGCGCTGGCCGGCTGTTCGTCGAGGCGGCGGGCGCGATCGCGGGGACGGTCGAGGTCCCCCGCGAGGAGCCGCTCGAGGGGACCGACCGCTGCTCCTCGGCGGTGGTGGAGTACGTGGCCCGCACGCGCCGGCAGGTCCTGATCGACGACGCGCGCGAGGAGCTGCGCTTCTCGGGCTGCGGCTACCTGGCGCAGCGGCGGCCGCGGGCGGTGCTGTGCGCCCCCGTGGTCAAGCAGACCCAGCTCGTGGGCGTGCTCTACCTCGAGAACAACGTCACGCCCGGGGCGTTCACGCCCGACCGGCTGCAGACCCTCGAGGTGCTCGCCTCGGAGGTCGCGACCGCGGTCGAGAACGCGCGCCTGTACGAGCAGCTACGCGAGAAGAACGACGCGCTGCAGCTGGCGCTGGCGCGGGTGGAGCTGCTCGAGCGGGCCAAGCACCACCTGAGCAAGTTCGTCCCGCGGCTGGTGCAGGAGCGGATCGAGCAGAACCCGGCCGAGCCGGGCCTGGAGCGCGCCGAGCGCGACGTCTCGGTGCTGTTCCTCGACATCGCCGGCTACACCCGCATGAGCGAGGCCGTCGATCCGGGCCGCCTCAGCCTGCTGCTGGAGCGCTACTTCTCCGCCTTCCTGGACGACATCCACCGCAACCAGGGCGACATCAACGAGACCGCCGGCGACGGCCTCATGATCCTGTTCCAGGAGGGCGGCGAGGACCACGCCCTGCGCGCGGTCCGGACCGCGCTCGCGATCCGCGACAAGACGCGTCAGGTCAACGCCGCCCTGGCCGGGGAGGTCGAGCCGATCGTGGTCAACATGGGGATCGGCTCGGGCGCCGCGCTGGTGGGGTCGGTCCGCTTCGTGGGGGTGACCGGCACGCGCTGGACGTACACCGCCACCGGGCAGGTCACCAACCTCGCCGCGCGCGTGGCCGCGCACGCCAGCGAGGGCGCGGTGCTCGTCACCGAGGCCACGGCGCGCCGCGTCGGTGAAGCGGTGCCGCTCGAGCCGCTGGGCGCGCTGCAGTTCAAGAACGTGAGCGAGCCTACGGAGGTGTACCGCCTCGCGGCGGGCTGAGGGGCTGAGAACCCTGGACACAGCGCGGAACCGGAGCCAGGGCGGAGCTACATCTCGGGCGGATTGGGGTACTCGGGCGTGGGTCGGGCACGTCCCGGCGGGACATGCGGCTGGTCCGCAGGTTGCAGCGGCCGGCGTCGCTGCCCTGGATGATGAGGAGGCCCCGTGCCCGTCCCACCCGCCTCGGATACCGGACGTCACACTCGCCCCGCCCGCCCGCGCCGTCGGGCGCCGCTGCGGCCGGGCGGGCCCTCTCCCCTCGAGCAGCGCCTGCACGCGCACGAGGAGCGGCTGCTCGCGCTCGAGCAGCGGGTCGAGGAGCTGGCCACGCGCCGGCTCGACCCCGAGCGGGTGGCCGAGCGGGTGGCGGCCGAGGCGAGCGGGCCGGTCATTCGCATGATCGACCAGCGCGTGCGCCAGGCCGAGCGCCAGCTCGCGCAGGCGCAGGCCCAGGCGGTCGCCAAGGCGTCGGGGGCGGCCGCGGCGTCGCCGGCCGCCAGCGCCGAGGAGCTCGCGCAGATCAAGAAGGCGATCGTCTCGCTGCAGCAGCTCCTCGCGCGCCCGAGCGGCGAGCTCGCGCGCGGGCTGATCAACTCGCCCGAGTTCAAGGAGGCGTTCGACGCCCGGATCCGCGGGGTGCTCGACTACGTGCGCGGGGGGAGCCGGCCCGCGTCCTGAGCCGCCGCGCGCGGTTATGCTGAGCTTCATGGCCACCCGCCCGGTCACGGAGTACTTCGGCGACCGAGCCGCGGAGTACGCCCGCTTCCGCCCGAGCTACGCTCCCGACGCGATCGCGAGCGTGCTCGAGGGCGCCCCGCCGGGCAGCGTGGTGGTGGACGTCGGCGCGGGGACCGGGATCGCGAGCCGGCAGCTCCAGGCGGCGGGCGCGCAGGTGATCGGGGTCGAGCCCAACGCGGCCATGCGGGCCCAGGCCGAGGCCGCGGGCGGCGGCCCGCGCTACGTCGAAGGCCTGGCCGAGGCGAGCGGGCTGCCGAGCGGGGTCGCGCAGCGCGCGGTGTGCGCGCAGTGCTTCCACTGGCTCGACCCGGTCCGGGCCCTGCCCGAGCTGCACCGCCTGCTCGCGCCGGGCGGACGGCTGGCCCTGCTCTACAACGTGCGCCAGGAGACGACGCCCTTCATGCGCGCGTACGCCGAGATCGGGCGCCAGACCAAGGTGTCCGCGCGCGCGGCTGGGCGGCGCGCCCCCGACCACCGGAGCGAGCTGGGGTCCAACCGTTGGTTCGGCGCCGAGCGCCGCTTGACCTTCGCGCACGACGAGCGGCTCACCTGGGAGGAGGTCGCCGGCCGGCGCGTGACCGCCTCGCACTTCCCGCGCGAGGCCGCCGAGGCCGCGGCCCTCCTCGCCTCGCTCCGGGCCGCCTTCGAGCAGGAGGCGACCCCGGGCGCCGACGGCGCGCCCCGCGTGCTCTACGCGCAGGTCACCCTGGTGACGCTCGCCGACCGGCTGGCCTGAGGGCCTGGCCGAGCGCGGCGGGCGCGCGCCTCCAGCGACAGCGTCTTCCATTGATCTTCGGATCGTTGTTCTCTGTTGATACTCCGTGTCGTCTTCTCTCTTCCTCCGAACCGCTCCAACTCCCCGCCCCGATTCGCTATGCTCCTCCCCACGCCCGCACGGCGCGGGTCGAGGGCACATGCGAGGCGCCGCCCCACTCCTGCTGCTGGCGTTGCTCGCGCTCGGCTGCGAGCGCGAGCCGGCGCGTACGACTGGGACCACCGCGCCCGGCGCGCGCGCGGCGGGCGACGGGCTGGGGTTGGCCCCGCGCGCGGCGAACCTGGCGCCGGGCGCGATCAAGGGCTCGGTCGTGGCGTGCGCGGGCCTGCCGCTCCTCGTGGCCGACGACCACGGGGACGGCGCGCTCGACGCCACCCCGCTGCCGCTGGGGGACGTGGTCCAAGGCGCGGCCGAGGGCCCGTCCGACGCCGATTGGTTCGCGGTCGGCCTCGAGCGTGGCCGGCGCTACCGGGTGGAGGCGATCGGCCTGGTGCCGCCGAACCTCGCGGTGGTGGGCGCCGACGGCCGCCGCCAGCTGGTGGCCGCCGCGCCCGGGGCGGCGGAGCTCGAGCTGACCGCCCCGGAGGACGGGGTGTGCTTCGTGCGCCTGAGCGCCCCGCCGGGTGCGCCGAGCCCGCTCCCGTACCACGTGCGCTGCGAGCCGCTCCCGTGAGCGCGCAGATGCCGCCCCCCGCTCACGTGATCGCGGCCGTGCAGGAGGCGCTGGCCCTCCTGCAGCGCCAAGGGCTCGACCGCGTGCTCTCGGGCACCACGCTCGAGACGCTGATGACGATCGCGCACTGCGACCCGGCAAGCGAGGGCTAGATTTAGAGGCTGCCCGCAAACGGTCCAGATTGCTTGCCCGTGAGTTCTGGAGTGGGGTGAGCGCGTGGTGTTGGCTGTCGCACGTGCGACAGCTCCGCGGCGGGGCCGTGCAAGGAGGGGAGCTGTCGCCCAGCCGCGAGGGCGCGCCGCGCTCCCCGGCCGCTGTCGCACGTGCGACAGCTCCGCGGCGGGGCGGGCAAGGAGGGGAGCTGTCGCCAGGGCGTCCGCGCTCCTCCGGCCGTCGGCGGCTGTCGCCCGTGCGACGGCTCCCCGGCGCGGCGGGCAAGGAGGGGAGTTGTCGCCAAGACGCGCGGTACCCCTCCGGCGGCTGTCGCCCGCGCGACGGCTTCCGGCGCGGCCTCACCTCCCTCACGCCAGCAGTTGTGGGACCCCGCCCTGGAGCGGCTACGGCCGTTGAGGACGTCCGCGCTGCAACCGAGCCGAGCCCGGCAATGTGAAACACGTGAGACGCGCAAGAAGCATGCATTGGGCTTGCTGCGGATCGAGGGCTCGTGGCGGACGGGCCTGACGTTCCGCCTCGCGGACGGGACGCACTTCGGCACCGCGGGCGGTGCGCCCCGCGCGGCTGATCCCGCGCCCGTCGCCGCGCCGGAGGTCACGCAGGAGGCCCAGGGATCCGGCGGTCCTCGGCGGGTGAGGGAGGCTCCGGCGCGCGCGGCGCCGGCGCCTGAGCGCTCTGCCTCGCCCGAGCGGGACGCGTTCTTGGCGCTGGTGAAGCTCGAGTTCCCCCGTCGGGAAGCAAAGGCGCGGATCGCCTGGGTCCTCGAGCGGGAGCCTCACCTCGGGAGCGACGCCGAGGAGCTCCTCCGCGCGGCCCTGACATGCAGCGCCCCGGCGTACGGCTGAGGTGAGGTCATGCCGCGCTCTTCGCCCGGGCCGGGCCGCACGCGGCCGCCGGTCGGCCGCGTGCCGGGCGCCGTCACACCCGCGACAGCACTCTTGGGCCGAGGAGCTGCACGTGCGGCAGCCTCCTTCCTTGCCGGCCCCGGTCGGGGCGCCGCTGCACGTGCGGCAGCCTCCTTCCTTGCCGGCCCGGGCGGGGTGCTGTCGCACGTGCGACAGCGGCTCGCCGACGGCTAGCCGCGGAGGCTGCGCTGCTCGCGCGGCAGCCTCCTTCCTTGCCGGCCCCAGGCGTGGCGCTATCGCACGTGCGACAGCGGCTCGCTGCCGACGCTGCAGAGCCCAGCGGTGCTTAGTCTTGTAGCTCTGGAGCGTTTGCGGACAGCCCCTAGCCCGCCCCCCGATAGCCGTCGCAAACCTCCCGCGCCGGGCCGAGCGCGGCCGGGCGACCTTCGCGCAGCCACAGCGCGCGCTCGCAGGTCGCCTCGATCAGCTCGAGGGAGTGCGACACCACGACCAGCGCCGTGCCGCGCGCGCGCAGGGCGGCGATCCGCTCCAGGCACTTCTCCTGGAAGCGGACGTCGCCCACCGCGAGCACCTCGTCCACCACCAGCAGGGCCGGCTCGAGGGCGGTCGCCACCGCGAACCCCAGGCGCAGCGTCATGCCGGCGGAGTAGGTGCGCACGGGGGCGTCGAGCGCGTGCTCGAGCTCGGCGAAGGCGGCGATCTCGCCCGCGCGCGCGGCGAACTCGGCGCGCGGCATGCCCGCCACCAGCGCGGCCACCTCGGCGTTCTCGTGGCCGGAGAGGTCGGGGTGGAACCCGCCGCCGAGGTCGAGCAGCGTGCCGCGCCGGCCCCGCACCTCCACCCGGCCGCGGTCGGGGCGGTAGACCCCCGCGATCAGGCGCAGCAGCGTGGTCTTGCCGGCGCCGTTCGCGCCGACCACCCCCAGCGCCTCGCCCGGCAACAGCTCGAACGACACGTCGCGCAGCGCCTCGATCACCACCTCGGGCGGGCGCGGGCGCAGCAGGAGCGCGTCGAGCAGCGCGCTCTTGAGCGTGAGCGTCCCGCGGGCGTAGGGGCGGTAGCGGAACGTCTTGCTCACCGCCTCGACCCGCAGCACGGGGGCGCCGCTCACAGCTCCTCCGGGATCCGGTCGCGCAGCCGTTTCAGCACGGCGGCGCCGGCGACCAGCGCCAACAGGCCGTAGAGCGCGGCGGCGCCGAGGGCCGCCAGGCTGGGCGGCTCGCCGCGGTAGAGGATCGCCTGGTAGGCGCCCACGAGGTGGGTCACCGGGTTGAGCTCGAGCAGGCGCGCGTAGGGAGCGGGGACCTGCGACAGCGGGTAGACGACCGGGGTGAGGAAGAACCAGATCGGCGAGATCGCCTGCAGGAGCTGGATCGTGTCGCGGTAGCGCACGGCGAGCGCGCTGGTGGCGAGCGCCAGCCCCAGCCCGAGCGCGAGCTGGAGGGCGGCGACCAGCGGGAGCAGCGCCAGCCAGGGGCTCGGCGTGACCCCGAGCGCGAGCAGGATCGCGAGCACGATCGGCAGCTCGCAGGCGAAGTTCACCAGTGTGGCCAGGGTCACGACCAGCGGCGGGATCGCGGGCGAGAAGGCCGCCTGACGGATCCAGGTCCCGTCGGTGAGCGTGGCCGAGGCGCCGAGCGCGAGCCCTTGCGCGAACCAGGTCCAGGGGAGCAGGCCGGCCAGCAGGAACGCGGGGTAGCGCTCGACCGGCACGCGGACGAACACCCCGAACACCAGCGCGTACACCGCGAACAGCAGGAGCGGATGGCAGAAGGTCCACAGGAACCCGAGCGCCGTGCCGCGGTAGCGCGCGATCAGGTAGCGCCGGGTCATGACGCCCACCAGCGCCCGACGTTCCCAGTACTCGCGGAACAGCTCGAGCACGACCCCTCGCCTCGCGCGACCGCCCGAGGAGCGGTGAACCCACGGCGGTTCCGCGCGAATGATACCGTGGCGGCGTGCTGGCCGACGCCCCGGGGCCGCTTCGCGACGGCTCGCCGGCCCCCTGGCAGGAGCCGGCGGCGAGCGGGCCGCCTCACGCCGGCGCGGGCGAGCTGCTCGACCCGCTCACGCTGGAGGCCCTGGCCGAGCTGAGCCGGGTCCGCGCCGAGCTCGACGAGCTCGAGTCCTCCGCCGCCTGGTGGGTGGTGAGCGCGCTCCGCCGGCGCAAGGAGTGGGTGATCCCGCTCGGCAGCCGGCGGGAGCGGGTGTGGGCGGGCGCGACCCGGCGAGCCCGGGCGCTGGTGGAGCGCCTGTGGGGCGAGGTCCCGCGCGCGCGCGCGCGCCTGGCGGCGAGCCGCGCGCGGCCGCGGCTGCTCGCGGTGAGCGGGCCCGGCGGCGCGTCGCGCCGCTACCGCTGCGCGCACCTGATCGAGGCGCTCGAGCGCCTGGGCGGGAGCGGGGCGGCGGTGCCCTGGGACGAGCCGTCGCTCGCGGACGCGGCCGCCTGGGCCGCGACCTGCGAGCTCCTGCTCCTCCACCGCGCGCCGGCGACGCCCGCGCTCGAGCGGCTGGTCGCGGCCGCGCGGGCGCGCGGGGCGCCGGTGATCTACGACGCCGACGACCTGGTGTTCGACCCCGACGAGCCGCTCGCCCCGCCCCTGCGCGCGCTGCTGCCGCCGAGCTGGATCGCGGCGCAGCGCCGCGCGCTCGCGCTGGCGGACCTCGCCCTGGTCGCGACCGAGCCGCTCGCCGAGCGGGTGCGCGCCCTGGGCGGGCCCCCCGCGCGCGTGCTGCGCAACGGGTTCAGCGAGGCCATGCGCGCCGCCGCCGCGCGCGCCGCACCGCGCCCTCCCGACGGGCGGGTCGTGCTGGGCTACGCCAGCGGCAGCCCGACCCACGCGCGCGACTTCGCGCAGGTCGCGCCCGCGCTGGCCGGGCTGCTCGAGGCGCGCGCCGACGTGGTCCTGGCGGTGATCGGCGCGCTCGAGCTGCCGCCCGCGCTGGCGCGCCTCGAGGGCGGGCGGGTCCGGCGCGCGCCGGCGGTGCCGTGGGCGCTGCTCCCCGCGCTCCTCGCCCGGTTCGACGTCAACCTCGCGCCGCTCGAGCAGGAGAGCGGGTTCTCCTGCGCCAAGAGCGAGCTCAAGTGGCTGGAGGCGGCGCTGGTGGGGGTCCCGACCGTGGCGAGCGCGACGCCCGCCTTCCGCCGCGCGATCGAGGACGGGGTCGACGGGCTGCTCGTCGAGCGACCCGCTCAGTGGGGCGAGGCCCTGGCGCGCCTGGTCGACGACCCCGCGGCGCGCGCGCGGATCGGCGCGGCGGCCCGCGCCAAGGTCGAGGCCGGCTGGTCACCGGCGCGCCGCGCCGGCGAGCTGCGCGCGCTGCTGCGCGAGCTCGGCCTCGCGCCCGCGGCGCGCGCATGAGCGCCCGGGAGGTGCGAGCAGCGGCGAGGCGGCCGGCCGCTCAGTCGCGCGGGCGGAGCGTGAGCGCCGAGGTGCCGGGGTCGATCGCGACGGTGACCTCTCCGCGCAGGATCCGCAGCAGGTCCTCGCCGACCAGCTCGCGCCGCCAGCCCTGCA
>CAZMSZ010000026.1:3087-17089 GCA_964569055.1 uncultured Planctomycetota bacterium | reverse complement strand
CCGCGCAGGATCCGCAGCAGGTCCTCGCCGACCAGCTCGCGCCGCCAGCCCTGCAGGACGGAGTGGTCCTTGGCGAACCGCTCGCGCTCGCCGTCGCGTGCCAGCCGCTCCAGCTCGGCGGTGGTGGCGAGCGTCTCGGCCGCGACCCCGACCTCGCCGGCCCGCTGGCTCAGATAGGCGCGCAGCAGGTCGGTGGCCGCCTTGACGTCCCGCCCCTTCGGGCGTCGCGGGCGGCTCGGCAGGTCGTCGCTCGCGAGCCCGCGCCGGATCGCGGCCACGATCTCGCCGCCGTGGCGCTTGATCTCGGCGGGGTGCAGCCCGCGGATCGCGCGCAGGTCGTCGGGCCGGCGCGGCTGGCGCGCGGCCAGCTCGACCAGGCTCGGGTCGCGCACCACGAACCCCGGCCTGAGGTCGCGCCGCCGCGCCTCGGCGTCGCGCCAGGTGGCGAGCTCGCGCAGGACCGCCAGCGCGCGCCGATCGAGCGACTTGCGCCCCTTGACCTTCTCGAACAGCAGCTCGGGCGGCTCCTCCTGATACGTGGCGGGGTCGACCAGCCCGGCCGACTCCTCCTCCGCCCAGGTGAGCCGCCCCGCCTGCGAGAGCTGCGCCCGCAGCGCGTCGTGCACCTCGAGCAGCGGGACCACGTCGGCGAGCGCGTACTCCACCTGCTCGGGCCGCAGCGGCCGCCGCGTCCAGTCGGCGTACTGCTCGGTCTTGGCGAGGCGCATCCCGAGCGTGAGCTCGACCAGGTTGGCGTAGCCGATCTGGGCCCCGAACCCCGCCAGCGCCGCGGCGGCCTGGGTGTCGAACACGGGCGACAGCGGCGCGCCGAGCAGCCGCTGGAAGATCTGCAGGTCGATCCGCCCCGCGTGCAGCACCTTGAGCCGCCCCGGCTCCGCCAGCAGCCCGAGCAGCGGCGACAGCTCGACGCGCAGCGGGTCGATCGCGAACCCGTGGACGGCCCCGTCCGGGTCGCGCCCCGCCACCTGCACCAGCGCCAGGGTGGGGTAGTAGGTCCGCTCCCACAAGAACTCGGTGTCGACCGCGAGCACCTCGGCCGGCCGCAGGAGCTCGAGGGCGGCGGGGAGCTGCTCGTCGTGGTCGATCAGTCCAGGCTGCGTCACGCGGCGATTCTACGGGCCAGATCCCCGCGGTCGCGGGTGGGCGTTCGCGTCCGCCGAGGGCTTCTGGTGAGCATGATGGCGCGCAGCGCGCGGGCTCGCCCTCGCCGCGCCGAACGGCTCGCTGGCGACCTGCAGCCGCCCTCGCGCCGCGCGCAGGGCTCGGGCTGGCGCAGTGAGCGGATGCTAGGATTCGCTCGTCGGGAGCGTGCCCGTGCAGGTATCGCCTCATGTGATCACGGCCGCGCTGCGCAACGGGCGCGGCAACGGCGCCGCCTACGGCGAGCCGGTCAACGCGGCGGCGGTGGTGGCCATGCTCGCCGAGCGGATCGCCCCCCGGGCGCAGTCGGCCGCGCGCACGCTGCTGCGGCAAATGGCGGCGGGCTCGTGGAAGGTGGTGGCGGGGATCCACCAGTCGGCGTCGGACGGCACGCCCCACATCACCGTCGACGCGGGCGGACGGCGGCACCTGCGCCTCGACCGGCGCGGCGTGATCTTCGACATCACCACGGCGGGCGCGACCCCGGCCCAGCGACGCGGGGGCTGGCCGCCGCCGTGGTCGGCGCCGGGCGCCGCGCCGCCGCGGCAGTAGCTTGCTCGCTAGGGCGCGAACCCGCCGTTCTCCACCCGCAGCGCCTCGAGCCGCTCCAGGAGCTCGTCGAGGGCCGCCTGCGCGGCCGCGGTCCGGCCCCGCTCGAGCGCGGCCGCGGCTCGGCGGGCGCGCGCGGCGAGGAGACGCGCGGCGTCGAGGGGGTCGCGGGCGAGGTGCTGCGCGGCGGCGGCCAGGGCGGCCTGAGCCGCCGGGCGATCTTTTGTCGCCAGCAGCAGCCAGGCGCGGCGCGCGCACCAGCCGCCGAGGTGAGGGCGGTGCTCGAGCAGGCGCGCGGTGGCGCGCAGGGGCTCGTCGTGGCGGCCGAGGGCGCGCCCGAGCTCCCAGCACATGCGCAGGGACCACTCGAACTTGTACGAGTCGGGGTTCCCGTCGATCGCGAAGCGGAGCGCGTCGTGGAGGGCCTCTTCGCGGCGGCCGAGGCTCTCGAGGAGCCGAGCGCGGGCGAGCCACAGCTTGGGCTCGATCAGCCGCAGGCTCGCCAGGGCCGCGTCGAGCTCGACCAGCCCGCGGGCGGGGTCGCCGCGGTCCGCGTAGATGTTCGAGCGCGTGACGTGCACCAGGCCGATCAGCTCGCGGTCCTCGAGGTCGGGCAGCAGCTGCTCGGAGAGCTTCAGGGCCAGCTCGTCGTCGCCCGTGACGGCGGCGACCTGCACCTCGAGCATCTGCAGCCCCTGGGCGCGGGGGTCGTCGGGGCCCGCGAGCGCCACGGCGCGGCGGAGGCTGGGCTCGAGCACCGCGAGCGCCTCCGGCTCCTCCAGCCCCTGCATGCGCTGGGCGATCGCGATCTGCACCTCGAGGTCGTCAGGGACCAGGGCGGCGACGGCCGCGGCGAGCTCGTGGTCGCGGGTCTCGTGCGCCACCGCGTAGCCCACCAGCGGTTCGACCAGCGGGCGCGCGAGCCGGGCCTCGGGGTCGAGCAGGCGCGAGAGCTGCAGCGCGGCCAGGATCGTGGTCACGTCCGCGCCGCGCCCGAGCAGCGCGGCGCGGCGCGCGGCGAGGTCGCGCGCGCGCGCCGCCAGGTCGCGGCGCTCGGGCGTGACCGGCAGGGGGGCGGTCGCCAGGAACTCGCGCAGCCGCGCCTCGGCGGGGATCGTGCGCGCCTCGTCCAGGAGGAGGCGCACCTCGGTGAGCACCAGCGCGAGCTCGAGCTCGCGCGGCGGGTCGGGGAGCTCGGTCAGCGCCGCGCGGGCCTCGGACAGCTCGCCGACGCGCAAGTGGAGCCGGACGCGCGCCGCGCGCTCGCTGCGCCGCAGCGGGCGCGCGCGCGCGACGGCGGTCAGGTCGCTCAGCCCCATGGCGACCCCGTCCGTCCCGCGCGTGCTCGCGAGCAGGCACAGCGCCCGCGCGGCGCGCAGCGCCGGGCGCCGCACCCCCGCGTCGATCGCCTCGCCGAGCGCTCGCACGGCCTGCGTGGCCGCGATCGGGTCGGCCCTGGCCTGCGGCGGCTCCTCGCCCATGGAGGCCGCCAGCAGCGCGCCCCTCAGCGCTCCCGCCAGGGAGAGGTCGAGCGGAGGCGTCGGAGAGGCTCTGGCGGGAGGCGCGGGGCGCGGCGGGTCCACGCTCAGGGTCGGGAGCTGAGCCTCGGCCGGCGCGCGGTCTCCTCGCGCCAGCGCGCTCAGGCCGACCAGGAAGGCCACGCGCTTGCGCGCGCTCGCGAGCCGACCGACGTCGACTTGCGCGCCCTGCAGCTCGCCCAACACCCCGCGCAAGCGCTCGATCTCGACGGCGTCCTCGCTCAGCGGGTGGGCCGAGGCGAGCGCCTGCTCGAGCCCCTGCTCGAGCTCGCGCCACCGCAGCTCGCGCGCCGCCTCGGGGTCGCCGCGCAGGGCCCAGCTCGCGAGCGGCAGCGCGCCCGCGAGCGCGAGCAAGGCGGCGGCCGCCAGGCCGAGCCGCCCGCCGCGTCGCAGGCCGCGCACGGTGCGCGAGGCGGAGGACGCGCTCTGGGGCGCCGCGCCCGAGAGCACGCGGTCGAGGTCGTCGGCCAGGGCGTCCCCGTCGGGGTAGCGACGCGCGGGCTCCTTGGCGAGCGCCGTCAGGCACACCGCCTCGAGGCCGAGCGACACCGCGGGGACGAGGCGCCGCGGCGGGGTCGGCTCGCCCTCGGCGATCTGCGCGCCGAGCTCGAGCAGCGTGGCGCCGTCGAACGGGAGCTCGTCGGTGAGCGCCTGATACAGCAGCACGCCGAGCGCCCACACGTCGGCCGGCGGACCGGGCGGCGTGTCGCGCACCGCGAGGAACTGCTCGGGCGCCATGTGGGTCGGGGTCCCGACCAGCGCGCCGGTCTGGGTCAGGCGCTCGAGGTCGCAGCCGGCGGCGAGCCCGAAGTCGGCGACCCGCACCCGGCCGGCGCCGTCCACGAGCACGTTCTCGGGCTTGACGTCGCGGTGCACCACCCCGCGCGCGTGGGCGTGCCCGAGCGCGCGGGCGGCGTCGCGCACCAGCTCGACCCGCTCGCGCCGATCCAGCCCCTCGAACGCGACCAGCAGGCTGCGCGCGCCCTCCACCAGCTCGTAGGCGAGGTAGGCCACGCCGCCCACCTCGCCCGCCGAGTGCACGCCCACGATCCCGGGGTGCTTGAGCCGCGCGGTCACCTCCCCCTCGCGCCGGAAGCGGGCGCGGCGGGCGGAGTCGAAGTTGCCCAGGATCAGCTTGAGCGCGACGTCGCGCCCGGCGGCCGGGTCGTGCGCGCGGAACACCGCGCCCATGCCGCCGCGGCCGAGCATGGCGCCCACCAGGAACGGCCCGAACCGGTCGCCGGGTCGCGGCAGGCGCGGCAGGGCGCGCCGCCACGAGTCGGACGCGGCGGGAGCGGGACGCTCCCCCGAGCTCGAGGCGAGGCCCTCGTAGCTCCACTCCGCGCCGCTGCCCTCGCTGCTCGCGCCGTGCACCTCGCCATTGTGACGCCCCGCGCCCGCGGGGGCCACGGCGCGTCTACCACAGGTCGGCGGCGGCGAGCTCGGGGGCGGCCTTCTCGTGCTCGTGATCGAGCAGCCCGAGCGCCGCGTAGTGCGGGCGCATGCGCTCCGACAGCAGGCCGATCCGCTTGAGGTTCGGCACGATCCGGCGGAACAGCGTGTCGCGGAAGCGGGCCATGAAGCGCGAGGCGAGCAGCGCCTCGTCCCACTCGCGCATGCTCATGAAGGGGGCGTAGTACTCCTCGTAGAACTCGTGGGCCAAGAAGCGGTTCCGCGCCATGAGGCACACCTCGTAGGCCCAGTCCTCGCGCTCGCGCCGCTCGCTCGCGCCGAGCGTGCGCACGTGGGCCTGCAGGGCCACCACGCCGAAGTGCACGTGGCGGGCCTCGTCGGTGATCACCAGGCGCAAGAGCTCGCGCAGGAGCGGCTCCTGCGTGGCGGAGCGCATGGTGCCGAACGCGCCGAGCGCCAGCCCCTCGACCAGGATCTGCATGCCGAGGAACTTCATGTCCCAGCGCGAATCGCGCACGATCGCGTCGAGCACCACGAACAGGTTGTCGTTGATCGGGTAGCGCTTCTCGAGCTTGCGCTCGAGGTAGCGCTCGAACACCTCCACGTGCCGCCCCTCGTCGACGACCTGCGTCGAGCCGTACAGCTTGGCGTCGAGGTCGCTCACCGCCTCGGTGAGCTGGCAGGCGGCGAACAGCGCGCCCTGCTCGCCGTGGAGGAACTGGCTGAGCATCCAGGCCAGCAGCGCGCGGCAGTGCTCGAGCTGCGTGCGGCGCGGCAGCGCGCGGTAGATCGGCAGCTCGCCCAGGGCGAGCTCCCGGTCGTCGAACAGGACGACCTCGGGGTCGAACGGGTCGACCTCGATCGACCAGTCGAGGTCGCGGTTCGAGTCCCACTGCCCCTTGCGGGCCGCGGCGGTGAGCCGGGCCAGCTCGGGCGAGGCGTGGCGGTAGCTCCAGTCGAAGTGCACCTCGCCGGCGGCCGGCATGGCCGAGGCCTCGCCCCGCTTGCCGCGCTTGAGGAGGAGCCCGCGCACGACCGGGCCCGCGAGCGAGGCGGCCACGCGCGGGTTGCGCGTGCGGCCGGCCTCGCGCAGGGCGGGGGCGTGCTCGAGCACGTTCTTGACGAGTGGCAAGGGACCGATCACGGGACCTCCTCCTCCAGCAGCAGCAAGCGGACGAGCCGCGGCGCGGGGTCCTCGCCCCGCCCCCACAAGGGCTCCTCGAGCGGGCCGGCGGCCGCGCGCACCAGGGCGGCGCTCGCGACCTGCAGCAGCACCGCGCGCGGGGAGACGTCGCGGCGCAGGCGGCCCTGCCCGGAGGTGACGAACGCCTCGACCGCGTCGAGCAGCGGCACCACGTGGGCGAGCAGCAGCTCGCGCCCGGGCCCGCGCCCGTCGAGCAGCTCGCGCAGGAGCAGGCGCGCGAAGTCGGGCTCGGCGCGCAAGAACTCCAAGAACGCGCGGGTGGTCCCCTCGATCCGCGCCGCGAACGAGCCCGCCTCGGGCGCCATGGCGGCGTCGAGCGCCGCGCGCAGGCGCGCGAACCCGTGCTCGACCACCGCGGCGTACAGGCGCTCCTTGCGCTCGAAGTGATACAGCAGCGACGGGCGGCGGATCCCGGCCGCCGCCGCCACGTCGGCCAGGCGCGCCGCCGCGAACCCCGCCCGCGCGAACGCGCCCTCGGCGGCCGCGAGGATCCGGGTCGAGGTCGGCGTCGCGTCCGGGTCCTGGCGGGGGCGGGCCATGAAGGGACGTTATCTACTCGTGAGTAGATTTTCCAGACGGACCTCGCAACGCGTTGCAGAAAAATCGCTTGCGCTCGCTCATGGCGCGCTGCGCAACCAATTCGCCGAGGCGGCACTCACCGGGCGAGCGGCGCGAAGGGCGCCCGCGCAACACAGGGGGACTCATGATCCGCACCGCGCTCCACCTCGCGCTCGCGCTCGTCGTCACCAGCTCGAGCGGCTGCTTCCTGCTCGACGCCGGCCTGCGCGAGGCGCGAGACCACGGCCGCCACGCGCGCTACGAGAACAAGTCGTACGGCGAGCACGCGCTCGACGCGCTGTTCGAGGACGACGACGAGGAGTGCGAGACGACCGTCGTCGTCTACCACGATCGCTGAGCGCGATCGCGTGCCTGACGCGGCCACCTGGTTCGCGGCCCTCGCTTAGAATCCCGCTCACTGTTGCCGGGAGGTGCCATGGGCGACGCCGCGGACGCGCAGGAGACCGATCAGGAGGCCGTGGCCCGGCTCAAGCAGGCCTACGACCGCCTGCGCGGCGAGCTCGGCAAGGTGATCGTCGGGCAGGAGCAGGTGATCGAGGAGCTGCTGATCGCGGTGTTCGCCCGCGGCCACTGCATCCTCGAGGGCGTGCCCGGCCTGGCCAAGACGCTGCTCGTCTCGACCCTGGCCCGGGCCATGTCGCTCGACTTCAGCCGGATCCAGTTCACGCCCGACCTCATGCCCTCGGACATCACCGGCACCGAGGTGATCCAGGAGAACAAGGCGACCGGCGCGCGTGAGCTGCGGTTCATGCCGGGGCCGGTGTTCGCCAACTTCGTGCTGGCCGACGAGATCAACCGCACCCCGCCCAAGACGCAGGCCGCCCTGCTCGAGGCCATGCAGGAGCGGCAGGTCACCGCGGGCGGGCGGCGCCACACGCTCGAGGCGCCGTTCTTCGTGCTGGCCACGCAGAACCCGATCGAGCAGGAGGGCACCTACCCGCTGCCCGAGGCCCAGCAGGACCGGTTCATGTTCAAGGTCCTGGTGCGCTACCCCTCGCGCGAGGAGGAGCGGCGGATCGTGGCGGCGACCACCGCGGGCGACCCGAGCGACGTGGCGCAGGTCCTCGGCCGCGACGAGGTGCTCGAGCTGCAGCGCGTGGTCCGGCGCGTGCCCGTGGCCCCCGCGATCGTGGACCACGCCCTCGACCTCGTGCGCCAGACCCGCGTGCGCGAGCCCGAGGGGATCCCCGAGTTCGTGCGCAAGTGGGTGGCCTGGGGCGCGGGGCCGCGCGCCTCGCAGTACCTGGTGCTCGGCGCCAAGGCGCGCGCCGCCCTGGCCGGGCGCTACCACGTCACGATCGAGGACCTGCGCGCGGTGGCCAAGCCGGTGCTGCGCCACCGGATCCTGACCACGTTCGCGGCCGAGGCGGAGGGGATCACCCCCGACGCGGTGATCGACCGGCTGCTCGAGGCGACGCCGCCCACCGAGGGCGAGCTCACCAAGGACCCCGCCGTCGCGGCCGCGTTCTCGGACCGCTAGCGCGTGGCGCGCTCTGCGGCCGAGCTCCTCTCCGACGAGGTCCGCGAGCGGATCGCGCGGCTCGACCTCGCTGCGCAGGCGGTGGTCGAAGGCGCCGTGTCGGGGCTCCACAAGAGCCCCTACCAGGGCTTCTCGGTCGAGTTCGCGCAGCACCGCGAGTACACCTGGGGCGACGAGCTCAAGCACGTCGACTGGAAGGTCTACGGGCGCACCGACCGCTACTACGTCAAGCAGTACGAGGAGGAGACCAACCTCTACGCGGTGTGCGCGCTCGACGCCTCGGAGTCCATGCTCTACCAGGGCCCGCGCGCCCGCTGCATGAAGTACGAGTACGGCGCCACGCTCGCGGCCGGCCTCGCCTACCTGCTGCTCCGCCAGCAGGACGCCGTCGGCCTGTCGCTGTTCGCCGAGGGCGAGCTGCAGCGCCTCCCCACCAGCGCGCACCCCGCTCAGCTCCGCCAGATCGCCGAGGCCATGGCCCGGGTCGAGCCCGCCCGCGAGAGCGGCCGCCCGCCGGTGCTCCACCGCCTGGCCGAGGAGCTCACCCGGCGCGGGCTGGTGTTCGTGATCTCCGACCTCCTGTTCGACGCGGAGGCGCTGCTCGACGGCCTGCGCCACCTGCGCCACCGCGGCCACGAGGTGGTCGTGTTCCACCTGCTCGACCCCGACGAGCTCGACTTCCCGTTCGAGGACGTCACCCGGTTCGAGGGGCTCGAGGCGGGGCCGCAGCTGCTCGTCGACCCGCGCGGGCTGCGCGCCGGCTACCTCGAGGCGCTCGGCGCCTTCCTGCGCACCGTCGAGACCGGCTGCCAGGAGGCCCGCGTCGACTACGTGCGGGTCGACACGGGCCAGGGGCCGGCCCTGACCCTGGCGCGCTACCTGACCCAGCGGAAGCGCCGCCGGTTCGCGAGGCGATAGCGCGTGGGCTGGGTCAACGGCGGGCTGCTGTGGGGGCTGGGGCTGATCGCGCTGCCGATCATCATCCACCTCCTCAACCGCCGCCGGTTCGAGGTGGTCCGCTGGGCCGCCATGGACTTCCTGCTGCAGGCGCACCGCCAGAACCGGCGGCGGATCCGCCTCGAGCACCTGCTGGTGCTGCTGCTGCGCTGCCTGGCGGTGGCGCTCCTGGTGGGGGTCGTGGCGCGCCCGGTGGTGGGCGCGGGCGGGCTGGCGTTCCTGCCCGGGGCGCAGGAGGCGGTCGAGCGGGTGGTGCTGCTCGACGACTCGGGCTCCATGGGCTACGGCGACGGGCGCGAGACCCGCTTCGCGCAGGCGCGCCGCGTCCTGGCGCGGCTGGTGGACGACCTGCGCGAGGCGCGCCCGCGCGACCTCCTCACCGTGGTGCGCGCCTCGAGCCCCGACCGCCCCGACGTGACGCTCGCGCCGCTCGACGACGAGCGGACGGCCAGCTTCCTCGACCAGCTCGGCGAGCTCGGGCCGACCGAGGCGACGTTCGACGTGGCCGACTCGCTCGAGCGCGCGCTCGCGCCGCGCGAGGAGGGCCCCGACCGGCGGGTGGTCTACGTGCTCACCGACCTGTTGGCGCGCGACTGGATCGGCCCCAATGGCGAGGCCGCGGCGCGGATCGCCGAGGTGCTGCCGCGTCCTGAGGAGGGCGCCGCCGAGGCGCCCGACCGCGTGGTCGTGGTCCCGCTCGGCGGCGGCGAGCGCCGCAACGTGGGGATCACCGGGTTCGAGCCGGTCGAGAAGCTGGCGCTCGCCGGCGTGCCGCTCGAGCTCGAGGTGCGCGTCGCCAACTGGGGCGACGTGCCCGTGAGCGGCGTCCCGCTCGCGCTGGAGAGCGGCGAGGGGCGCGTGCCGCTCCCCGCGATCGGCGAGATCCCGCCGGGCGAGGAGGTCCGCGTCCGCCACCGCACCACGTTCCTCGAGCCGGGCGCCCGCGGGCTCTCGGTGCGGCTGGCCGAGGACGCCCTCCCGCTCGACGACGCGCGCCACCTCGCGCTGCGGGTGCAGGAGCGCCTCTCGGTGCTGCTGGTGGAGGGCGAGCAAGGGCAGGGGCCGCTCGACGGCGAGGTCGATCAGCTGCGCCTGGCGCTCGCGCCGCCGGGGGACGCGCTGTCGGGGGTCGAGCCCGCGGTGGTCCGCCCCGACGCGCTCGCGGCCGAGGACCTCGCCGACTTCGGCTCGGTGATCGCCTGCAACGTCGACCGCTGGCCGGCCGCCACGGTCGAGGAGCTGCGCCGGTTCGTGGCGCGCGGCGGCGGCCTGGCCCTGTTCCTGGGCGATCGCGTGACGCCGCGCGCCTGGGAGGAGGCGCTGTACGACGGCGGCGCGGGGCTGCTCCCCTGCGCGCTCGGCGCCCGGCACGAGGCGCCGCGCGAGGAGGACGAGCCGACGGTCGCGCCGCCCGAGGAGGAGCACCCGCTGACGGCGGTGTTCAGCGAGGGGAACCCGTTCTTGCGCGGGCTGCGCGCCCGCACCTGGATGTCCCTGCCGCTCGACTCCGCGCGTGACCCCGCCGCGCGGGTGGTGCTCCGGCTGACCGACCCGGCCCGCACGCCGTTCGCGGTGGAGAAGGCGTACGGCAAGGGGCGCGTGGTGCTGTTCAACACCACCGCGGACCTGGCCTGGTCGACCTGGCCGCGCAACCCGAGCTACCTCGTGGTCGCGCAGGAGCTGGTCCGGCTGCTGGCGCCGCCCGCCGACGCCGGGCGCAACCTCGCCTGCGGCGAGCCGCTCGAGTGGCCGCTCGACCCGGCGCGCTACCTCCCCACCGCGCGGCTCGTGCCCCCGGGCGAGCCCCCGCGCGAGCTCCACGCCGAGCCGCGCGGCGAGGACGCCACCTTGTGGGCCACGTACGGCGGGACGGAGCGCGCGGGGCTGTACGGCCTCGAGCTGCGCTCGGTCGCGGGCGAGGGCGTGGTGCGCGAGCAGGTCGCCGTCAACGTCGACCCCGGCGAGGGAGACATCACCCCGGCGGCGCGGGCCCGGATCGAGCAGGCGTTCGCGGGCGCGGCCTTCGCGCTCGTCGGCCCCGACGACGAGGGCGCGATCCTCGGGCGCGCGGAGGGCGGGCGCACCGAGCTGTGGCGCACCTGCCTCTACGCGCTATTCGCGGCGCTGTTGCTCGAGCAGCTCCTGGCCTGGCGCGCGGCGCACCACACCCGCGACGGGCGGGCGCCGACCCCGGCGGGGGTGCTCCCGTGACCGAGTGGCTGGTGCGGGTGCTCGAGCTGCAGGACCGGATCCCGGAGGGGGCCGAGGTCCGCTTCGAGTGGGGGCACCTGCCGCGCGGCGAGGCGGGCCTGCTGCTCGTGCTCGGCGCGCTCGCGGCCGCCGCGCTCACGATCTGGCTCTATCGCCGCGAGGGGCGGGCGGGCGCGCTGCGCAAGGGCTTCCTCGCGCTCCTGCGCCTGAGCGCCCTCGCGCTGCTCGCGGCGGTGCTGCTCGAGCCGCGCCTCGCGATCGACCTCAGCCGCGAGGTCCCCGGCCGGACCGTCGTGCTGTGGGACACCTCGCTCTCCATGTCGCTCGCGGACCGCTACGCCGAGGAGGAGCGGCGCGCGGCGCTCGCCGCCGCGGCGCAGTTGACCGACCCGCTCGAGGCCTCGACCCGCCACGAGCTCGCCTGGCGGATCGTGGAGCGCGCGGGGCTGCTGGAGGCGCTGGCCGCCAAGAACCAGCTCGTGGTCTACGGCTTCGCCGAGGAGGCGCGCCCCCACGGCGCGGCGCCCGACCCGTCCGCGCTCGCCCCGAGCGGCGCCGCGACCGACCTCGCCGGCGCGGTCCGGACCGCCCTCGCCGACGCCGGCACCGCGCGGCTCGCGGCGGTGATCGCGATCACCGACGGCCGGCTCACGCGGGGGGAGGGCGCGCAGGGCGTGATCGCCGCGCTCGAGGGGCGAGACGTGCCGTTCTACGCGCTCGGGATCGGCGACCCGGTCCCGCCGATCAACCTCGAGGTGGTCGAGCTCGAGGCCGAGCCGCGCGCGCTCCTCGGCGATCCGCTGGTGGTCGAGGCGACGGTCCGCGCGCAGGGCTTCGCGGGCCGCACCAGCGAGGCGGTGCTCACGGTCCGGCGGCAGGCGCCCGGCGCGGAGCCCGGGCCCGCCCAGGAGGTCGAGACGCGCACCGTCCGGTTCGAGGGCGACGGCGCGCCGGTGCGCCTCTCGTTCCGCCACGAGGCGAAGGAGCTGGGCGACTACCTGTTCGAGCTGCGCCTCCCGCCCGCGGGCGACGAGCCGGTCACCGACGACAACGCCCGCGAGGTCGCGGTCAAGGTGACCGACGACCAGGCGCGCGTGCTCCTCGTCGCGGGCGGCCCGTGCTTCGAGTACCACTTCTTGCGCACGCGTCTCACGCGCGAGAAGGGGGCGATCCTCTCGGCCTGGCTGCAGAGCGCCGACCCGCGCTACCCGCAGGGCGGCAACGAGCGGCTCGAGGCGCTGCCGCGCACGCTCGAGGCGCTGCGCGAGTTCGACGCGGTGATCCTGCTCGACCCCGACCCCGAGGGGTTCGACGGCGCGCTGGCCGACGCGCTCAAGCGCTTCGTGCAGGATCACCAGGGCGGGCTGCTGTACGTGCCCGGACCCAAGCACGCGGCCACCTTCCTCACGCGCGCCGAGCTCGAGCCGCTGCGGGCGCTGCTCCCGGTGATCCCGGCGGCCGACTTCGGCGACGCGGGGCGGCGCGGCGCCACCGAGAGCTGGGCGCTGAAGGCGACCCCCGACGGCGCGCTCCACCCGGCGACGCGCCTGGCGAGCGACCCCGAGCGCTGCGCCCGCGTCTGGTCGCGGCTGCCCGGCTTCTACTACAGCCTGCCCGTGCAGCGGGTGAAGCACGGCGCGGCCGTGCTCGTGCGCCACCAGGTCGCGACCGACGCGCAGGCGCGCGACGGGCGGCCGCTGCTGGTGGCCCACTTCTTCCAGGGCGGCCCGGTCGTGTTCCAGGGGAGCGACGAGACCTGGCGCTGGCGCTCGGTCGCGCGGCGCGCCTACGACCGCTACTGGGTGGGGCTGCTGCGGTTCTTGGTGCAGGGGCGGCTGGCGGGCGGGCGCAAGCGGGTCGAGCTCCTGGCCGACCGGCGCGTCTACGCCCTCGGCGAGCCGATCCGGCTGCGGGCGCATGCCTACGACGCGTCGTACCGCCCGCTCGAGGCGGCGCGCCTCGAGGGGCGCGCGCGGGTGGGCGCCGAGGAGCGCGACGTGGTGTTCGAGCCCAGCGCCGGGCGCCCGGGCTGGTTCGAGGCCACGCTCCTGCCGCCCGCGCTGGGCGCGCTCGAGATCGCGCTGCGCCTCCCCGACGACGACCCGGGCGCGCCGCCCGAGACGCTCGAGCTGACGGTGCGCCGGGCCGACCGCGAGCTGGCCGAGCCCCAGCTCGACGAGGCCACCCTGCGGGCGATCGCCGACGGCACCGGCGGCGCGCTGGTCCCGCCCGGCGAGCTCGGCGCCCTGGCCGAGCGGATCCCGTCCCGACGCGAGCAGGTGGTGGTGGCGGGCGCGCCGATCGAGCTCTGGGACCGCTGGGCCACCCTGCTGGCGGTGTGCGCCCTGCTCGGCCTGGAGTGGGCGCTGCGCAAGCGGAGCCGCATGGTGTGAGGTCCCCCGCGCTCGAGCTCGGCCCCCGCCTCCGCGCGCAGCTCGCCGCGCTGCGTCGCCGCGTCCGCGCCTCGCTCCTGGTGCGCGGCTTCGGCCGCCTCGCCGCGCTCGGCGTGGCGCTGACGCTCGTGTCCTTCGCGCTGGATCGTCCGCTGCGCCTGGCGTGGGAGACGCGGGCCACCCTGCTGGTCGGCGCCGCGACCGCCCTGCTCGCCTTCGCCTGGCGCTGGTGGCTGCGGCCGCTCGCGGCCGCCCTGCCGCTGGCCGAGCTGGCCCGCGCGGTGGAGCGGGTCGAGCCGCGCCTCGAGTGGCGGCTGGTGAGCGCGGTCCAGTTCGCGGACCCGTCCTGGGAGCCGGGCCCCGAGACCTCGCGCGCGCTGGCGGCGCAGGTGGTGGCCGACGCCGAGGCGCTGGCCTCCTCGCCCGACGTGGCGTTCGGGCGCGCCGTCCCGCTGCGGCCGGTGGTGCGCGCGGCGCTGCGCGGCCTGGCGGCGCTGGGGCTGGTCGCGGTGTGCGC
>CAZMSZ010000026.1:0-2987 GCA_964569055.1 uncultured Planctomycetota bacterium | reverse complement strand
GGCCGCACGCCGGAGGGCGCGCAGCGCTTCCGCGCGCAGCTCGAGCGGGTGACCGAGCCGTTCGCGTTCACGGTGGCGGGCGGCGACGCGGAGCTCGGACCCTATCAGGTCGAGGTCGTGGAGCGGCCCTGGCTCGAGGGGCTGCGCCTCGCGGTCGAGCCGCCCGCCTACACCGGCCTGCCGGCGCGCACGTTCGACCTCGAGTCGACCGACGTCGAGCTGCCGGTCGGCGCGCGCGTGCGCGCGCTGGCGCGGGTGAGCGCGCCCCTGCGGCGCGGCTGGCTCGAGGTCGAGGGCGCGGGCGAGCCGGCCGCCGTGCACACCGGCGTCCTCGCCGAGGGCGGCCGGGCGCTCGAGGTCCCCCTGCTGCTCGACCGCACGCAGGAGCTGCGGCTGCGGGTCGAGGACGAGCACGGGTTCGGGCTCGACGCGCCCGTTCGCTTCACGCTGCGGGCGGTCCCCGACGCGCCGCCGGCGGTGTCTCTGGCGTTGCACGGGGTGGGCACCAACATCACCCGCGGCGCGCGGCTCCGCTATGCGGTCGAGGCGCGGGACGAGTACGGCCTGCAGGGCGGCGCGCTGCGCCTGCGGATCACGGGCGGCGAGCCGCCCGCGCAGGCCGGCGCGCCCGCCGGGGGCGGGACGGCGCCAGGAGCGGAGGCGGGCGAGCCGCCGCCGCCGCGCGAGGTCGAGGACGCGCTCGCGTCGCTCGGCGGCGGCGGCCGCGAGGCGGCGGCGGCCGGGGTGCGAGAGCTGGAAGGGCTCGAGCTGCCGCTGCGGGCGGCCGTGACGGTGTGGGCCGAGGCGCGCGACGGGAACCCGAGCGGCGCCGCCGCCTCGGGGCCGGGGCAGGTCGGGGCCTCGGCGGCCGTCCACCTGCGGGTGGTGCCCGACGAGGAGCTGATCAACGAGCTGCTGCGTCGCCTGCAGGAGGTGCGCCTGCAGCTCGAGCGCCTCGCCGACGAGGAGGACCGCCTCGCGGCGGGGCTGCGCGGCTCCGAGCGGGCGGCGGCGATCGAGCGGGCGGCGCCGGTCCAGCACGACGTCAGCCGCTCCGCGACCCGCGCGGGCGACACGGTCGAGGGGGTGGTGGACGAGCTCGAGACCAACCAGCTCCTCGACGCCCCGGCCTGGGAGCGCCTGCGGCGGCAAGTGGTCGCGCCGCTGCGCGCGCTGCCCGACGCCGCGCTGGCGCGCGCGCTGACGGCGGCAGAGGCGGCCGCCGCCGACCCGGCCGGCGCGGCCTCCGCGGCCGAGGGCGCGGCCGACGTCGCCCGCGAGCTGCGCGCGATCGCGGCGCGGATCGGCCAGCTCGAGGACCTCGCCGCGCTGGTCGCCGAGCTCAAGCGCCTGATCCGCGAGCAGCACGAGCTCCTCGACCGCACCCGGCGAGCCGCCCGCCCCGGGGGGCAGTGAGGCATGAGCGGCCTCTACGCACGGCTGGCCGAGCTCCCGCTCGAGCTCGAGGCGTGGGCGCTCGAGCCGCTCGCGCACACGGTGACGGGCGGCTGGACGCGCCGCACGACCCTGATCCGGCTGAGCGGCGGCGGGCACGACGGCGTCGGCGAGGACGTCACCTACGAGGAGCAGGACCAGCTCGCGCTCCAGGCCGCCGGCCTGGCGCTCGAGCCCGGCCGCACCACCCTCGACGGCTTCTCGCGCGCGCTCGATCGGCTCGACCCGTTCCCGCGTGCGCCGCTGAACCCCGCCTCGCGCCTCTACCGCCGCTGGGCGCTCGAGAGCGCCGCGCTCGACCTGGCGCTCCGACAGGCCGGGCGGTCGCTGTCCGAAGCGCTCGGCCGCGCGCCGGCGCCGGTCGAGTTCGTGGTCTCGCTCGGCCTGGGCGAGCCCGCCAGCCTGACACCCGTGCGCGAGCGCCTCGCGCGCTGATTTTCGCGCGCCCCCACACAACAGCGGGGCGTTCACCCAAGAACAGCGCGAAAATCAGTCGAAGTGCCAGACGATGCCGAAGTTCGCGATGTTGCCGTTGACGTGGACCTCGCTCCGGTCGAGCCAGTCCCGCACGTACCACACGTCCACGCCGGTCTCGAACCGCAGCGACCAGTTGCGAGCCAGCTTGTAGTCGAAGCCCAGCCCCAGGGAGGCGGCGAACCCGGCCGTCGAGTGGAGCTTGATCTTCTGACGGGTGCCGCCGACCAGACCGGCGGTGTCGGTGTCGTCGAAGTAGGCCACACCGGCGGCGATACGGATGAACGGCGTCAGGTACTCCGCGCGCAGCCCCGTCATGCGGTAGGTGACGCCACCCGTGAAGGTGGCGATGGTGACCTCGCCGTCCTTGGCCTCCACGGCCACACCGTTGATCGTGCGGCTGACGTCGAGGTTGATGCGCGTGATCGAGGTGTCGAAGTCGATGCCCCACTGGCTCTCCGCGCCGAAGTTGCCGGTCAAGCGGAGCCCGCCGTGGAGCGAGCCGCCGTTGAGGAGCTCGAGGCGACCGTCGTAGATCGACCAGCCCATGTACGCCGAGAGCTCGATCGGACCGCGGTACTCCCCCTCGATCGGGCCGAACTCCCGCTCCTCGTCGGGGTAGTACGAGGCCGTGACCTCGACCAGCTCCTCCTCGCCCGCGTCGGCGGTGGAGCCGGGCGCCGTCGACTCGGTCGAGGGCTCGGTCGGAGGCGGCAGGTCGGCCGGCTCGCTCTCGGGCGGAAGGTCGGCCGGCGGGAGGTCAGCCGGCGGGAGGTCGTCGGGCGGCAGGTCGGGCGGGAGGTCGTCGGGCGGCAGATCGGGCGGGAGGTCGTCCGGCGGGAGGTCGGCCGGCGGGAGATCGGCCGGCGGGAGGTCGGGAGGCATGTCCTCGGGCGGCATGTCCTCGGGCGGCATGTCCTCGGGCGGCATGTCCTCGAGCGGCATGTCCTCGAGCGGCATGTCCTCCGGCATCTCGCCCGCGGGCGGCTCATCGATGGGCGGTTGCCCGTCCTGGGCCCAGGCTCCCGCGACGCTGAACGTGACGATGGCCGCGCAGG
>CAZMSZ010000025.1:35896-36167 GCA_964569055.1 uncultured Planctomycetota bacterium | reverse complement strand
CGGATTCGGATTCGGATTCGGATTCGGATTCGGACTCGGATTCGGATTCGGATTCCGGCCCCGGGAGCTGTCGCACGAACCGCACTCCCTGACCGAACAATGGACCGCCAAGAGCGCCAAGGACGCCAAGGAGGAGCTGTCGCTCGAGCGACAGCTCCTTGGCCTACTTGCTGGTCGAGGAGGGCCCGCAGCAGCGACAGCTCTTCCTTGGCGTCCTTGGCGCTCTTGGCGGTCAAATTTTCAGGGCAGGGAGCTCGCCCCGTCGGCGACA
>CAZMSZ010000025.1:0-35796 GCA_964569055.1 uncultured Planctomycetota bacterium | reverse complement strand
GCTCTTCCTCGGCGCTCTTGGCGGTCAATTCTCAGGCCAGGGAGCTCGCCTCGTCGGCGGCAGCTCCTCCTTGGCGTCCTTGGCGCTCTTGGCGGTCAAATTTTCAGAGCGGGGAGCTCGCCCCGTCGGCGACAGCTCTTCCTCGGCGCTCTTGGCGGTCAATTCTCAGGCCAGGGAGCTCGCCTCGTCAGCGACAGCTCTTCCTTGGCGTCCTTGGCGCTCTTGGCGGTCAGATTTCAGGCCAGGGAGCTCGCCCCGTAGGCGACAGCTCTTCCTCGGCGGTCTTGGCGGTCCGTTCTCAGCCAGGTCGTCTCCGCCCCGCGCCGCCGGGGCTTCCGCTGGATTGGCCCATGCGGTACCGTGCTCCGCCGCCGTTTACGGCCCGAGCACGCCCCATGACCGCACCTCGCTCCGTCCTTCACCTCGGCCTGCCCAAGGGGCGCATTCAGTCGGGTGTGTTCGCGCTCCTGGCCGAGGCCGGGGTGCAGGTGCAGGGCGGGTCGCGGTCGTATCGGCCGACCACCAACCTCGGCGCCTGCGAGGTCAAGGTCCTCAAGCCGCAGAACATCGTCGAGATGCTCCACGCGGGCTCGCGCGACGCGGGGTTCGTGGGGGCCGACTGGGTGGCCGAGCTGGGCGCGGAGCTGGTGGAGCTGCTCGACACCGAGCTCGACCCCGTGCGGCTGGTGGTCGCGGCGCCGCGCGCGCTGTTGGTCGAGGGGCGGCTGCCGGAGCGGCACCTCGTGGTCGCCTCCGAGTACGAGCGGCTGACGCGGCGCTGGCTGGAGGCGCGGGGCGGGGCCTACACGTTCGTGCGCTCCTACGGGGCGACCGAGGTGTTCCCGCCCGAGGACGCCGACTGCATCGTCGACAACACCGCGACCGGGTCGACCCTCGAGGCGAACGACCTCGAGATCGTCGACACGATCATGACCAGCTCGACCCGCTTCTACGCCAGCCCGCGCGCGCTCGACGACCCCGAGCGGCGGCGGCGGATCGAGGAGCTGGTGCTGCTGCTGCGCGCGGTCCTCGAGGCGCGCTCGCGGGTCATGCTCGAGATCAACGTGGGCAAGGAGGACCTCGAGCGCCTGGTCGCCATGCTGCCCTGCATGCGCCACCCCACCGTGGCGCCGCTCCACGGCGAGGGCGGGTTCGGCGTCAAGGTGGCGGTGCCGCGCCGCGACCTCCCCACCCTGATCCCGCGGATCAAGGCGAGCGGCGGGAGCGAGATCCTCGTGAGCGCCCTCAGCCAGATCGTGCTGTGACCCCGCGGCCCGTGCCCGCCCTGGCGGCGGTGACCGCCTACCGCCCGCCCGCCCACCCCGCGCCGATCGACCTGCCGCTGGCCGGGAACGAGGGCGCGCCCCCCTCGCCCGCGCTGGTGGCGGAGTTGGCGCGCGCGCTCGACGGCGAGGCGCTGCGCCGCTACCCGTCGGCGGCCGCCCTGGAGGCCGCGCTCGCGGCCCGGCTCGGGCTCGAGCCGGCGCAGGTCTACGTGACCGCGGGCGGCGACGAGGCGATCGACCGGGTGTGCCGCGCCTACCTCGCGCCCGGGCGCGCCATGGTCCTGCCCGAGCCCAGCTTCGAAATGCTCCCGCGCTACGCCCGCCTCGCGGGCGCCGACCTGCTCGAGGTGGACTGGCCCGACGGGCCGTATCCGACCGAGGCGGTCCTGGCGCGGCTCGGGCCCGACCCCGCGGCCTGGCGCGGGGTGCTGGTGGTGGTCAGCCCCAACAACCCCACCGGCGCCGCGGCGCGCGCCGACGACCTGGCGCGGCTGTCCGCCGCCGCGCCGCAGGCGCTGCTCCTGGTCGACCTCGCCTACGCCGAGTTCGCCGACGAGGACCTCACCGCCGCCGCGCTCGCGCTCCCCAACGCGGTGGTGGTGCGCACGCTCTCCAAGGCCTGGGGCCTGGCGGGGCTGCGCGTGGGGTTCGCGCTCGGCGCCCCCGGGCTGCTGGCGCCGCTGCGCGCCGCGGGCGGGCCGTACTCGGTGGCGGGGCCCTCGCTGGCGCTGGCCGTGGCCGCGCTCGAGCGCGTGGCCGAGGGCTCCGCCGGCTACGTGGCCCGGGTCCGCCGCGAGCGCGAGGCGCTGCGCGCGCTGGCCGGCGAGCTGGGGCTCGACGCGCCGCCGAGCCAGGGGAACTTCGTGCTGCTGCGCGGCGTCCCGGCGGCCTGGCTGCGCGACGCCTGCGCGGCGCTCGGGATCGCGGTGCGCGCCTGGTTCGACCGCCCGCGCCTGGCCGGCTGCGTGCGCGTGACCTGCCCGGGCGACGAGGCGGCGTTCGCCCGCGTCACCCGCGCGCTGCGCGCCGCCCTCGCCCCCGCCGCGCTGCACGTCGCCGCCGACGACGTCCGCGCCGCCCTGGCCCCGCTCGCGCCGCGGTTCCCGGGCGGGGTGCTCGCCGCGGGCGGCGAGGCGCCGGGCTGGGTCCTGACGCACGAACCCACGGACCTCGCGGCCGCGCGCGCCGCCGGCCACGTGGCGCTGGCCCTGGCGCCCGAGGGCGACCCCGAGCCGCTGCTGCGCGCGGGCGCGGCGCGCGTGCTCCGCGCGCCCGCGGAGCTGGAGCGGTTGCTGGAGGAGGTGAGGCCATGAACGAGCCGCGCCGGGCCGAGGTGACGCGCAAGACGCGCGAGACCGAGATCGAGCTGACCCTGGTCCTCGACGGCGAGGGCAAGGCCGACGTGCGCAGCGGGATCCCGTTCCTCGATCACCTGCTGACCGCGCTCACCTGCCACGCCCGGTTCGACCTGACCCTGCGCTGCGTGGGCGACCTCGAGGTCGACGACCACCACACCGCCGAGGACTGCGCCCTGGCGCTGGGCGCGGCGCTCGACCGCGCCCTGGGCGAGCGGGCGGGGATCGGCAGGTTCGGCCACGCCTACGCCCCGCTCGACGAGGCGCTCGCGCGCGCGGTGGTCGACCTGTCGGGGCGGCCGCACCCCGAGGTCCGGCTCGACCTGCGACGCGAGGCGCTGGGCGCGCTGGCCTGCGAGAACGTGGGGCACGTGCTGCGCTCGCTGGCGATCGCCGCGCGCGCCACGCTGCACGTGGACGTGCTCAAGGGCGAGAACGACCACCACAAGGCGGAGGCCGCCTTCAAGGCCACCGCCCTGGCGCTGCGCGCCGCGGTGGCCCGCGTCGGCGGCGGCGCGGTCCCGAGCACCAAGGGCGTGTTGTGAGCGTCGCGAGGAGCACGCGGTGAAGGTCGTGGTCGTCCCCACCGGGATCGCCAACCTGGCCTCGGTCCTGGCCGGGCTGCGGCGCGCCGGCGGCGACCCGCGTCTGGCCGCGGACGCGGGGGAGGTCGAGGTCGCCGAGCGGGTGCTCCTCCCCGGGGTGGGCGCGTTCGGGCCGGGCATGGCGCGCCTGCGCGAGGGCAGGTTCGACCAGGCGCTCGCGGCGCGCGTGGCGGCCGGGCGGCCGCTGCTCGCGATCTGCCTCGGCCTCCAGCTCCTGTGCGAGGCGAGCGAGGAGGACCCGGGCGTGGCGGGCCTCGGGCTGGTCGCGGGGCGGGTGGAGCGCTTCACCGGCGCGGTGCGGGTGCCGCAAATGGGGTGGAACCGGGTCGAGCCGGCGCCCGCCTGCCGCCTGCTCGAGCCGGGCCACGCCTACTTCGCCAACTCCTACCGCCTGGTCGCGCCCCCGCCGGGCACCGCCGCCGCGCTCAGCGACCACGGCGGACCGCTGGTCGCCGCGTTCGAGCGCGGCCCGCTCCTGGCCTGCCAGTTCCACCCCGAGCTGTCCGGCCCCTGGGGGACCGCGCTCCTGCGCCGCTGGCTGGAGGCGCCCTCGTGCTGACTCGCCGCGTGATCCCCTGCCTCGACGTCAAGGACGGCCGCGTGGTGAAGGGCGTCCGCTTCCAGGGGCTGCAAGACTCGGGCGACCCGGTCGCGCTCGCCAGCGCCTACGAGGCGCAGGGCGCCGACGAGCTGGTCATGCTCGACGTCTCGGCCACGCCCGAGGGGCGGGCCACCGCGCTCGAGACCGTGGCTGCCCTGCGCGCCTGCCTCTCGATCCCGCTCACCGTCGGCGGCGGGGTCAAGAGCGTGGAGCAGGTCGCCGCGCTGCTCGAGGCGGGCGCCGACAAGGTGGCGGTCAACACCGCCGCGATCCAGCGCCCCGAGCTGTTGGTCGAGCTCGGCCGGCGGTTCGGGCGGCAGTGCATCGTGCTCTCGATCGACGCCCGCTGGAGCCCGGGCGAGGGCGAGGAGCCCGGCCGGTTCGAGGCCGTGATCCGCTCGGGCACCGAGGGGGCGGGGATCGACGCGGTCGCCTGGGCCAAGGCGGGGACCGAGCTGGGCGCGGGCGAGGTCCTGCTCACGAGCTGGGACCGTGACGGGACGCGGGCCGGCTACGACACGGCGCTGATCCGCGCGGTGGCGGCCAAGGTGGAGGTGCCAGTGATCGCCTCGGGCGGGGCCGACTCGGCCGAGCACATGGTGGAGGCGCTGGCCGCCGGCGCCGACGCCGTGCTGGCCGCCTCGATCTTCCACCGGGGCGAGACCACGGTCGGGGCGGTGAAGGACGCGCTCGCGGCGCGCGGCGTGGAGGTGCGGCGGTGATCGTCCCCTCGATCGACCTCATGGGCGGCCAGGCCGTCCAGCTCGTGGGCGGCAAGGAGAAGGCGCTCGACGCGGGCGACCCGCGCCCGCTCGCCGATCGGTTCGGCCGGGTGGGCGAGGTGGCGGTGATCGACCTCGACGCCGCGCTCGAGCAGGGGAGCAACGAGCCCCTGATCGAGGAGCTGCTCACCCGCGCCCGCTGCCGGGTGGGCGGCGGGATCCGCAGCGTGGAGCGGGCGCGCAGCTGGCTCGACCGCGGGGCGGCCCAGGTGATCCTGGGCACGGCGGCCCGGCCCGAGGTGCTGAAGGAGCTGCCGCGCGAGCGCACGATCGCGGCGCTCGACTGCGACCACGGCGAGGTGGTGGTGCGCGGCTGGCGCCACGGGACGGGCCTCCGGCTCGAGGAGCGGCTGGTCGCCTTGCGCGAGCTGGTGGGCGGCTTCCTGATCACGTTCGTGGAGCGCGAGGGGCGCATGGGCGGGGTCGACCTCGCCCTGGTCGAGCGCCTGGTCGAGCTGGCTCGCCCGGCGCGCGTCACGATCGCGGGCGGGGTGACCACGGCCGAGGAGGTGGCCGCGATCGACCGGCTGGGCGCCGACGCGCAGGTCGGCATGGCGCTCTACACCGGCCGGCTCGAGCTCGCCGACTGCGTGGCGGCGCTGCTCTCGAGCGACCGCCCCGACGGGCTGTGGCCCACCGTGGTGAGCGACCCGCGCGGGGCGGCGCTGGGGCTGTGCTACTCGAACCGCGACAGCCTGCGCGTGGCGCTCGACGAGGGACGCGGCGTCTACTGGTCGCGCACGCGCGGGCTGTGGCGCAAGGGCGAGTCCTCGGGCGCCACGCAGGCGCTGCTGGGGGTGGAGGTCGACTGCGACCGCGACGCGCTCCGCTTCCGCGTGCGGCAGAGCGCGCCCGGGTTCTGCCACACCGGCTCGTGGACCTGCTTCGGCGAGGAGCGCGGCCTGGGCGAGCTGGCCCGGCGGGTGGCCGCGCGCCTGGCCGACGCGCCGGCCGGGAGCTACACCCGCCGGCTGCTCGAAGACCCGGCGCTGTTGCGCAGCAAGCTGCGCGAGGAGGCGGGCGAGCTGGCCGACGCGCGGAGCGCGGCCGAGGTGGTGCACGAGGCGGCCGACGTCCTGTACTTCACGCTGGTGGCGCTGGCCCGCGCCGGCGCCAGCCTGGAGCAGGTCGAGGCCGAGCTCGACCGGCGCGCGCTGCGGGTGATCCGGCGGGCGGGAGACGCCAAGCCCGACGACGAGAGCGTGGACGCCCAGGCGGCGGAGGGCGCGCCGTGAGCGCGCCCTGGCGGCGGGTCGGGCCGGGCGAGGTGGAGCGCCTGCGCCGCGACCCGGTCGACCCGGCCACCCTGGCCGGCGCTCAGGCGATCGTGGACGACGTGCGCGCGCGCGGCGAGGCCGCCCTGCGCGAGCACGCCGAGCGCCTGGGCGACGTGGCCCCGGGCGCCCCGCTGGTGCTGGGGCGCCCCGCGCTCGAGGCCGCGCTCGCCGCGCTCGACGCAGAGGGCCGCGCCACGCTCGAGCGGACGGCCGCCCGGGTGCGCGCCTTCGCCGAGGCGCAGCGGGCCTGCCTGCGCGAGCTCGAGCACCCGCTCCCGGGCGGCGCGGCCGGCCACACCGTAGCGCCGGTCGAGGTCGCGGGCTGCTACGCCCCCGGCGGCCGGTTCCCGCTGCCCTCCTCGGTGCTCATGACGTGCGTCACCGCGCGCGCCGCCGGCGTGGCGCGGGTGTGGGCCGCCTCGCCGCGCCCGGCGCCGGTCACCCTGGCGGCCGCGGCGGTGGCGGGCGCCGCGGCGCTCCTGGCCGTCGGCGGCGCGCAGGCGATCGCGGCGCTGGCGTTCGGCGCGGGGCCGGTGCCCGCCTGCGACGCGGTGGTCGGACCCGGCAACGCCTGGGTCACGGCCGCCAAGCAGCTCGTGGCGGGGCGGGTCGCGATCGACATGCTGGCGGGCCCCTCCGAGCTGGTCGTCCTGGCCGACGGCTCGGCCGAGCCGGCCCGGGTGGCGGCCGACCTCCTGGCGCAGGCGGAGCACGACGTGCTCGCCTGGCCGGTGCTGGTCACGACCTCGGCCGCGCTCGCCGACGCGGTCGAGCGCGAGCTCGAGCGGCAGCTCGAGGACCTCCCCACCGCGGAGACGGCGCGCGCCGCGCTCGCCAGCGGGCTGTGCGTGCTCGCGAGCGACCTCGAGGCGGCCCTCGCGGTGTGCGACCGGCTCGCCCCCGAGCACCTGCAGGTCGAGGTGGCGGACGCCGCGCGGGTCGCGCCGCGCCTGCGCCACTACGGCGGCCTGTTCGTGGGCGGCGCCAGCGCCGAGGTGCTGGGCGACTACGGCGCGGGGCCCAACCACACCCTGCCCACCGGCGGGACCGCGCGCTGGACGGGGGGCCTGAGCGTGCTCACGTTCCTGCGCGTGCGGACGTGGCTGCGGATCGACGATCCGGGCGCGGCGGCCGAGCTGACGCGCGACGCGGTGCGCCTCGCGCGGCTCGAGGGGCTCGAGGCCCACGCCCGCGCGGCCGAGCGGCGGCTGTAAGGGTCGTCAGTTGGCAGCGGAGCGGCGCGCCCGACGACCGGGGCAGCCATTTCGAATTTCCAGGTTCTAATTCCCGGTTGGTGTTCCATGTTTCCTGGATTGGAGGAAATAAGAAATATCAACAGGGAGTTAAGAAATTAAGAATTAGAAATGGCTTTCGCTCGCGGGGGCTCGCCTCGACGAGTCGGAGCCTACACCCCGCCGCTCTCCTCCGCCCCCGGCGGCGGGCCGGGTTGACGGATCGTCTCGCGCCTTCCGCGTGGGGTCTGCAACCGACCGTCCAGCTCGTCGCGCGGCTTGCGCTCGAACACGAACCGGCCCGTGCGCAGCTCCCCGATCTGGGCCAGGGCCTCGGTCCCGGCCAGGCGGCCCAGCCCGGCGGTGCGCGAGATCCCGTCGATCACCACCAGCCGCCCGATCAGGGCCTCGGGGTCGTCGTCGCGCAGCAGGTTGAGCACGCCGGTCGCGCGCGCCTCGTACAGCTCGACGAGCAGGTCGTCGGCCGGGATCTCGCTCAGGCTGCCGAGGTCGGGGAAGCCGCGCCGGAGCCGGAACGTGCCCGCGCGCATCCCGGTGAGCTGGGCGATCGCGTCTGGGCCCTTGAGCCGCCCCACCGCGCCGTCGCGCGGCAGGCCGCCCAGCACCCACACGAACCCGCGCTGGGCCCCGTCGTAGAACGTGACCTCGCCGTTGAACGCGTGCTCCTTGAGGAGCGCGAGCAGCTGGCTGCCGGGCATGGCCATGAAGTCGCCCTTGGCGGGCAGCTTCATGAGGCGCGGCGCGCCCTCCTCGCGGCGACCCTGGCGCCGCATGCGCCGCGTCGTCTTGCGCTTGCGAATGTCCCGCATGGCCCACTCGCTGGTGAGGCCGCCCAGGCCCCAGGCGGCGATCTCGCGGTCCAGCTCGGGCTCGGGCACGTACAGGTAGAAGAACACCGTGTTCGAGGCGAGCCGCACGCGGTCGCCGTGGACCAGGCGTCGCTCGCCCTCGGTGGGCAGGCGCTCGTTGTTCACGAAGGTCCCGTGGCGGGCCTCGAGCTCCTGCAGGAGCGGCGGGGCGTCCTCGCGGGCGAGGAACAGCTGCGCGTGACGCCGCGAGACGTCGGTCGACCAGGCCACGAGATTGGCGTCGCGCGAGCGGCCGATCACGAACGGGCGGCCCACGTAGAGCGGGAACGGCTCGCCCGCCGCGGTCACGACGTAGTGGCGCCGGGCAGGCCGCTCGGGCCGGCGCTCGGGCGCGGCGCTGGCCCGGAGCGGCGTGTCGCAGCCGGGGCAGCGCTCGTCGCCCGCCGAGAGGCGCGCCTGGCAATGAGGACAGCGGATGGCGCCGGTGGCCATGCCTCTACCCTATCCGCTGCCGGCCCGGCGCGGACGAGGCGGATCGGGTTTCGAGGCTCGCGGGGCTGCGTTAGGCTCCGGCCCACCCCGGACCTCAGGAGGCCGCATGTCCGTCAAGCAGATCCCCGACGGTTTCCACGCGCTCACGCCGTACCTCGTGGCGCAGGACGCCGCCGCCGCGATCGAGTTCTACAAGCAGGCGTTCGGCGCGACCGAGACCATGTGCCTGCCGGGCCCCGACGGGAAGGTCATGCACGCCGAGCTGCGCGTGGGCGACTCTCCCTTCATGCTCGGCGAGGCCTGCCCGGAGATGGGCGCGCCGGCCCCCAAGGAGCCGTGCCCCATGACGCTCTACCTCTACGTCGCCGACTGCGACGCGACCTTCGCCCGCGCGATCGCGGCGGGCGCCAAGGAGGAGCGCCCGCTGACCGACATGTTCTACGGCGACCGCTGCGGCTCGCTGCTCGATCCGTTCGGCTACCGCTGGGCCGTGGCCACGCACCAGAAGGACATGAGCCCCGAGGAGATCCAGGCCGCCGCCGCCGCCATGGCCGGCGGTCACGGGTAGCGCGCGCGGGGCGCGAGGCGCCGGAGGGCGGACGCCCTCCGGCGCTGCGCTGAGGAGGACGCGCACTTCGCGCTGGGGCGGGGACAGCCTGCGACCGTGAGGGGCCCGATCCAGCGCCGATAGGCGCTCGATCGGGGCCCGGCGGCTTGGTCTGCCTACCGGCCGAAGCGCTTGGCCCGGTTCTTCTTGGCGAGCTCGGCCAGCTTGGCGGTGTCGACCTTCTTGCCGCTCTTGCTCACCGCGGGCGCCTTGCCGGACGCCTTGCCGCTCCCCTTCTTGGCGGCGGGGACCGCCTTGGCCTTGCCCGTGGCGCCCTTCTTCGGCTCGCCCTTGGCGGGGACCTTCTTGCTCGGGCGAGCGGGCGGCTCGGCCTTGTTGCGCCGGAAGCGCGAGAAGAAGCCGCCCTTCTTCCCGGGGGCCGGCGCGGCGACCACCGCGGGCTGCTCGTCCTCGTCCTCGTCCTCGTCCTCGTCGGACTCGGCCTTGGCGTCGTCGTCGTCGTCCTCGTCCTCGTCGCCCTCGTCGTCCTCGTCGGACGCGTCCTTGGCGTCGTCGTCCTCGTCCTCGTCCTCGTCCTCGTCGGACTCGCCATTCGCCTCGTCGTCGTCGAGGTCGTCGAGGTCGTCGTCGTCCTCGAGCTCTTCGTCGGCCTTGGACGCGCTCTTGGCGGCGTCGTCGTCGAGGTCGTCGTCCTCCTCGGCCGACGCGGACTTCTTGGCGGCCGCGGCCGCGCGCCCGCTCCCGGCTCCGCTCTCGTCGAGGTCGAGGTCCTCGTCCTCGTCGAGGTCGAGGTCGTCGTCGTCGTCGCCGTTCTTCGCCTCGTCCTCGTCGTCCTCGTCCTCGTCGTCCGCCGCGTCGAGGTCGTCCACGTCGAGGTCGTCCACGTCGAGGTCGTCGTCGTCCGCCGCGGCGCGCTTGGTCTTGGCGGCGGGCGCCTCCTCCTCGTCGAGGTCGAGGTCGTCGTCCTCGTCGTCGAGGTCGAGGTCGACCTCGACCGCGTCGAGGTCGGCGTCGAGGTCGGTGTGGGAGCCCGAGCGCGCCTCCTGCCCCGAGGCGCTCCCGGCCGCCACGGCGTCGAGCTCCGCGTCGCTGGGCTCACCCAGCCCGTCGAGCTCCGCGTCGACGTCGCCGAGCTCGGAGACCGACGAGTTGGCGTCGAGCACCTCCTCCTTGTCGACCTCGCTCACGTCGTCGACCTCGACGTCGCTCGCGTCCTCGAGGTCGGCGATCCCCGACAGCTCCTCGAGCTCCTCGAGCGACTGCGGGTCGTCGTCCATGCCCTCGTCGAGCTCGTTGGCGCTCAGCTCGTCGAGGCTGCCGAGGTCGGCGAGGTCGTCCTCCTCGTCCGCGGCGGCCGCGGCGCCGCGCTCGGCCTCCTTCTTCTTGCGCTCCTTGCCCTTGGCGCCCTTGCCCTTGGCCTTGGTCTTCTCCTTGACCTCGGCCTGCTCGGGCTTGCGCCGCTTCCTGCCCTTGCCCGAGCGGCGCTTCTCGCGGATCCCCTCGATCGCCCGCATGATCGCGCGGTCCTCGCGCGAGTTGATGTAGCCCTTCTCGAGCAGGATCTTGTTGAGGCGCACCAGGCGGTGCTCGTTCTGGTGCACGCGCTTCTGCTCGCGCAGCGCCTCCTCGACCCACTTCGCCTCGCAGATGTCGCTCTGGGCCGCGATCTTGCCGTAGAAGCGGTCCGCCTTGCGCACGAGGTAGTAGATGATCGCGTAGCGCAGCCCCTTGAGCTGCTTGCCGCGGATGATCCCCATGTCGAGCAGCACGCGCTCGAGGGACTGGCGCTTGCCCTCGGTGTCGAGGATCTCGCGCTGCAGCTCGAGCGCCTCCTCGAGCCGGTCCTCCTCGACCATGTTGTGCTGCAGCACGATCCGCGAGACGATGTCGTTCAGTGACTCGGTGGTGTGCGCCACGTCCAGGCCCTCCGCGCGGGTCGGTCGGTAGCGGACTCTACCGCGGGCCCCCTTGTCAAGCGACCCCGAAGGGCCTGGCGGAAAGGTCCGGGGTGACCGTTTACAATCCCGCGACCGGCCGGGCGGCCGGACTCGAGCGGGCGGGGGCTTCCATGAACTGGGTGAAGAGGTGGTCGGTCGCCGCGGCGACCTTGGTGGCCGTCGGGGCCGGCGCGCTGTCGCTGGCGCCGAAGCCGGCGGCTGGTTATGCGGTCGAGGTCCACAAGGACTTCTTCGACCTCGCCTTCGGCGGGCGCGACGCGGGGCGGCAGGTCACACCGCCGACCGCGGCCGACCTCGAGGCGTTCCGGCGCTTCGTGTGGGAGCGCGGCCAGCAGAACGCCGAGCTCCGCCGGCGCTGGCCGACGTTCGAGGCGTTCGACGCCGCCGCCTTCAAGGAGCTGCTGCAGCTCAACCCGGGCAAGCAGGTGGTCGCGATCGACCACGTGCCGAGCGGGCGGGGCACCGACGTGCGCACGGTCGTGCGCGAGGGCTCGGTCGACCCCGACAACGACCTCCGCAACCAGGACCGGCTGTGGGTCGACGCCGACGGGCAGGTCGCGCTCGACCCGTTCGGGCGCGCGGTGCCCTACGACCCGCGCACCACGTGGTTCGGCGGCCTGACGGGGACCCCCAGCCAGTTCGACGCGCACGGCGCCACCCTGCGCACCGGCGAGAAGGGCGACGGGATCCTCACCGCCTTTCGCCACCCCGAGCAGTTCGCGCGCCCGCCCGTGGCCCTGGGCTCGGCGCCCGAGTTCTCGGAGACCTACACCGAGCTGGCCATGATCGCGCGCCTGTGGGGCGGGCCCGGGAGCGAGTGGCTGGCCCTGACCTTCGGTGGGAACAACCTGCACGGGATCGAGGACCTCGGCAACCAGATCCACACCACGCTGATCGGGATCCCGCAGTTCTTCATCGACGCCAAGATCACCTACTACCAGCTCAAGCTGAAGCGCGCTTTCCGCAAGAAGGTGGACCCGGCGGCCGCCGGCTTCGTGCCGCCCACCTCGCTCACCATGGACGAGGTGAACCACGCCATGCGCTTGATCAAGGCGGGCCAGGAGGACCAGGTCGACCCGCGCGTGCGGTTCGCGCTGGGCAAGGAGCCCAAGGGGCTGCCGAGCGACACCGAGATCGGGATCTCGATCATCGGCAACCACCACCGCCTGCTCGAGGACTTCGTCGAGAAGCAGTACCTGGCCGGCGCCGCGGCGATCGCCGCGGGCGACCCCAGCGGCGCGCTCCCCGAGGTGCGCCGGCTGATCCAGCGCGCCCGGGCCGGCGACGCCGAGTTCGAGCGGCGCGCGCGCGCGGCGCTCGCGTCGGCGGGGCTCGGCCGGCTCGAGAAGGGGCAGACGCCCTACGGCAAGGTGATCGCCGACCTCATGATCGAGCACTCCGCGCCCGAGGCGGCGCCGATCTACAAGGCGATCCGCGCGATCTCCAAGAAGGAGCTCAAGCGCGACGGCGTCTACGACGCCGAGCTCGGCCACGACGTGCTCGACTTCGTCACCGACACGGGCAACGAGCACACCGACCGGATCTGGGAGCTGAGCGGGCGGGCGTTCGCGCGGGTGGTCACCGCGATCCGCCTGTGGGACGAGGTCTACCACCAGGAGACCGACGACGTCGCGCCCGGGAGCGACGAGGCCAAGGCCCGCGCCAACGCGATCGTGGACCGGATGGTCGCGCGTCAGCTCGAGCGGCTCGAGGCCGCCCGGCAGCGCCGGGAGGCCTACCTGGCCGAGAAGCGCGCCGAGTGGGACGAGGCGAACCGCCCCGGGATCCTGGATCGGATCAAGGGCTGGTTCGGAAGGTAGCGGGTGGCTGTTGGCGGCTGGCGGTTAGCCTGGACCGGGAGCCGCGACCGTCGACCGCCGACCTCCCGACGCTCGCCGCCAACCGCCAACCGCCAAGTGCCCCCTATGCGCGCCGCGTGGCTCACGATGCTCTGCCTCCTGCCCGGGTTGGCGCTGGGGCAGCCCGCAGGCGGTGAGTCCCCCCCGCCCGCGGACGGCGGCGGCGAGGAGGCGGGCGAGGAGCACGACCGGCCGCTGCCCCGCACGCCGCGGGCGCGCGAGATCCGCAGCCTGATCCGGGCGCTGGGCGACCCGAAGTGGGACGTGCGCGAGGCGGCCCGCGAGCGGCTGCTCGAGATCGGCCCCGAGGCGGAGCCGTGGCTGGAGCGGGCGGCGCGCGACGCCGACGCGCAGCGGGCCGAGACGGCCGCCTCGCTGCTCGAGGCGCTGCGCTGGCGCGTGCCCGACGAGGTGCGCGCCCTGGTGGGGACCGCGCTCGACGACTTCCCCTCGCTCCCGCGCGAGGAGCGGCTGCGCGGGATCGCGCAGCTCATGACGCGGCCCCACGAGGCGGTCGCCGCGGCGCCGTTCCTGCTCACCGTGGTGCGCTACGACGCCGCGCCCGAGGTGCGCCAGGGCGCGGCCGAGGCCTACCTCGCGATCGCGGGCCCCTCGCGCGAGCGCGACGCCGCGCTCCTGGCCGCCCTCGTCGACGAGCCGCCCGGGGCCAAGGTGGCGTTCCTGCGCGCGCGGCTGCACGAGCGGCTGGACGACCTCCCCGCCGCGATCGCCGCGCTCGGCCAGGCCATGAAGCAGGGGCTGCGCGGGCGCGAGCAGGTGATCCTGCTGCTCGACCTGCTCCTGCGGGCCGAGCGCGCCGAGGAGGCGCTGGCGCTGGCGCAGCGGGCCGAGCAGCTCGCCCCCGACGACCTCGAGCTGCGCGTGCTCGCGGGCGAGGCCCTGCTGCGCCTGGGCCGGCTCGACGAGGGCCAGGCCAAGCTGGCCTCGGTGCTCGAGGCGCCCGACGTGGAGGGGCAGCTCGCCGCGCTGACCCGCGTGGGGCGCGCCTACCTGCGCTGCGGCCTCCCCGACGAGGCGGAGCGGGTGTTCCGCCGCGCGCTGGGCCGGTTCCCCTACGACCGCCCGCTCAACGTGGCGCTCGGCGACGTGCTGGCCGAGCAGGGGCGCAGCGCCGACGCGCTGGCGGTCTACTTGGCCGAGATCCGCTACGCCGCCCCCGGCACGCCCGGCCACGACGACCTGCGCGAGCGGATCGGCCGGCTGCTGCGCGAGGCTGGGGCGGGCTGGCTGGCGGAGGACGAGGCGTTCTTCGTGGACGCCTACCGCGGCCGGCGGCTGGCCGAGGCCCGCCTGGCGGTGGGGCGCTGGCTGGGGGCGCGGCGGCTGCACGAAGAGGCCGCGGCCGAGCTGCGCGCCGCCTGCGCGCTGGCCCCCACCTGGGTCGAGGCGCGGCTCGCGCTCGGCGACGCGCTGCGCGACGCCGGCGACTTCGAGGGGGCCCGCGCCGCCTACGAGGCGGCGCAGGCGCTCGCCCCGAAGGCGCCGCAGGCGCGCGCCCGGCTGTTCGAGCTGCGCTCGGCGGAGCGCGCCCCGCAGGTCGCGGGCGAGGAGACCCCGGGCTTCGCCTCCTGGGAGCGGCGCCTCCAGCCGAGCACGCTGGCGCGCGCCCCGCGGGCCGTCAGCCTGGAGGCGCCCGCCCCCTTGATCCTGGGCGAGCGCGTGATCGTGCCCGCCCCGGGCGCGACGGCGCTGTACGCCCTCTCGGCGGAGGACGGCCGCCTGGCCTGGGCGTTCGTGCCCGAGCCGCCTCCGCCCGCCAAGGGCGTGGCGGCCGATCAGCTCGGGCTCGAGCCGGTCGCGCTGGTCGCCGTGGCGCCTGGCACGGTGGCGGCCCTGGCCCCCGCGCGAGCCCGCTCGCCCCGGCCGGTGCTGGCCGCGCTGTACGACCTCTACTGGCGTCCCGCCCACCGGACCTGGCGCAAGGCGCGCTTCCGCGCCCTGTTGGCCTACCTGCTCGACCCCGAGGAGGGGCGGCTGCTCGGCCGGGTCGAGCTGACCGACTGCCCGCAGGTGGTGGCGCCGTGGCCGGTGGCCCGGCGCGGCCGCGCGCTGGCGGTGACCGCGCCCACCGCGCGCCGGCGCGAGCTGACGCTGCTCGACCTCGTGACCCGACGCGCGGTATGGCGGGCCGACGTGCCCGCCGGACTGCGCCGCCCGCTCCTGGTCGGGCCCGAGGACGTGCTCGTCGCCTGGGACCGCGGGCTGAGCCTGCTCGGCGGCGACGGGCGCGCCCGCTGGACGCACGAGCGCGCGGCGGACGCCGAGGGCGAGCGGGCCGCGGCGATCACCGCCGACCCGGTCCTGGTCGCCGGCGCCGCGGTGTACGGCACGGGGGAGGGCGAGCTGGTGCGCGTCTCGCTCGCGGACGGCGCCGCGACGTCGCTGGCCCGCCCCGGCCAGGCGGCGCTCACCGGCGCGCTGGCGGCCGGCGCGGGGCGGGTGTTCGCGGCGGAGCGGGGCGGCGCGATCCACGCCGTCCGGCTGGAGGCGGAGGGCGAGAGCCCCGCGGGCAGCACGGCCTGGACGCTCCCCGCGCCGCAGCGGGTCGCGCTGCGGACGCTGCGCTGGGCCGGCGGCAAGCTGTTCGCGCTGAACGGCGACCTGGACGCGTTCGCCGGCGAGGAGGCGGTGCTGCAGGCGCTCGACCCCATGAGCGGGGCCGCGCTCCTCCGCCGCCCCGTCTCGCGCCCCGCCACGATCGTGAGCGAGGGCGGGCTGGTGGTGGTTGCCTCCGGCGGCGCCGACGACCCGGCCGGGCTGCGGATCCTGGGCGCGCGCCCGGCGGTGGCCGTGGAGGCGGACGTGGCCCGCGCGGCGCTGCTGCGGGCCGCCACCCGCGACGCGCTGGCCGAGGGGCAGCACGAGGTCGCCGCCCTGATCGCGCGCCGCCTGGTCGCCTCGCTGGGCGGGCGCGAGCGGCTCGTCGACGACGACCTCGCCCTGCTGATCCGCGCGCTCGCCCGCTCCAACCGCCCCGAGCAGGCGAAGGACGTGCTGCACGAGGCCGAGGAGCGCGCCGCCCTGGCGGATCGGCCCGAGGCCGGCTGGGAGGCGCTCGGCCGCGAGCTGGGGCTGATCGAGCCCGACCCGCCGGCGAGCGCGCCCGCGCCTGACTCCGGCGCGGAGCCTCCCGGTGAGGCGCCGCCTGGCGCTGCGCCGGCGGACGGGGCGCCGGCGAACGGCTCCGGCGAGTAGCGCTGAGCGCGCTCGCTCGCTACTCGGGCTCGCTCGGCCGCTCCTCCTGCGCCTGCTCCTCGTCAGCGCCCGTGTCGTCGGCCTGCACCTCGCCTTCCTGACTCGCCGGCGCGGCCGCCGCCGGACCCAGCACGCCGTCCGCGCGCAGCCGGCGCTCGAGCACGCGGTAGTCGGTGAACCGGAAGCTCGGGCCCTCGCCCGGCTCCTCGGTGCGGAGGTAGCTCTTGAGCCCCGCCGCCTCGTACGCGAAGCCGTCGGTCTCCGCGTTGCCGATCCCGACCACGACCCGCAGGCCGCGCTCGCGCAGCCGCTCGATCACCCGCAGCTTGAACTTGCCGTGGTTGCCGGGCGCGAGCTGCGAGAGCGCCTCGCCGCGCAGGCCGAGCTCGTTGAACAGCACGGGCCCCACCGGGAACTGGTGGCGCCTCAGGAACGCGCGCGTGTCGGCGCTCAGGACGTCGTCGCGCGCCGTCAGGTACACGATCGCGTGGGTCTTGGCGAGCAGGGTCAGCACCTCGCGCGCGTGCTCGTAGGCCGGGGCCTCCGCGCCCTCGAACATGACCTTCACCGCCCCCATGTCCGAGAGCGTGCCGTCTATGTCCACCACCGCCACCGGCAGCTCGCGTGGGAACACGAACAGGTGGCTGCGGGCGGCGGGCGCCTCCTTGCGCTGCACCAGGTGGGCCTCGATGGGGAACACGCCCGCCTCGCGGGGGAGCGCGCTCCCCTCGGCGAAGCCGTCCTCGTCGGTGAGGTCGAGCGAGCTCCGCCCGAGCACCGTCAGCCGGACCTGCTCGCGCACGAGGTCGGGCCGCACCAGCCCGACCAGCCCGCGCTCGAACTTGGCGCGGATCGGCACGGGGGTCCCGGGCGTGGTGACCGCGTCGTGGCCGGTGGCGACGACGTCCGCCCGGGCCGGGGCGGTCCCTAGCAGGACCGGAGCGAGCAGGATAGACCAGAGGGAGAGCGGCTTCGGAGCGTTCATGCGGCCGAGGCTATCATTCGCGCGAGCGACGAGGAGCGCGTCTCATGCGGAGCCCGTGGCGGCCCACGTGCGGACCCGAGGAGCACACCCCCGGCACCAGCGTCCCGGTGGCGGAGCCGATCCAGGAGGTCCGGCACGCGCCGCGCTACAAGGTGTTCGTCCACAACGACGACGTGACCCCCATGGAGCTGGTGGTCTACGTGCTGATCGGGATCTTCTCGCTCGAGCACCAGCGCGCCATGGACGTCATGCTCGAGGCCCACCACACCGGGGTGGCGTTCGTGACCGCCCTCTCGCTCGAGCAGGCCGAGTTCCGGGTCGAGCAGGCCCACTCGCTGGCCCGGGGCCAGGGCTACCCGCTCACGTTCACCTACGAGCCCGAGTAGCGGCTGGCCTCGGCCGTTGCTAGGCTCGTTCGGGCATGCCGAGCCCAACGCCGGTCCTGGAGCTCCGCTTCGAGGGCCAAGCGCCCCGCATTATCGAGCTGACCCAGCCGATCATCACGATCGGGCGCTCCGTCGACAACGTGCTCGAGATCCCCGACCCGAACATGTCGCGCCGCCACTGCGTGATCGAGCGGCGCGACACGGGCGAGGTGATCCTCACCGACTGCAACTCCTCGAACGGGACCAAGCTCAACGACCGGCCCGTGATCAGCCACGAGCTGACGAGCGGCGACCAGATCGTGTGCGGGTCGACGGTCATGCGCTTCGCGACCAGCCGCGAGGAGCTGGAGCGGACCCCGCCGCCGCCGCTGCCCGCGTTCGACGACGAGGCGACGTTCCGCAGCAGCGCGGGGCGGGGGCTGGCCGTCCCCAAGTCGCAGGTCGCGGTGCTCGCCCACGAGCGCGACGACCTCAAGAAGCTGCTCGAGATCACGCAGCGCCTCAACCAGGTGCACGAGCTGCGCCGCCTGCTCGAGACGATCATCGACGCGGCGATCGAGCTGATGGCGGCCGAGCGGGGCTTCTTGATCCTGCTCCACGACGGGCGCATGAAGGTCGAGATCGCCCGCAACATGGGTCAGACCGCGATCGCCGACGAGTCGCAGCAGGTCTCGACCCAGATCTGCCGGCAGGTGATCGAGTCGGGGCAGGCGGTGCTCACCACCAACGCCCAGGCCGACGAGCGGTTCGGGCGCTACAAGAGCGTGGTCGGGCTCAAGCTGCGCTCGATCCTGTGCGTCCCGTTCCGGATCAAGGACGAGACGTTCGGCACGGTCTACCTCGACGCGGCCGACGTGGGCGCCTTCTCGGAGCGCGACGTCGAGCTGCTCAACGCCTTCTCCGACCAGGCCGCCCTCGCGATCGAGAACGCGCGCCTGCTCCACGCCGCGCGGCGGCGCGAGCGCATGGAGCAGGAGCTGAAGATCGGCAGCCAGATCCAGAAGAAGCTGCTGCCGCGGCGGCTCCCCAGCGTGCCGGGGGTCGAGCTCTACGGCTGGATGCACGCCGCCAAGGAGGTCGGGGGCGACTACTACGACTTCGTCCCGACCGCGGACGCGCAGCTGATCGTGTGCATCGGCGACGTGTCGGGGAAGGGCGTGCCGGCGGGGCTCGTCATGGCGAGCGCCCGCAGCGCGCTCCGCTCGCTCGTGCAGCGCGAGGGCTCGACCCGCGAGATCGTGGTCACGCTCAACCGGCTGCTGTGCGAGGACCTCGAGCAGGAGATGTTCTTGAGCTTCGTGCTGATGCGCCTCGACCCGACCACCGGCACGATTCGCTACACCGGCGCCGGCCACGAGAACATCCTGATCTGGCGCGCCAAGCGCGGCGAGGTCGAGGTCCGCCGCACGGGCGGCATGGTGCTCGGCATGACGACCCAGTTCGAGGACGACCTCGAGGAGCAGGAGCTGCACCTCGCCCCGGGCGACGGCCTGTTGCTCTACACCGACGGGGTCACCGAGACGGTCGACCCCGAGGGCGAGCAGTTCCAGCTCGAGCGCCTGGTCGCCGCCACCCGCCGCCACGCGGCGCGCCCCGCCAAGGAGGCGCTCCACGGCGTGCTCGACGAGGTGCTCCGCTTCAAGGGGCGCGCCGCCCAGCGCGACGACCTGACGCTGGTGGTCGTCAAGCGGACCGACGCCGGGTCGTTCCGGGCGCAGGAGACGCGGGTTCCGTAGGCCGAAGGCGCCCTACCCTGACGGATCTCGTGTCGTGCCCGTGCCCGTGCCCCTACCCGTGCGCGTGGCCCGCGCGTGATCGACCTCGCATGTCGCTGGTTCGCCCGTTCGCCCCGCCAGCGAAGCGGGGACGTGCCACGGGTCGCGGGCCGCGTGGACGGGCACGGGCACGGGCACGGAAAGAAGCAATGGGTCGACCGCCCGCCGCCTACGCGGCGGCTTGGTCCAGCAGCCCCTGCAGGCGCTCGCCCAGCCGCTCGGGCGCGAGGTCGAGCAGCTCCACCCGCGTGTCGGGCTGCTCGGGGTCGTCCAGCCAGATCAGCCGGTAGGCGCGCTCTTGGCCCGGGTCGTCCAGGATCAGCAGCTCGGGCCCGAGCTCGTCGAGCAGGTCGAACCCCTCGCTCCGGGTGGCCACGGCGTGCACGCAATAGCCTCGTCGCTCCAGCATCTCGCTCAGCACCCGGCGCACCTCCGGGTCCTGGTCGACGATCAGCACGCTCGGTCGCTCCATGTCGGTCACCTCCAACCCTCCAGGCGCCGGGAGAACAAAGCGAGGGCCAGCTCGTAACTCGTCCGCGCGCCATCGGGTTGGACGCGGCGGGGGGCGGAAGGTACCGTTTTGAACGACCGCGGGTTTCGCCGCCGACCCCGGTCGCAGGAGCCAAGGCATTGACCAGCAACGGCTTGAAGCTGACGGTCCACCCGCCGGACGGGCCGGCTCGCCAGGGGTTCCCGGCCGCGCTCGAGGTCCGGGTGGACAACGAGGGGACCGAGCCCTTGCTGCTCGAGCGGGCGTGGGGCGACGGGCCGCTCGACGGCGAGATCGTGTGGCGTCGGCCCCCCTCGGGCGTGATCGCCTACGACGCCGCCCAGGACTGCTACCGCTGGCGCACCGGCTTCACCACCACCGCGCGGGTCCCCCTCTGCTCGGGCCTGCTCCCGCCGGGCGGCGGCTGTGAGGGGTTCTTGCCGCTCAAGACGCTCGCGCCGGGGGAGCGGCAGGTCACGATCCGGGCGCGCGGCGTGCGCCTGCCCGCCGGCGAGCTCGCCCAGCGCGTCTACGCCGCGGCCGACGAGCTGCAGGGCGCGGTGGTCGAGTTCCACCGCGTAGCCACGGACGGCCCGTTCCCCACGGGCTCGCTGATCGTGCGCGCGCGCGGCTGCGCGGCGGCCGAGGCGGCGGTCGAGCTCGCGATCCTCGTGGCCGAGGACGAGGACGACCCGGCCGCCGCCGCGCTCGAGCGGATCGGCGGCGGGCGGCTCGTCGACCGCTGCCGCGCGCTCGGCGGGGCCTGGGTCCTGGAGGACGCCGCCGGCGCCACGCACCTGGTGCGCGGGGAGCGGACGCTCCGCTGCGGCCGGGTGGGGGCCGGGCTGTGGCGACTCCTCGACGCGGCGCTCCCGTTCGAGCCGCTGCGCGTCCGGCTGGTCGGCGCGGCGAGCGCCCTCGAGGAGCAGGCCGAGCTGGGGCTGAACGGCCCCGCCGGCGGCGAGAAGCTGCTCGAGCGGCGCGCCGCGTGGGAGCTCCTCGCGGCCTGCGCGGCGCGCGGGCTGGTGGTCGAGCCGGCCGAGCACACCGCGATCACCCACGGCGTGCGGGTGCGCCCGGCGTGAGGAGCATGCCGGAGCGATGCGAGGAGGTCTCATGAGAGGTGCCCTGTTCCTGAGCGCGGCGCTCGTCGTCGGCTGGTCGTGCGCGTGGGGTGACGAGGACGCCAAGGAGACGCCGGCGCCCCCGGCCGCGCCGGCCGAGCGGTTCGATCTCGAGCTGAAGTCGATCGGGGCGAAGAAGATCGCGGTGATCCGCGAGGTCCGCGCGCGGGCGGGGCTGGGCCTCGCCCAGACCAAGGCGCTCGTGGAGCGCGCCCCGACGCGGCTCGGGCTCGCGCTCTCGCGGTCCGAGGCGGAGGCCGGGCTGCGCGCGCTCGAGCAGGCGGGCGCCGCGGCGGCGATCGTCGCCCCCGCCAGCGCGGCGGCGGCAGAGGAGTGGTTCGACCTGACGATCGAGCGCGCGGGCGAGGAGCGCGCGGCCGCGCTCGAAGCGCTCCAGGCGCTCACCGGGCTGAGCCGCGAGGACGCCGCCGAGGTCCTCGACGCAGCGCCGACGCGGCTCGGGCTCCGCCTGCAGCGGGAGAAGGCCGAGGAGGCGCGCCAGACCTTGCAGGACGCCGGGGTCACGGCGGCGATCACGAGCCGCGGGCCCGAGCCCGACTTCGACGCCCTGGCGGACGCGGCGTTCGCGTCACCGGCGACGGATCGCGCGGCCCTCGAGGAGCTGTGGGGCGCGCTCTATCAGCACGACGCCTGGCACGTCCTCCTCCGACCCACCTCCGAGCTCCCCGACCCCGAGCCCGTGGTGCGTGAGGTCGACGGCAAGCTGTGGGTCCAGGCGTTCACCTCGACCGACCGGCTCCAGGCCTGGGCCAAGGAGCAAGGCCTCGCGACCTCCGAGGGGGGCGCGCTGCTCCTCACGCTCCGTCCGCGGGCGGCGGCCGACTGGCTGGCGAGGCTCGGCGAGGCCGGGCTCCATGGCGTGCGCTTCAACGACGGCGCGCACGGCTGGTACGCGCCTGTCGCGCAGCTCGAGCCGATCCGGGCGCACCTCGTGAAGCAGGGCCGCCTGGGGAAGGCCCCGCCGCGCTGAGGGCGCTCAGCTCGGCGGCAGCCCGGGCGGGGTCTGCTCGACGGGGGGCGACGCCGCCTCGGCCCCGCGCGCGCGCAGGCGCAGCGCGAGCCACAGGGCGGCCGCGGGGAGGCCGGTCGCGAGCGCCGCGATCTGCGAGGTGGACAGCCCGCCCGCGCCGCCGCGCGGGTCGGCGCGCAGGGCCTCGATCGCGAACCGGCCTGGGGCGTAGAGCGCGAGCATGGCGAGGATCACCTCGCCTGGGAAGGCGCGCCGCGCGAGCAGCGCGCGCAGGGCCGCGAACAGCGCCGCGGCGAAGCCCGCCGCCATGAGGGCGGTGGGGTAGCGGGGCACCCCGCCCACCGGCGGCGGGTACCAGGAGGGCGGCGTGGACCACCAGTGCGGCTCGCACACCTCGCCGTAGCAGCAGCCGCCCACGAAGCAGCCGAGTCGGCCGAAGATCAGCCCGAGCACGATCGCGGGGGCGGCGACGTCGGCCACCGCGGGGAACGACAGGCCGTGGCGCCGGATCACCCCCGCGCACAGCGCCACGGCCAGCGCCAGCCCGCCCACGTAGGCCAGCCCGCCCTTCCAGAACGCGAGCGCCTCGAGCGGGCGGGCGCGGTACCACAGCCAGGCCGGCACGTCGTCCGGGTCCGCGCGGGCGCGCTCGATCGCGGCCTCGCGGGCGGCCCCCGGCGGCATGCGGGCCACGAACAGCCAGGGGGCGTGGACCGCCGGCCCGGCGAGGGCCGCCTCGAGGGCCGCGCGCCCCGCCGGGTCGCGCTCGGGGTCGACCTCGTGCGTCAGCCGCTCGAGCTCGGCCCGCTCGCCCGCGTCGAGGACGTGGCCCGGGAGCGGCTCGACGGCGACGTGCAGCGCCCGCGACCCGACCATGCCCCCGATCACGGCCGCGATGCACACGTCGATCAGCGCCACCTCGAGCAAGCCCTGCGCGCGGCCGCGGCGCAGGAACCACAGGCAGCCCACGGTGAGGCCGATGGTGAGCAGGACGAGGTAGGGGGACCCGAGGGGCACGGGAGCGATGGTAAGCGGAGCGTGCAGCGGCGACGGCGACGAGCGCGCGACCCCGGATGGGCAGATGACGTGAGTCCAGCATGGAAATATGAAAGATCAACAGGGAATGAGAAATTAGGAATGCCAGAACGGCTGTCGTCGGGGGCGCCACGCCAAGCGAGAGCAATTCCTCATTTCCCATTCCCTGTTGGTGTTGCATATTTCCTCCCTCGGCTGACCGAAGATTCCGAGCTCCCCCACCGATCGCGGTGAATTGACCCAAGCTGCACCCATCCCGAATCGGGCTCGCGAATCCGCCGACGGGTGAGGTGAAATGGGGACTGGCAGTGCCGGAGTCGCAGGAGATCCGGGATGGAGTCGAGGTCATGAAGGGCGCTCCCCTCCCCAAGGGCTGCCCGTCTTGCGCGGCTCGGGTGACGCGGCGGGACATGGTCGATCGCTGGCCGTGGCGCGCTCGGGTGCTGTTCGCGGTCGCCACGGCCGTGACGCTGGTCTGGGCCCCGCTCGCGCTCATCCTGATCGGGCCGGCGCTCGTGGATCAGGTGCGCTCGAAGGAGGGCGTCGCGCTCCTGGTCGTCCTCATGCTCGGTCCGGGGATCGGGATCGCGAGCTTTGCGGGGCGCAGGGAGCTGGTCGCCTCGTGCCGGAGTTGCGGCTGGCGCGGCGCGCCCAGCGAGCTGGCCGTCGCCGAGCGGGAGTGAACCCGCTCAGCCGCCGGCGCGCTGGTTCACGGCCGCCCAGATCGCGTCGAGGTCGGCCTGGATCGAGGTCGGGCAGCGCGGGCGGCCGTGCTTGAACGAGTAGCGCCCCTGCTTGACGCCGAGCAAGTCGAGCGCGGCCTCGAGGCCGCTCGCGCCCTTGGACTCGGCGTGGACCAGGCGCCCCTCCTCGAAGTAGACGTAGCCGTTGCTCCCGCTGGCGGGCGAGATCGCCAGCGTCCCCGAGTGGCGCTTCCAGTCGATGATCTCGACCACGTCCTTGAGCCCGAGCTGGCCGAGGTTGCCGGCGAAGGCCGGGGTGTGGCCGGCGCCCCAGTCCACCCCGCCCTGCAGGATCCGCGTGGTCCCGCCGCCCTGCTCGACGCGGTACTCGTCGCCCACCAGAACGCGCACCACGAACTCGAACCCCCCGAAGCCGATCCGGTCCTGGTCGTGCAGGACGACGGGGGCCTGCAGGCGGACCCCGTTGAGGGTGGTCCCGTTGAGCGAGCCGAGGTCCTTGAGCACGAACCCGCGCCCGCCCCACAGGATCTCGGCGTGGCGCCGCGAGACGAGGTCGGACTTGATCCGCACGTCCACCGCCGGGTCGCGGCCGACGCGGTAGGGGTGGTCGCGCGAGAGGAGCAGCGGGGTGTCGAGCACCGGCGAGAGCAGGCAGTGGGGCGCCTCGGCCTGCTCGCGCGAGGGGTCGCGCCGCTCGAGCGGGTTGCCGCCGGCGCCCGCGCCCTCGCGGGCCGCGGTGTGGCGGCGGCGCTCGCCGCGGCGGCGGACGCCGGCCCGGCGCAGCAGGTCGTCGGTGGCCGGGAGCGGGCCGGGCCCGAGCGGCGCGCCCGGCGCGCGCGCGATCAGGGTCTCGGGGCGGGCCGGCGGGCGCGCGGGCGGGGGCGTGAGCGGTCGCACGGGAGGGCCGCTGTGCGGGTCGGGGAGCCGGCTGAAGCTCGCGGTCGCCTTCCCCGAGGCGCCCTGGCGCGGGCGCGGCGGAGGGGGCGGGCGCCGCCGCTGCGAGGGGATCGGCGGGGTGGGCGGCCGGACCGGCGGGCCGGCCGGCGGGAAGCCGGAGGGGGCGGGGCCGCGCAGCGGCGAGGCCCCGCCGCTCTCCCCGGTGGCGTCCATGTCCTCGAGGAACGAGAGGTCCTCCTCCACCGCGATCGGCGTCTCGCGCGTGGCGCGCGCCCAGTCGGCCCGTCCGCTGGGGCGCGGCTCGGGCGGCGGCTCCTCGGCGGGCGGGGGCTCGCTCGCCGGCTCGGGCATGGCCTCGTCGAGCCCGGCCAGGCGCGCCGCCCGCAGCAGCGGGTGCTCGCCCGTGGGGGCCACGCGCACCAGCTCCTGGGTGAACGGCAAGAACACGCGCGACCCGCCCGTGGCCAGGCGGTGCTCGGTGTCGCTCCCCTGCGCCGAGCGGATCCGGCACAGCCGCTCGAAGTCGCGCTTCATGGCGGCGGCCGTGCCGCGCTCCTTGGGGTCGGGGTGGAGCCGCTTGGCCAGGAACCGGTAGAGCGCGAGGTCGAACTCCGCCCGGTCCATGTTGAGCTTGGCGTCCTCGTACACGACCCGCTGCAGGATCTCGTGCGCGATCGGCTCGAGGTCGCCGCGCCGCTCCGAGGACTTGATCCCGATCATGCTCTCGAGGTCGCGCGGGTCGACGTGCTGCTTGACGTGGCTGTAGGGCGGGTGGCCGGTGAACGCCGCGTAGATCACCAGGGCCGCCGCGTAGACGTCGAGCGTCGGGTCGAACGTGAACCCGAGCGAGCCGTCGGCGCGGCGCGTCTCGACCACCGCCTCGGGCGGCGCATAGAAGGGCGTGATCTGCGGGGCCAGCCCCTCGGCCGTCTCGCCGCGGTTCCAGGCCTCGAGGTAGTTGCGGCTGCGGGTGGCGCCGAAGTCGATCAGCACCCCGCGGTAGGCGCGGGTCGCGACCCGCCCGAACACCTCGCCGCCCTCGAGGGGCCGACCATCCTTGGGGTCGACGTCGATCAACAGGTTGCCCAGCTTGACGTCGTGGTGCACGAAGCCGAGCCGCTCCAGGTAGGCGAGCGCGTTGAGCAGCTCGTAGCTGAGGTCGATCGCGGTGTCGATCGGGAGCGAGGGGTAGCGGGCGCGCTTGTCGCGCCGCAGCTCGTCGGCCTCCGCCGTCAGCAGCAGGAGCGGGTTGCTGTAGGCCCGGCGGAACCCCAGCGTCAGGTGGCCCGCCGGCGTCACCCCCACCCCGACGCAGTGGACGATGTTCCGGTGGAACAGCTTCTTGAACAGCTCGACCTCGACCTCGAGCACCGCGTCGGCGCCCCGGCCGTCGGTGCGCTGGGTCTTGAGCACGACGTGCGCGCCGTCCTCGAGCGTGCCGGCGTAGACCTTGGCCGTCCCGCCCACCCCGATCAGCTTGCTGACCGTGCAGAGCACCTTGCGGCGGGTCCGCAGGCTGGTGAGCTGGACCTCTGTGCCTGCGGCGAGCGCGACCTCGCGCGAGTTCGACACGCACGTCCCTTCGGGCCCCGGTCCGGTCCGGCCCCATGAGCCTATAGAGTAACGTCGCGGCGGGACAACCGGGCGTCGCCGGGGACCACGACCGAGCCGCCGAACGAGGTGGCGCGAGCGTCCGTGTACCTGGTAGCCAGGTTCCTGGGGGCCGTCCATGCCGTGGCAATGCCGGAGCTGTCAGGCGCACGTCGCCGACGACGTCACGCAGGAGTGCCCCGCCTGCGCCGCGCGCAAGGAGGCCTGGACGCTCCAGGACGCGCGCACGCGCGAGCTGGTGATCACCAAGAAGAAGTTCGAGTGCCTGCGCGCGGCCGAGCCCGGCGCGCGCGCGGCGGGGGCGGCGCCGTACGCGGGGGTGAGCTGGGCCAAGGCCGAGGCCGCGCCGGCGCTCCCCAAGGAGACCGCGCGCCGGCTGATCGCCGAGGGGCAGGTCCCCGCGCCCAAGGACGTGCTCTGCGTGCGGGTCCACCCGACGGCGAGCGACGAGCGGGCGGCGGACGTGACCCCGCTGTTCGAGGGCGAGCACTGGCTGAGCGGCCGGCTGTTCGCGAACGACGGCCCGCCGCGGGCCGAGCCGTTCGACCTGCACGTGGCGCTGGTCTACGGGGGCGAGCACGAGGAGGCCCTCGACCTGCGGGCCGACGGGGTGCACTTCGTCGAGGTGACCGACGCCGTGGCGCCCGAGGGGTTCGCGCCGAGCGTGGAGGTGCAGGCGGTCAAGCGCCCCAAGAAGACCCTCCCGCTCGAGGCCTCGCGCCGGGCGCTGGAGCTGCTCGAGCTGCAGGACGCGCTGTTCCGCACCGACAGCGCGGTGATCCTGCCGGGGGGCGACGAGCCCGAGGGCGCGGGCAGCGAGGGGCCGGAAGGGCCGCCCACGGCCGTGGGCCTCATGGCGCAGACCTTGCGCTACCTGCAGGAGCACCCGAGCAAGAAGCTGCTGGTGGCGGGCCACACCGACACCACCGGCTCGCACGCCTACAACCTGCCGCTCTCGGAGCTGCGCGCGCGCTGCGCCCTGGCGACGCTGACGGGCGCGCGGGCCACGTTCGTGGAGATCGCGCAGCAGCGCAGCCTGGCGGCGGACTACCAGCAGATCCTGGCCTGGGTGGGGCAGCACCTCGGCTGGCCGGTCGACCCGGGGCCGATCGACGGCGTGCACGGGCCCAAGACGACCCAGGCGATCCGCGACTTCCAGCAGGCCTACGACGAGCGGGACCACGCGGGGAACCCCGCGGGGCAGGACCTCGCGGTGGACGGGCTGCTCGGCCCGGCGACCTGGGGCGGGCTGTTCGACTGCTACGAGCTCGCCACCGCGGACGAGCTCGGCGTCGACCGGGCCGGGCTGGCCGCGCTGCGCGCTGGGATCGTGTTCCTCGACGCGAGCAACCACTCGGTCGGCTGCGGGGAGCACCACCCGATCGAGAACGTGGGGGTCGACCACTACAAGAGCGAGGTCAACCGGCGGGTGGAGGTGCTCCTGTTCGACCCGGGCGAGGAGCCGGCCCTCCCGCTGGCCTGCCACGCGGGCGGCAAGTGCGACCCGGCCGGCTGCGAGCTGTACGACCGCGCCTGCTACGACCGCCGCCCGCTCCCGCCCATGGTCTCGGCCAAGGAGTGGACCGCCCGCTGGGAGGGGGAGGCCAGGCACGGGAGCGCGGCCCGCATGGTGCTCGAGGCGCCCGGCCTGCCGGCCGGGGAGCCGGTCCGCTTCACGGTGGAGCAGGAAGGTCTCGGCCCGATCGGCGAGGTCGCGGCGGTCGCGAGCAACGGCGCGTGCGCCGCGACCTTCGCGGCCTGGTACGACCCCGCGCGCCAGGTCCCGCCTCAGGGGGAGCTCGGCGCCGACGAGCCGTTCGCGCCTACCCGCTTCCGGTTCGTGGCCGAGGGCGGCGGGCGCCGGACGGCGTCGCCGCCGCTGGGCTACGGCGACGTGCTCCACGTGCGCCTCCTCGACGGCGCGGGGGGCCCCGCCCTCCCCCGGCGCTCGGTGCGGGTGCGCGGCCCGTGGGGGAGCAAGGAGGTCATGAACGACGCGGCGGGCGAGCTGCGGCTGGAGGGGATCCCGCCGGGCGGGGTGTGGCGGCTCGTGACGGCCGGCGCGGTGGTGCTCGGGGAGGAGGTCGGACCCGAATGAGTCTGCTGGAGCGGACGCGCGGTGATGGCTACACGACCGTGCTCCGGCTCGACGAGCAGGAGCAGGGGCGCGTGCGCCTGATCTACCGCTTCTTCGCCGACGCCGAGATCGAGGGCGACCCGCAGGTCAGCCTGACGCTGACCCGCGTGCAGGCGCCGGTCCAGACCGTCGAGGTGAAGGACTTCCTCCAGCGCGAGCCGCGCTACTGGATGATCTACGAGGTGCTCGAGGCCGATGTGACGCAGGTGGCCGTGACCGTGCGCTGGACCCAGGCCGGCGGGGAGCGGGTCCACGGCCCACAGCAGGGGTTCCCGCCGCTGACCCTCAATCGGCTGCAGCTGCTGAAGGTCGCCGACGCGCTCACGTTCGCGCGCTCGAGCGCCTTCACCGGGGCCGCCGTGGACGTCCTCGCCTCGGCCGTGGAGAGCGAGAAGACGCTCGAGCTCCGCGCCAGCTGGCCGCGGGAGGACCGCGCGCGCGCCGTCGGGAGCCCCGAGCGCGCCGAGGCGCGGCTCGCGCTCATGCACCTCGCGCCGGGCCCCGCCGGGCTCGAGCTGTCGGTCGAGCTCCCGCCCGCGCCCTCCGCGCCCGCGCGGGAGCCGCTGCCGCAGGATTGGATCGAGCTGACGTTCCGCGAGGAGGAGGAGGGCGAACCGCTGGCGCGCTCGGGCCGGATCCCGCTGCCGCTAGCGGGCGTCCGGCGCCACGCCGCCGCGTGGGACCTCACCCTGCGCGTGTTCCGCGGGCGCCTCTCGGCCGCGCAGCTCGCGGCGGCCGAGCCGGACCACACGTCGGGGATCCGCGTGGTCGACGGCTGGCGGGTGGAAGAGCTGCGGCTACGCCGGCGGGACCTGCTGCTCGAGGTGGACCTCGTCCACGAGGTGACCGGGGCGAAGCGCGCGGCCGAGCCCCTGTTCCTGCGCAGCTTGCGCGAGCTGCCTGCGAGCGGCGGCCCGTTCGTGCCGTTCTGGAACCCGATCGACGTCGTCTCGGGCGCGGCGGCCGACCCGCCGCGCGAGTGGCGCGTGCACCAGGCGAGCTGCGGGGCCGGCGCCTGGCGCCCGCCCTGCCCCCTCTACCACCACGGCGCAGGCGACGAGGAGCCCGCCCACCTGCCGCGGCTGCTGCTCCTCGACGAGGCGGGCCACGTGCAGGGCGCGCTGACCCCGAGCGACCGCTGGCGCAACTTCGCGGGCGACGTGCTGAGCCTGGCGCTCGAGCCGCCGCCGGAGGCGCCGCCGGCCGAGACGTTCGCGCCGCTGGGCGACGGCGCGGCCCTGGCGCCGCGCGAGCTCGACGCCTGGCGCGAGCAGGTGGAGCGGCACCGCGCCGATCGGTCGTTGCTCCGCCCGCTCGAATGGTTCGCGCAGCACATGGTGCCCCACGGCAACGTAATGCGCTTCCATCGCCTGCTGCACCGGCTCGACGTGGGGACGCGGGACCCCTCCAGGGCGCCCGGGGCCCTCGGGGCGGCCGATCGGCCGAAGGTGGCGCTCGTCGACGGCGGGGCCTCGGTCGCGCCGATCGACCTGATCCTGAGCCAGCGGTCGGTCTCGGCCTTCAAGGTCCACACCGTCGACGACCCGGTGAAGAAGTACGGGGAGCTCACCGGCTGGGGCGGGCCCGTCGGCCCGAAGAAGGGCGACGCGCGCGTGCGCGACTTCCTGCTCCTCCCGGTGGACGCCGCGTGGGCGAGCCGTGACCTCGAGGCGTTCGCGACGGCCTACCGGCAGGTCCGGCAAGACCACTGGTGCGGGCTGTTCCAGCACTGGACGTTCTTCGAGGTGCTGGGCCACGTCCCCTGGGGCTACTGCCTGCGCCGCTTCCACGACGACCTGATCGGGTTCGACCCGGGCCTGTTCGCGCGCAACGTGTGGCGCTGGGCCGTGGCCTCCCGGCGCGGCGTGCTGCCCGACGGCTTCGTGAGCCCGCCCTTCCGCCCGCTCGGGCCCGTCCGCCTCGTGGACGACGAGCTCGTCCACCCGCCCGACGGGGAGCGCCCCATCCCGGGGGACATCGTGAACTTCATCAAGAACAGCCACTTCGCCCGGGTCGAGGGCTGGGCCGACGAGGACGGCGCGGGGCCGATCCTCTACACGGTGGAGGGGAACGGCGCGGTCGACATCGGCCGCGAATCGCGTCTGCCCTTGTTCACCCGCAACTGGTACCCCACGTCGACTCCCTTCCAGGAGCTGGGCGTGAGCACGGTGGTGCGCTGCGATCGGGAGATCAAGCGGACCCCCGGCCCCGGAGACGCGCGCGTGCAGGGCTTCATCCGCACTCGCGACGTGCTGGAGCTGCCGCGCGTGCGGTTGCTGGCGCTGGAGCGCGGCGTCGGCCAGGACGCGTTTGCGACGAGCGGGCCTCTCCCCGCGGTGATCGGACCGGAGCGCTTCAGCGGGCGGTTCACACTGCGCCTGCGCCTCGAGGGCGCCGCCCGCGCGGCGCGCTGCGCGCTGAGCTGGGCCGGCGAGCACGAGTGGCCCCCCGCGCTCGCCGTGCGCGCGACGCCGGCCAGCGTGGTGCCCCGTCCGTACGGGTCAAACCCCCCGGGCGGCGCGGATCGCTCGCTCACGGTCCAGCAGCTGCGCACGCACGAGCGCGGCGGGGGCTACGAGCTCGAGCTGCCGGCCAGCGGCGAGGTGGAGCTCACCGTCGAGCCGCCCGCGGGGCTCGACGTCGTCGACCTCGTGCTGTGGGGCGACGTGCAGAACGCGATCCAGTTGTTCCTGAGGCGGGCGTGAGCCGGCCCGCCGCCGCGCGCTGAGGAGGCCGTCACATGCCGTGGACGTGCACGAGCTGCAGCACCGAGGTCGCCGACGACGCGACGCAGGAGTGTCCGGCCTGCGCCGCGCGCAAGGACGCCTGGACCCTGCAGGCGGAGCACACCCGCCAGCTCGTGATCACCAAGAAGAAGTTCGAGTGCCTGCGCGCGGCCGAGCCCGGCGCGCGCGCGGCGGGGGCGGCGCCGTACGCGGGGGTGAGCTGGGCCAAGGCCGAGGCCGCGCCGGCGCTCCCCAAGGAGACCGCGCGCCGGCTGATCGCCGAGGGGCAGGTCCCCGCGCCCAAGGACGTGCTCTGCGTGCGGGTCCACCCGACGGCGAGCGACGAGCGGGCGGCGGACGTGACCCCGCTGTTCGAGGGCGAGCACTGGCTGAGCGGCCGGCTGTTCGCGAACGACGGCCCGCCGCGGGCCGAGCCGTTCGACCTGCACGTGGCGCTGGTCTACGGGGGCGAGCACGAGGAGGCCCTCGACCTGCGGGCCGACGGGGTGCACTTCGTCGAGGTGACCGACGCCGTGGCGCCCGAGGGGTTCGCGCCGAGCGTGGAGGTGCAGGCGGTCAAGCGCCCCAAGAAGACCCTCCCGCTCGAGGCCTCGCGCCGGGCGCTGGAGCTGCTCGAGCTGCAGGACGCGCTGTTCCGCACCGACAGCGCGGTGATCCTGCCGGGGGGCGACGAGCCCGAGGGCGCGGGCAGCGAGGGGCCGGAAGGGCCGCCCACGGCCGTGGGCCTCATGGCGCAGACCTTGCGCTACCTGCAGGAGCACCCGAGCAAGAAGCTGCTGGTGGCGGGCCACACCGACACCACCGGCTCGCACGCCTACAACCTGCCGCTCTCGGAGCTGCGCGCGCGCTGCGCCCTGGCGACGCTGACGGGCGCGCGGGCCACGTTCGTGGAGATCGCGCAGCAGCGCAGCCTGGCGGCGGACTACCAGCAGATCCTGGCCTGGGTGGGGCAGCACCTCGGCTGGCCGGTCGACCCGGGGCCGATCGACGGCGTGCACGGGCCCAAGACGACCCAGGCGATCCGCGACTTCCAGCAGGCCTACGACGAGCGGGACCACGCGGGGAACCCCGCGGGGCAGGACCTCGCGGTGGACGGGCTGCTCGGCCCGGCGACCTGGGGCGGGCTGTTCGACTGCTACGAGCTCGCCACCGCGGACGAGCTCGGCGTCGACCGGGCCGGGCTGGCCGCGCTGCGCGCTGGGATCGTGTTCCTCGACGCGAGCAACCACTCGGTCGGCTGCGGGGAGCACCACCCGATCGAGAACGTGGGGGTCGACCACTACAAGAGCGAGGTCAACCGGCGGGTGGAGGTGCTCCTGTTCGACCCGGGCGAGGAGCCGACCCTCCCGCAGGCCTGCCACTCCGCGGGCGGCAAGTGCGACCCCGCGGCCTGCGAGCTGTACGACCGGGCGTGCTACGACCGCCGCCCGCTCCCGCCCATGGTCTCGGCCAAGGCGTGGAGCGCCCGCTGGGAGGGGGAGGCGCGGATCGACAGCGAGGCGACCATGGTCCTCGAGGCGCCGGGGCTGGCGGCCGGCGAGCCGGTCAGGTTCCGCGTGCTGCAGGAGGGCTTCGGCGAGGTCGGCGCGGTCGCCGCGGTCGCGAGCGAGGGCGGCTGCACCGCGCGCTTCGGCGCCTGGTTCCGGGAGGACGCCGTGGGCGAGCGGGTCCACCTCGGCCTGGAGGAGGAGTTCGCGCCGGTCCGGTTCACGTTCGTGGCGGAAGGGGGCGGCCGCGCGGTCACCTCCGATCCGCTCGCCTACGCCGACACCTTCAACGGCCAGCTCGTGCGGCGCGAGGACGGCGCGCCCCTGGCGTCGACCGCCTTCTCCCTGCTCTCGCCGTGGGGGACCAAGCAGGCCCGCACCGACGCCTCGGGCGTGGCGCGGGTCACGAACCTCCCGCCGGGCGGGATCCGGATCCGCCTGCGAAAGGACGTCGTGCCCCAGCCATGATCACCACCCGCGCCGAGACCCACGTCACCGTCGCCCGCGTCCTCGACAAGGACGACGGCGCGCGCGCCGAGCTCGTGTTCCGGTTCGAAGGGCTGACCCGGATCACCCGCGCGCCCACCTTCACGCTCACGCTCGACCCGCTCGGCTCGGACGGCGGCGCGCCGCGCGTCGTGCAGCCCGACGCCGTGCGGCACCCCACGCCGTCCACCTGGGTGCTCGACCACGCGCTCCAGGCCGACGTCACCACCGTGCGGATCGAGGCGACCTGGGAGGGGTACGCCCAGGAGGGCGAGGCCGCACCCGGGCCGCTCGAGCACCGCCAGGACATCTCCCTGCTGCAGTTGGCTGCGCTGCGCGCCGACGCGCCGGTGCAGATCCCGGTCGAGCTGCTCGCCCCGGGGATCCACCCCGCGCGCGGCATGCTCATGCTGCCGATCCACCGCGACGAGGGCTACGACTACGAGAGCTTCCAGCCGGCGACCACCGCCGTCGTGCTGCACGCCGAGGACGCCGCCGCGTTCGGCGACGACCACGAGAAGCTCCCGGCCCCCGCCGAGGCGTTGCTCGTGCGGGTCGTCCCCGAGGACCCGGCCCAGACGAGCTGGAAGCTGACCCTCCGGGTCCGCGCCAAGAAGGGCGGCACGCGTGAGGTGGAGCTGACCGAGGCCGACGCGCTCGCGCTCGGCGACCGGTTCGAGCTGCTGCTGCTGTGCGTGTTCGGGCGCCCGCCCGAGGGGAGCGTGATCGACGTGCCGGGCTTCCGCACGCTCGACCTCTCCGACGAGGTGGACGGCCACGAGGACTACGCGCGCGAGCTCGAGCTCGAGGGCCTGGGCTTCCCCGCCAAGACGCTGAAGGTCCTGCTGCGCCGCCCGCGGATCGTCCGCTTCGAGGGCGTGGCCAGCCCCCCCGCCCAGGAGGCGTTCGGGGTCACCGCGCAGGTCCGCGGCGAGCAGCGGGCGGAGGACGGGCTCCTGGTCGTCCCGCACCGCTGGGGGCTGCGGCTGGAGTACACCGTGCTCGGCCAGTTCGAGCGGCTGGTGCTCGAGCCAGGGGGCGTGGTCCTCCCCGGACAAGGGCCCGACGACGGCCCCGGAGTGAGCGGCGAGCACGCGCTCGACCTGAGCAGCACGCCCCCGCCTCCGCACGGGCGCTTCACGCTGGTGGCGACCCACTCGTTTCCCACCGCCGTCTCCTCCAACGTGGCCGAGGTGCTCGCCGCCGGGATCGTGCGGTTCGAAGTCGAGAGCGCGGAGGACCCCGACGAGCACCCGTTCCTCCGGATCACCGACCAGGTGCAGAAGACGACCACCCCGGTCGGGCCGGGCGCCGCGATCGAGGGGCGGGCCGGCACCTACAAGGCGCAGTCACAGAGCGCCGTGCGCCCTGGGTTGGTGTTCCTCGGCGACCCCAACCGGCTCAACATCTATTTCGGCCAGATCGTCGGCACGAGGGACCCATCGCTCGTCTACCGGTGGACCACGTTCGGCCCCGACGACCTGTACGTCGAGCTCGACATGTTCGGCCACCCCGACGCGCCAGGGCCCAGCCTGCGCCTCGACGTGAGCGAGCCGACCCGGGCCCGCGGCGGTGAGGGCTTCCACGAGCTGCTCGCGAGACGCAAGCACGGGAGCGAGCAGGTGGTCCAGGCCGACCTGAGCCTGTGGCGCGACGCCAGCGAGAAGGGCTCGGTCCTGAAGCGGCTCACGGCCTCGGTCGCGCGCCTGCGCCTCGACTGGCCGCTCCCGAAGATCGCGCCCGGCGCGGACGGGTTTTGGGTCCTGGACCAGGACGAGGCGATCGCCGTGGGCGACCCCAACGTGTCGAGCTGGAGCAACCTCACGTTCCGCTGGGCCCTCGACGGGGACGTCAAGTTCAACCAGTTGCGCCTCACGATCATCGACCGCGGCGCCGAAGGCGAGCCCGACGAGGCGAGATGGCGCGCCTACCCGCTGCCGCCCGACGTGAAATTCCTCTGGCGGGCCGAGCTCAAGGCCCGCGGCGAGGCGCACGACGCGGGGGTGCTGGCGCCTCCGATCGTCAGCGCCCTGGGCGGCGCACACGGGCGCGAGCTGGTGGCGGTCGCCGAGCGAGAACGACCCCTGGTGGAAGACCGGGGCCAACGTGCTCACGGTCGTGAACGGCCTGCTCGACTTCACGAAGACCGTGGGCGAGACCGTCGAGGCGCAGGCGCTGCGGCGGGTCGACGAGATGTCGCTGCTGGCGCCCGACATGGTGGACGACGCCCTGAAGCGGTCGTTGACGACCCGGGCCGATATCGTGGGCAAGACGGGCAAGTGGCTCGGTCGGCTGGCGCTGGTGATCACGATCGTGATCTCCCTGACGGAGGCGTACGAGGGCTTCAAGGGCGGCGACTGGGACAAGGTCCTCTTCGCCGGGCTCGCGATCGGGGTCGCCGTGCTCTCGCTGTGGCTCCCAGGCGCCGGGGCCGTGCTCGGGGTGGCGATCGCGCTGCTGCAGCTGTACGTGTTCGACTCGGCGCTGGTCGACTGGATCGAGGACACCCCCTGGGGCGAGGACGGGGTCCTCAAGGCCGAGGAGGTGATCGACGCCTTCTTCAAGGCGCTCTACTCGATCGACGTGTACCTCAAGGAGCTGGTGCCCTACGACGCGAACCACGACTGCATCGTCGTGATCGGGAGCTCGCTCCCCGACGCGGGCGAGGAGGCGGGCGCGCCGCCGATGTACATGACGCTGCGCCCCGCGGGCACGGCGAAGAACGACCCCAGGGAGGTGAGCAAGCAGATCGACCTGCAGCCCCGCGAGTTCCGCCTGCTCGAGTACCTGATGCGCCATGCCGGGCAGGTGGTGACCCGCACCATGCTGCTGGAATCGGTGTGGGACTATCACTTCGATCCGCAGACCAACGTCATCGAC
>CAZMSZ010000024.1:20666-36476 GCA_964569055.1 uncultured Planctomycetota bacterium | reverse complement strand
CATTCGGGGCCGGCACTCGACGTCGCCGTCGCGTGCGAACCCGAATCCTACCACCACCGAATCGCGCGTCAAGCGTCGCGACTCGCGGTCCCGTCGACTCGTCGTGCTCGACCCTCATGGGGTCGGGAGCGCGCCGCTCGAGGGGCCAGGGAGGCCATCGTCGTCGGTTTCGTTTTCAAAGAGCAGCAGGCGCTAGGCCCGTCGCTCGAGAGGGCGAATAATACTCGGGCCCGATCCGCGGTCAAGCGCGCGCCCATCATTTTCGCAAGCCACGTTACACGAACAAGTTAAAACGCCGCGCCGCGCGCCTTCGCGGCGATGGGTCGAGGCCGGGTCGCGCGCCGTCCGCTCGGGGCGCTCCTCCCCCGCGTTCGCCCACGACGGGCCGATCCTAGGTCGGTTATCTCGCCAGACCGCGGCCTCGCACGGGTCCGTTGCTTGCGCTGTCGGGCCGGGGTCCCGTCCTTGACGATCCTCCGAGCGCTCCATGAGAATGCCGCTCCTTTGGGGTCGCCCCGCCGGAGGTTCCTTGGCTCAACGATTGGTGATCCTCGGGTCCACGGGCTCGATCGGTCAGAGCACACTCGATGTGTGCCGCAGCCTCGGGCCCGACCAGGTCGAGGTCACGGGGCTGGCGGCGGGCTCGCGCTGGGAGCTCCTCGCCGAGCAGGCCCGCGCGCTGCGAGTGGAGCGGGTCGCGATCTCCGACCCCGCTGCCTATCGTTCCCTGCGCGAGGCCCTCGGCGGGACCGGGATCGAGGTGCTGCAAGGGAGCGAGGGCGCCGAGGCGCTCGTCGCCGAGCGCTGCGACGCCGTCCTGGCCGCGGTGACGGGGGCCGCGGGGCTCCCGGCGGTCCTCGAGGCCGCGCGCCGCGGTCGGCGGCTGTGCCTCTCCAACAAGGAGAGCCTGGTGCTGACGGGGCCGATCCTCGGCCGCATGGCGCGGAAGCACGGCGCCGAGCTCCTCCCCGTGGACAGCGAGCATTCGGCCATCTTCCAGTGCCTGCGCGCGGGCGAGGCGCGCGAGGCGCGCCGGCTGATCCTGACCGCCTCGGGCGGGCCGTTCCGGGAGTGGCCCGCCGAGCGGATCGCGCGAGCGACGCGCGAGGAGGCCCTCGAGCATCCCACCTGGAAGATGGGGCCGTTCATCACGATCGACTCGGCCACGCTCATGAACAAGGCGCTCGAGCTGATCGAGGCGCGCTGGCTGTTCGACCTCCCGCTCGAGCAGCTCGACGTGATCGTGCATCCCCAGTCGATCGTCCACTCGCTGGTCGAGTTCGTGGACGGCTCGGTGCTCGCCCAGCTCGGCGTGCCCGACATGCGCGTGCCGATCCAGTACGCGCTGACCTACCCCGCCCGGCGACCGCTCGAGACCGCGCCCTTCGACCTGGCGCGGATCGGGCAGCTGACGTTCGAGCCGGTCGACCGCGCGCGGTTCCCCTCGATCGACCTCGCCTACGAGGTGCTGCGCCGCGGCGGCGTCGCCGGCGCGGTGTTCAACGCGGCGAACGAGGTCGCCCGCGCGGCGTTCCTCGAGGGCACGATCGCGTTCGCGCGGATCGTGGCCACCACGGCGCACGTGCTCGAGCGCCACGCCGCCGTCGGCCCCGGCCGCGGCTCCCAGACGCCGGAGCTCGCCGAGGTGCTCGAGGCCGACCGCTGGGCTCGTGAGGAGGCTACTCGGTGGATCTCGTCCTGAACGCGCTGTTCTCCGGCGCGCTCGCCCTGGACCTCGGCTCGATCCGCGGCCTCCTCGGCGTGGTGCTCGGCGTGGGCGCGCTGATCTTCTTCCACGAGCTGGGCCACTTCCTGGCGGCCAAGTGGGCGGGCGTCCGCGTGGAGGTGTTCTCGCTCGGGTTCGGGCCGCGCCTGGCGGGCTTCCGCCGCGGCGACACCGACTACCGCATCTCCGCCCTGCCCCTCGGCGGCTACGTCCGCATGCTCGGGCAAGCCGACGACGACCCGGGGCAGCCACGCACCGATCGGGCGGACGACTTCCGCAACAAGAGCGTGGGGCAGCGGTTCGTGATCCTGGTGGCCGGGGTCGTCATGAACGTGCTGCTGGCCGCGGTCGGGTTCATCGCGGCGTTCGGGCTGGGCGTCTCGTTCACCGCCCCCGAGATCGGCGTGATCAGCCCCGGGAGCGCCGCGGCGCGGGCCGACCTCCGCCCCGGCGACGTCGTGCTGAAGGTCGACGGGGACGAGATCCTCGGCTGGCAGGACCTCTACACGCTCGTGGCGCTGGCCGACGACGAGCTCACCCTCGAGGTGCTGCGCGACGGGAAGGTCCACACCACCACGGCGCGCCCGATCCGCGGACCCGACGACAGCCACGCGCAGCTCGGCGTCGGCTCCCAGGCGGTGATCGCCGAGCTGACGCCCGACTCGCCGCTCGCGGCGGCCGGGGCTCGCGCCGCCACGCCGGCGCTCGCCGACCGGATCTTGAACATCTCGCCCGTCGACAGCCGGGTCGCGCCCGAGACGCGCATGTCGCCGCGCGACCAGCAGCAGGCGCTCGACCGGGCCAAGGGCCCGCTCGCGATCACGCTCGAGCGCACCCACTACGACCCCGAGACCGGCCTGCCCCAGCGCTCCGAGCTGGTGCCGGTCGTGGTCGAGCCGATCCTGCGCTCCTCCTACACGCTGGGGCTGAACGTGCCGCCGCACGCCTGGGTCCGCGACGTGAGCCCAGGCTCGGCGGCGGCCGCCGCCGGCGTCCGAGCGGGCGACCGGATCGTGTCCCTGGGCGGGATGGGCCCGATCACGGTCCACAACCTGGCCGACACGGTCCGCGAGCTCGGCGCCACCCGCGGCGCCGAGCCGCTCGAGCTGGTCGTCGAGCGCCCGGGCGCCGAGGGCGCCACCGAGCGGCTGACGTTCGCGGTGACGCTCACGCTCGAGAACGAGGCCGTCGTCGAGGCCGCGCTCGAGGGGGTGACCGACCCGCGCGAGCGCCTCGAGCTGCGGCGCGCCGTCGGCAACTGGCTGCTCGGGGTCCACTACCGAGCCGACGTGGTCGGCGCCGCGAGCTCGCTGCCGCTCACCGACGCCGACGCCGCGCCGGTCGAGCTCCAGCCCGGCGACCGGATCCTCTCGGTGTGGCTGGACGGGGGGCTGTTCTGGAACACGGAGGTCGACTTCGACGTCCGCCTCCTGCCCCCGATCCTCCGCGAGCGGAAGACCGAGCCGCTGCGGATCGACTGGCAGCCCGCCGGGACCGACGAGGTCCGCAGCGCCGTCGTATCCGCGCGAGAGGACCCGGCCGACACCTGGGCCGACCTCGGGCACCGCTCAGGCGACCGCGAGGTCCTCATCCAGCGGGGGCCGATCCAGGCCGTCGCGCTCGGGCTGCACGAGACCGCGATCCAGGCGCAGCGGATCGTGCTCGTGCTGCGCTCGTTCCTCACCGGGGGCGTCTCGCCGCGCGAGCTGGGCGGGCCGATCCAGATCGTCCGCACGACCTACGCGTTCGCGACCCAGGACACGCTGGCCAAGCTGTTCCACCTGCTGGCGATCCTGAGCGTGAACCTGGCGGTGATCAACATCCTGCCGATCCCGGTGCTCGACGGCGGCCACATCTTCTTCCTCGCGGTGGAGAAGCTGAAGGGCCGCCCCGTCTCCGCCGAGGTGCTGGTGACGGCGCAGTGGTTCGGCCTGATCTGCATCCTCGCGCTGATGGCGCTGGTGTTCTTCAACGACATCCGCAGGTTGACCCAGTGAGCGACGCCGCCCCCCGCAGCGAGCGCGACGAGCTGGCCCACATGCTCGAGCAGGACGTCGTGCTCGACACGCGCGGCGAGCTGCTCTACATCGGCCGGCTCGCCCAGATCGGCGAGTGGTTCCTCACGCTGCGCGACGCCGACGTGCACGACCTCCCGACCAGCCGGACGAGCAAGGAGGTCTACCTGATCGAGGCGGCCAAGTTCGGGATCAAGAAGAACCGCCACGAGGTCATGGTGCGCAAGTCCGAGGTGGTCAGCTTCTCCCTGCTCTCGCAGGTGATCCAGTACTGAGCGGCGCTCAGTCGTCGAGCTCGAGCTCGTCGAGCTCGCCGAGGTCGGAGCCCTCATCCCAGGCCGAGCTCTCGCCGCTGCCCTCGTCGCTCTGCGAGAGCGCCTCGGCCTCGACCGCGGCGAGCTCCTCGGGGCCGAGCCCCAGCGTCCGCAGCATGCGCTCGGTCGTGCGCCGGCTGGGGCTGCCCAGGCGCACGAACTCGCGGTGCGCCTCGGCCACGAACGGGGCCGCCTCCTCCTCGCGGCCGAGCTCGAGCAGGAGCCCGGCCCGGTTCACGTAGGCGATCGCGAGGTGCAGCGGGTCCCCCCGGCTCTCGAACAGCCGGCAGGCCTGCTCGCTGTAGCGCAGCGCCTGCTCCAGCTTCCCCTGCTTCTTGAGGATGATCCCGATGTGGTCCTTGACCCCCGCGAGCAGCACCGGGTCGGCGCGCTCGTCGATGTGCTCCTCGGCGCGGCGGAAGTGGTGCAGGGCCTTGGTCAGGTCGCCGCGGTCGTCGTGGACGGCGCCGAGCGCGTTGTAGGCCGAGGCGATCAGCTCGTCGCTGCGCAGGCGGAAGCCGTGCTGCAGCGCCTCGTTCAGCCGCTCGGCGGCCTCCTCGAGCCGCCCGGTCTCCTTGAGCGCGAGGCCGAGGTTGAACACGTGCTTGGCGAGGTCCTCGGGGTGACCCTGCACGCGCTCGAGGCCCGCGGTGTACTCGGCGATCGCGCGGTCGGGCTCGCCGCGGCGCAGGAGCACGCCCGCCACGTTCATGCGCGCCTGCACCCAGCCGCGGACCTCCCCCTGCTGCTCGAACAGGGCCGCCGCGCGCTCGTACGCCTCGAGCCCCTGGTCCCACTCGCCGCTCTCCACCAGGGCCCGCCCGACCTTGAGCATGGCGGCGGCCTCGTCGTGCCGCCGCCCGGCGCCCCCGTGGATCCGGGCCACCTCGCGCAGCGCCGCCACCGCCCGCCGCCCGTCGCGCCGCGCCCGCGCCGCGAGCGCGATCAGCTCGTGCGGGTCGGTGAAGGCGGGGTCGAGCGCGATCGCCTCGGCCACCGCCGCCTCGAAGGCCGGGTCGTAGGGGTCGCGCGCGAACACCAGCCGCGCCTCGGCCAGCTTCAGGAACGCGTCGGCCGACTCGGTCGTGCGCGCGGCGCGGAGCGCCTTGCGGACGTGCTCGCCCTTGGCGCCCGGGAGGTGCTGGATCAGCCGCACGACGGCGTCGTCGATCACCTCCTGGAAGTCGCGCCGCGGCCCGTCGGCGAGGACGTCCACCGCCTCGGCCTCGCGGCGACGCAAGGTGAGCGCGAGCGCCAGGTCCTCGTCGGTCCAGCAGAACGTCCCGGTCACGAGGTCGGCCGCGCCCGTCTCGGCCCGGAGCTGCTCGACCTGCGCGTCGCGCAGCGGCGCCCCCAGCGCGACCCGCGCCGCGCGCGCCGCCTCGAGCGCCACATCGATCGAGAGCACCCGGCGGCCGCTCGCCTCGAGCCGGCGCCGCAGCGTGCGCGCCAGCGCCTCGCCCAACCACGGCCCCAGCGGGTCGTCACCGCCCTGGCGGGCGGGCGGGAGGAGCAGGATCGGGGCGGACGACTCGGGGACGCTCACGGCTTCGTGGGGCCAGTCTAGCGCCGGGCCCAACCCGCTTCGACCCGCTCCGGGACTTCGACGCGCGGCCAGCGACGGTTGTCAGGCTCGGCGCGGCGAGGTGGGATGGGCGACCGGAGGTGACCCCGTGCCCGACCCCAACAACGCCGCGCCCCGAGACCGCGAGCCCGTCGACCTCGCGCAGCTCGGCGAGGCCGAGCGCCTCGAGCTGTTCCGGGCACTGCCCAAGACGGACCTCCACTGCCACCTCGACGGCAGCCTGCGGGTCGAGACGGTCGCCGAGCTGGCCGCGGACCCGCAGGTGCGCGCGCAGGCCGCGCGGCTGGGCTACGCCCTGCCCGACGAGACCGACCCCGAGGCGCTCGGCGCGATCCTGATGCCCGGGGTCGACTGCAAGAGCCTCGAGGAGTACCTGCGGCCGTTCGACGTGATCTGCGGGGTGCTGCAGACCCACGAGACGCTGGAGCGCGCCGCCTACGAGCTGGCGATCGACGCCGCGGCGGAGAACTGCTGGTACCTGGAGGTCCGCTTCGCGCCGCAGCGCCACATCCACGACCAGCTCTCCGGCGTGGACGTGCTGCGCGCGGTCGACGCCGGGCTGGCCCGCGCCGAGCGCGAGACCGGCGGGCGCGTGCAGGCCGTGATCCTGGTGTGCGCGCTCCGCAACTTCCACGAGAGCATCGGCGACTACCACCGCAAGGTCCGCGCGGTGTTCCCCCAGGCGACCGACCGGGAGCTCGGCCGGCTGTGCTCCCTCGACGCCGCCCGCCTGGCGGTGGCGGCCAAGCGCGCGGGGGTCGAGCGGATCGTCGGGTTCGACCTCGCCGGCGCCGAGGCGAGCTACCCGCCCTCGCACCACCGCGACGCGTTCCACTGGTGCATCGACCACTTCCTCAACATCACCGTCCACGCCGGCGAGGGCTACGGGCCGGCCTCGATCCAGGAGGCCGTCACCTACCTCAACGCCCAGCGCATCGGGCACGGCACGCGGATCCTCGAGGAGGGGCCCGACCTGCTCCGCTACCTGCGCGACCGCCGCGTGACCGTGGAGGTGTGCCTCACCTCCAACCTCCAGACCAAGGCGATCGGCTCGCTCGACCAGCACCCGTTCCGCCGCATGCTCTCCGAGGAGGTGCGCGCCCCGCTGTGCACCGACAACCGGCTGGTCTCGGGGATCGACCTCACGCACGAGTACCTGCTCGCCTGGCGCCACTTCGGCCTGACCCCGCGCGAGATCCGCAAGACCGTGCTCTACGGGTTCAAGGCGGCCTTCGTCCCCTACGAGCGGCGACGTCAGCTCCTGCTCGCGGCCAAGGCCCGCCTGCGCGAGCTCGGCTTCGGCGGCGAGTGGACCCGCGCCGAGGAGGAGGCCTACCAGGCCTGGCAGAGCGGCGCGGCGCTCGGCTCGTAGCGCTGCGCGCGAAGCCGCGGTTTACACGGGGCGACCGGCGGCGCCGCGGCCCGGACGTGGGTTGAGCGCCGTTGACGCGCCCGCCGCGCCGGCGTTAACTTCGCTTGACACTGGAGCGCTCATGCCGCGGCTGATCCTCTGCGCCACTGACGGCCGCCCGAGCCGCACGATCGAGATCGAGGGGAGGGTCGCCACGATCGGGCGCTCCTCGGAGAACCACATCCAGATCGACGACCTCAACAGCTCGCGGCATCACTGCGAACTGCACGAGGGCCACGACGGGGTGTGGGAGCTGATCGACAAGGACTCGCGCAACGGGCTGTTCGTCAACGGCCACCGCGTCGCGCGCAAGGCGCTCGAGCCGGGCGACAAGATCGAGATCGGCACCACGATCATCTACTTCCAGCACGTGGCCGCGGCCGAGCCCGGCAAGGAGACGGTCGACATCTCGACCGGCGTGTTCTCCACACCGACCGACCCGACCGGCGTGCGCGAGCTCATGAGCTCGGTGCTCGACACCAAGCGCCTCGACCCGAACGAGGCGGCGAGCGAGCCGAGCTTCAAGGTCCATCGGCCCGAGGAGGAGACCTCCCCCGCGCGGCGCGCCCGCAAGAACGCCGGGCTGGACGAGCTGCGCCGGCTGCTGCGCCTCAACCACTCGCTCAACTGCGAGCTCAACCTGCGCCGCCTGCTCGAGAAGGTGCTCGAGACGGTGATCGAGGTCTCGGGCGCCGAGCGCGGCTTCCTGCTCCTGCTCAAGGACGGGCGCTCGAGCGAGTTCTCGGTCAAGGTCAGCCGCAACATCGACCAGGAGTCGATCCGCGACGCGCGCGAGAAGATCTCCTCCTCGCTGGTGCAGGAGGTGATCGAGAGCGGCAGCTCGGTCCTGCTCACGGACGCCGCCAAGGACGACCGGTTCAGCGGGCGGGAGAGCATCCTCAACATGCGGCTCCGCTCGGTGCTCGTGGTCCCGCTGCGCCACCGCGAGCGGGTGGAGGGCGCGCTGTACCTCGACAACCGGTTCGCCACGGGCCGGTTCGACGACGAGACCCGCGAGCAGGTGGAGCTCGTGGCGGACTCGGCCATGGTCGCCATCGTCAACGCGCGCCTGTTCGAGGAGAACGCGCGCCAGCGCGAGGAGCTGACCCACGCCAAGGAGGAGCTCGAGCGCCTCAACCAGCTCCTGCGCGAGCGGGTCGAGGTGCAGGGGCGCGAGCTGGTGCGCGCGCGCGAGGCGCTCGCCAAGCGGCGCGAGGAGGTGCAGCTCAAGTACAACTACGACGCGATCGTGACCACCTCGCCCAAGATGCTCGAGATCTTCCAGATCCTCGACAAGGTCACCGACAGCGACGTGCCGGTGCTGATCCAGGGCGAGAGCGGCACCGGCAAGGAGCTGGTCGCGCGCGCGCTCCACTTCAACGGCCCGCGCAAGAAGGCCAGCTTCGTCTCGGAGAACTGCGCCGCGATCCCGGCGAACCTCATGGAGAGCGAGTTCTTCGGCTACGTGCGCGGCGCGTTCACCGGCGCCCACGCCGACAAGGTGGGGCTGTTCGAGGTGGCCGACGGGGGCACGCTGTTCCTCGACGAGATCGGCGACATGGACCTCGACATGCAGACCAAGCTGCTGCGGGTCCTGCAGGACGGGGTGCTGCGGCGGGTCGGCTCCAAGGAGTTCAAGCGGGTCAACGCCCGGATCGTCTCGGCCACCAACAAGGACCTGCTCGCCAACATCAAGGACGGCAAGTTCCGCGAGGACCTCTACTACCGGCTGAACGTGATCAACATCGTGCTCCCGCCGCTGCGCGAGCGGCGCGAGGACATCCCGCTGCTCGCCGAGCACTTCTTGGCCCGGCACGCCAAGCAGTCGGGCCAGCCGCCGCGGGGGCGGGCGGACGAGGTGGTCGACCTGTTCTTGCGCTACGACTGGCCCGGGAACATCCGCGAGATCGAGAACGAGATCATGCGGGCGAGCGCGCTCAGCAAGGACGTGATCGAGCCGCAGCACCTGAGCAAGAACCTGGTCGAGGGCGCCCGCAACCCGCGCCAGCCCGAGTCGCCGCGGGAGCAGCGGATCCGCGGCTCGCTCCTCGAAGGCCGGACCCTCAAGGAGCTCGTGGCGCAGGAGGTCGACGAGGTGGAGGGGCAGGCGATCATGCAGGTGCTGCAGCGGACGGGCTACAAGAAGAGCAAGGCCGCCTCGATCCTGGGGATCTCCCGCCCGACCCTCGACGCCAAGATCGAGAAGTACGGGCTGACCAAGCAGAAGATCCTCGAGCAGGCGGACTGAGCCGTGCCAGCCGCGGTCAAGCGTGCGTTACACTTGACGCGCCGCGCGGGAGCGTCACGCGACGGCCACGGTGGTTGCGCCGCGGCGGGGCGTGCGCGGCACGAGGCGCGGCGGTTGCTGACCGGCGCGCCGTGCCGGGACCACGCCACGCACCGAGGGGGACGTTAGCCGTGTCGAAGCCCGGACCCCTCAGGCTGATCGTCGAGGAGGGCGGCGTGGTCCGCGCCCTCGAGCTCGACCAGGACGCGGTCACGATCGGGCGGACCAACGACAACGCCATCAAGATCACCGACGCGCTCTCCTCGCGGCAGCACTGCAAGATCCTCCGCACGAGCGAGGGCGTGCTCGTGGAGGACATGGGCAGCCGCAACGGGACCAAGCTCAACGGCGCCCCCCTGACGGAGCGGCGCCCGCTCGCGCCCGGGGACCGGATCGAGGTCGGCGAGGCCAAGATCCACTTCGGCGAGCGGCTCGGCGGCGGCCCCGCCCCGGCCTCCGGCGACGCGAAGAAGGCCTCCGCCCGGCGGCGACGCGACGCCGCCAAGGCGGGGCCGCCCGCGCGCGCCGGCGCGGCCCTGGCGCTGGTCGTCGTGGAGGGCAAGGAGCCGGGCCGGCGCGCGCCGCTGGCCTCGCTCCCGTTCATGTGCGGGCGCAAGAAGGGCTGCGCGCTCACCCTCGCCGACGACGAGGTCTCGGGCGAGCACTGCATGATCGTGGAGGACGGGGGCGCGCTGCACCTCGTCGACCTCGGCTCGACCAACGGGACGTTCGTGGACGGCAAGCGCGTGGCGGGGCGGGCCGCCTTGCGCGAGGGCTCGCTGATCCGGCTGGGCTCGACGCTCACGCTCCGGCTCGAGCCCGTCGACTCCGCGGCGGACCGGCCCACCATGCGGGCCAAGCCGAGCGGCAAGGCGCAGCGGGCCAAGGCGGACAGCGCCGAGCGCCCGGCCAAGGCGGACGGCGCCGAGCGCCCGGCCAAGACGGACGGCGCCGAGCGGCCGACGGGCCGCGCGCGCCGGCCCGCGGCCGAGCCCGCCGCGGAGCGGGCGCGCTCGGCGCGCAAGCCGGCCCCCGTGGAGGAGGTCCACGACCTCGACGCCCTCGACGACGCGGACGAGGGGCCGGCCGCGGCCTCCGCCCCCGCGCCGGCGCGCCCCACCCGCCGCGCCGGCGGGTCGCCCGCCGCGGACGCCCGCGCGGCCGCGGCGGTCGTCGCCCAGGAGGGCGACGTGACCTCGATCCAGCTCGGCAGTCGCCTCGAGCTCGAGGCCGGCGCGGACACCGGCGGCGGCGCGCTCGGCGCGGTGGGGATCGTGGTGGCCGCCCTGCTCGTGGCGGGCGCGCTCGGGCTGGCCGCCTCGCGCACCGTGCTCGGGCAGGCCCCAGGCGACCCCGCCCCCGCCGAGAACCTGCTCGCCAACTGGTCGTTCGAGGCGCGCGGCAGCGCGGCCGTCCTCGCGCCCGGTTGGTCGCTGCGCGCCGACCGCCCCGAGCTGGTGCGCGAGCACGTGCGCTACGGCCGCCACGCGCTGGCGCTCCCCGTGGCCGCGGGCACCCGCCCGGAGGTGTGCCACGCCGAGCTGCTGCGGGTCCGCCCGGGGCAGGCCTACCGGGTGGGGTTCGCCGCCGCGCTCGGCGCCGGGACCGGCGCCGCCCTGCGGATCGACTGGCGCTCCGACGACGACCCGAGCTACAAGCGGACGAGCTGGGCCTGCCTGGTCGACCCCGTCGCCTCGGCGCGCCCCTGGCGCGAGCTCAGCGGCGTGGTGGTCGCCCCGCCCGGCGCCAACGAGGCGCAGCTCGCCGCGGTCGCGTTCAGCGCTGGAGGCGCGGGCCGGGTCGAGCTCGACCGACTGCGCTGGGGCGAGGCGGCCGAGCCCGCGCCCAGCGAGACGCTGGGGGGCCCCGCCGGGGTCGAGCTCGAGCTCGACCCGCGCGGCGTGCTCTCCCTGCGCCGCGGCGGCCGCGAGCTGTTCCTCGAGGGAGGGCTGGTGCTCGACCCGGCCGACCCGCTCACGGCGCAGCCCCAGGCGCGGATCGACCAGCCGCTCGGCCGGCAACCCGACGAGAGCCTGCTCGCCCTGGGCGCGCTGCTCGAGCCCGCCCGCGCGGCGCGCGTCGAGTTCGCGTTCACCGCCCGCCCGGCCGCCGAGGGGCTGGCCCTGCGCTGGAGCGTCGGGCCCGAGGAGGAGCGCGAGCGGCTGCACCTGCGGTTCGTGCTCCCGCGCGTCGGCGACCTCGGCCCGCTCGAGCTCGACGGCCTGGCCGTCCCCACCGACGCGCTCCCCGAGCAGGGGCGCCGCTACGAGCAGGTGAGCGAGCTCGCCTGGGGCCGCGGCGACGACCAGGTCTCGCTCGCGTTCGTGGCGCCCGCGGACGTCACCCTCCGCCCGCTGGGGGGCGAGCAGGCGACGCTGATCGTCTCCGCCGCCCCGGCGCGCGCCCCCGCCACCGGGCAGGGGGAGGTGGGCTTCGACCTGCTCGCGGCCTCGCAGCGGGCGCGCGAGGCGGTGCGCCGCCTGCTCCGCCAGGCGGAGCTCGCCGAGGAGCAGCGCCTGTTCGCCGACGCCGAGGCCGCCTACCGCCGCCTGCTGCGCGAGTTCCCGCACGAGGACGAGGCCGCCGCGGCCGCGCGGGCGGGCCTGGCCGCCCTGAGCGCGCGCGCCGAGCGGCTGCTCGACGTGATCCGCTGGGCGCACGCGCGCGCCCGCACGCTCCCGGCGGGCGAGCTGCTCGCGGCGGCCCGCTCGGCGGCCGAGGAGCTCGAGGCCGCGTTCCCCGAGGCGCCGCAGCTCGAGGCGGCGCGGCGCGAGCTGGCCGGCCTCGAACAGACGCTGGCCCTCGCGGGCCGGCGGGCCGAGGCGCAGCGCGTGCGCGCGCTGGTCGAGCGCGCCAAGGAGCTGCGCGCGGCGGGCCACCTCCGGCTGGCGCGCACGCTCTACACCTACGTGATCGAGCGCTACACCGACGAGGTGCCCGGCGTGACCGAGGCCCGCGATCGGCTGGCGGCGCTGCCGCCGGAGGAGCCCAAGTGAGCCTGGGCGTTGGGATCGACGTCGGCGCGGCGACCGTCACGGTCGCGGGCGTGCGGCGTCACCGCGGCGGGCTGGCCCTCGAGCTGCTGCGCCACTACTCGCTCGACGAGCTGTGCGACGAGGTCGAGCCGACGCCGGGCCGGGTCGCGAGCGCCGTGACGCACCGCCTGCGCGAGGCCGGGCTCCGCCCCCGCAGCGTGGTGCTCGGCGTCTCGGGGCGCGACGCGATCATCCGCTACTCGCAGCTCCCGCCCATGCCGGACTGGCGGCTCAAGCTGCTGATGCAGCTCGAGATCGAGGACGTGTCCGAGCGCACCGGCGAGCCGCTCTCGGCCGACTGGCGCGCGATCCCCGACCCCGGCGGCGGCAACATGGTGCTGGTGGCCCTCGCCAAGGACGCGCGGGTCCAGGAGGCGGTCGACGCGTTCGAGGCGGTCGGGGTCGAGGTCGGCGGCGCGGTCCCGCAGCCGGTCGCCACCGCCGACTGCTACCGCTTCCTCGGCGAGGACGCGGCGGACGGGCTCACCCTGGTGCTCGACATCGGCGACCGCTCCACCGAGGTCGCGCTGGTCGAGGAGGGCGAGCTGATCTTCGCGCGCAGCGTGGCGCTGGGCGGCGCGGCCTTCACCGAGCGGCTGCAGAAGGTGCTCGGGGTCTCGGCCGCCGACGCCGAGGAGCTCAAGCGCAGCGGCGAGCTGCCGGGCGGCGCCTCGGCCGAGGAGGCGCTCGCGGCGCCCCGCGCCCAGCTCGTGTCCATGGTCGAGGCCTCGGTCCAGTTCGCGCGCGGGCAGCTCCAGCGCAAGGCGCTCAAGGTCGGCCGGGTGGCGGTGGCCGGCGGCAGCGCGCGCGTGCCTGGCCTGGTGGAGGCGCTGGGCCGGACGCTGGGCTGCCCCGCCGCCGTGTTCGACGCGCCGGCCCAGCTCGAGCTGCGCGGGGCGGACCGCGCCACGCGCGAGGCCGCCGAGGACCACGGCCTCGAGGCCGCGACCGCGATCGGGCTCGCGCTGTCGGCGGTGCTCCCGGCCGCGTTCCGGCTCGACCTGCTCCCGCTCGCGGTCAAGCACCGGCTCGAGTTCCGCCACCGCACGGTGTGGCTGTACGCCTCGGCGGGCATGCTGGCCGCGGCGCTGCTCGTGGCGTTCGCGCTGGTGGGCTGGCGCTGGCGCGGCGAGGCCGCGCGTCGCGACGCGCTGCAGGGCGCGCTGGCCGCGCTCGATCGCCGCCTGGCCGCGCACGAGGAGCGCAAGCTGGCGAACGACCAGCGCGAGGCCGACCTGCGCGCGCTGGCGGAGCGGGCGCGCGCGGGCCACCACCTCGCGGCGCTGCTGCGGGCCCTGGGCGAGCTGACCCCGGCCGAGGTCTCGTTCGGCGAGGCGCGGCTGGTGCGCGACGAGACCGGCGGGCTCGCGTTCGAGCTGGTCGGCACGGCCGACGACGCGCAGGGCGGCGCCGTGGCGGCCATGCGGGCGCTCGAGCGGGCGCTGGCCGAGCGCCCGCTGGTCCGCGCCGCGCGCGTGCTCCCGCTGGGCGACCAGGGGAGCGCCAAGGAGTTCAAGCTGACGGTGGTGCCGACGGGCGGCGCGACGGGCGCGGCCGGGGACGGGAGCTGACGTGGACCTCGAGGCGCTCTGGCAGAGCAACCGGCCGTTCATCCTCAAGGTCATGGGCGGGGCCGCCGCGTTCCTGCTCCTGATGTTCGCGCGCGGCTCGGTCGAGAGCTCGGCGGCGCAGCAGGCGCGCGCCAACGCCTCGATCCAGGCGGCGCTGGTCGACAAGGCGGCGCAGCTCGAGGACGCCGAGGGCCTCGAGAAGGGGCGCGCCGAGGCGCTCTCGCAGCGGCTCGAGCCCGCGCTGACCCGCGCGCTGCTGTGGGAGCCCGCGGCCGAGTTCGTGCTGCCGGAGGGAGAGGCCTCGCCGGCGCTGTTCTACGCCAGCGCCCTCTCCAAGGCGGTGTCCGACGTGGAGCGCCACGCCTCGCGCTGGAACGCGCAGGTCCCGCGCAGCGCCGCCGCGCTCGGCCTCGCCGAGCAGGTGAACCACGCGGCGGTCCCCGAGGCGCTCGCCCGGGCCGACCTCGCCCGGCGGCTGCTGCTCGAGCTGCTCGACGCCGGGGTGCGCCAGGTGAGCGCGCTCTCCGCGGGCGAGGCGCGCTACGAGCCGCGCGAGGGCGGCGGCTTCTTGCGGGTGCTCTCGGTGCGGGTCCGGTTCGCCGCCGACCCGGCCATGCTCGACGCCGCGCTGGCCGCGTTCGCCGTCGAGGGCTCGTTCCTCGAGGTCCAGGGCTGCGAACTGCTGCGCGCGAGCGGGAGCGGCCCCTCGCTCTCGGCCGAGCTGACCCTGGCCGCGCTGAGCGTGGTCGAGCAGCCGCCCGAGGGGGCGGTCGCGGCGAGCCGGTCCGCGGCCGAGGGCGCCCGCGGCGACGGCGCCGGCGGGCGCCTGCGCCGGTTCGGGCGGGAGCGCTGAGATGCGGCTGACCAAGGAGAAGGTGCTGGCGGCGATCTGCGCGTTGATCGCGGCGTTCGTGCTCGCGACCGCCCAGTCCCCGGCGGTGGTGGGCGTCCCCGAGCTGCCGCCCGAGGAGGGGCCCCGCGCGTATCGCACCCTGTCGACCGCCCCGCGGCTCGCGCCCGAGGGCGCGCGCCCCGCCGGCGCGCGGGACCCGTTCCGCGTCCACGACCCGTGGGCCCAGGCCGCGCCCGCGACCTTGGCGCTCCCGCCGGTCGAGCGCTGGCCGCGCGCCCTGCCGGGCGGGCTCGAGTCGGTCCCGCGCGCGCCGCACGACCGCGTGCTCGTGACCGCCGACCCGGCCCCCAAGGAGGCCCCCCGATGAGCCGCGCGGCGCTGGTCCTCCCGCTCGCCCTGCTCCTGGTCGCGGGCGCCCCGGCAGCGCACGCCCAGGAGGTCGCGGTCGACGGCGAGTACCGGGTGCACGACCTGGTCTACGTGAAGGGCCTGGCGGAGCCGCTGCAGGGCACGATCCTGCAGGGTCGCGAGCCCGGCGCCAGCACGCTCGTGATCCGGCTCGTGAGCGGGATCGTGCACGAGCTCAAGCGGGCCGACGTGGCCCGGATCGTCGACCGCGAGACCCCCGCCAGCGCGTTCCGCACCCGCGCGCGCGCGCTGGCGAGCTCGCAGGACCCGGCGCTCCATCGCCGGCTGGCGGAGTGGGGCCTGGGCTTCGGGCTGCGGCTCGAGGCCGAGGACGAGCTGCGACGCGCCGCGCGCGCCGAGAGCGACCCCGAGCGCGCCCTCGACCACCGCGAGCGGCTGGTGGGCGTGCAGCTCGAGCGCGCGCAGGAGCTCGACGGCCCCGCGCTGGACGCGGTGCTCGAGGCGGTGCTGGCCGAGGCCGCGACGCCGCCGAGCTCGCCGCTCCTCCGCCTGGCGCACGCCCGGGTGCTGCTCGCGCTCGGCCTGCCCGACGCCGCGCTCCCGCCGCTCGAGGCCGCGGCCGCGCGGCTGGCGGAGCGGGCCGG
>CAZMSZ010000024.1:18254-20566 GCA_964569055.1 uncultured Planctomycetota bacterium | reverse complement strand
GCCGGAGGAGGACCACAGCGGCGCGCTCCTCCCGGCGCTGTCGGGCGACGAGCGCGCGCTGTACCGCGAGGTGCTGCGCACGCTGGGCGCGGCGGCGCTGGCCGTGGAGCGGCGCGGGCTGGCCCGCACCAGCTACGAGCGGCTGCTCGCGATCTGGCCGCAGGACGCCGAGGCGAACCTCGGCGCGGCGCGCGTGCTGGCGGGCGAGGGCGACCTGGCCGCCGCCAAGGCGCGGGTGTCGCGCGCGCTCGAGCTCGCGCCGCAGGACCCCGATCTGCTGCTGGCGCGCGGCCACCTCCACCGCCTGTCCGGCGCCCTCCCCGCGGCCCGCGCCGACCTCGAGGCGGCGCTGCGCGGCGAGCCGGCCGATACGCTCACCCCGCGCGGGCGGCAGGCCCGCGCCGCGCTGGCGCTGGTCCTGATCCAGCAGGGCGACTTCGAGACGGCGCGCCTGTTCGCCGAGCAGGCGGACGGCCCTCCGGGCTCGGGCGTGGCGCGCCTGGTGCGGGCGCTCCTGGCCGAGCTGAGCGGCGACCTGCCGGCCGCCGCGGTCCACTACGAGGAGGCCTCGCGCCTGCTCGCGCCGCGCGACGGCGAGGCGCACTACATGCGGGCCTTCGCGCTGGCCAAGGGCGGCGACCCCGCCGGCGCCGCCGCGGCGCTCGAGGCCGCGGTCGCGGCGGGGTTCGACTTCGAGCTCGCGACGCGCTCGCTGATCAACCTGGCCCGCGGGCTGGGGCGCGCGGCCGACGAGGCGCAGCTCACCGAGCTGTTGGTCCGCGGCACCCCCGACCCCTCGCCGCGCCTGCTGGCGGCCCTCGGGCGGGTCCAGCTCGCGCAGCGCCGCCACGACGAGGCGCGCCGGCTGTTCGCCCGCGGGCTCGAGCGTGAGCCCGATCACCTCGACTGCCTGCGCGGCATGGCCTACCTGGCCTACGTCGAGGGCGACCGGGCCGGCGCGCGGGCGCTGTTCGAGCGGGTGCTGAAGCTGCGCGCGGGCGACCCCTGGGCCACGCAAGGGCTGCGCTCGCTCGACGAGGCCCGCACGCGACGGGTGTGGACCGACGGGTTCGACCGCGCCGGACCCGACGTGCTGGGCGGCTGGACCGTCGAGGCCTCGTTCGGGGTGGACGTCCGGCTGCAGGAGGGCGACCTGCGCTTCGAGGGGACGCAGGCGAACTCGGCCGAGGGGCGCACCCGCGTGGGGCGCTCGGTCTCGGGCGAGCAGGTCGTCAAGCTCGAGGCGGTGTTCCGGCCGAGCGAGCTCAACGCGGCGCGGTTCGGCATCCGCTTCGAGACGGGCTCGCACAAGGTCGTGCTGTGGGCCGCCAAGGGGCGCGTGCTGGTCTCGGTCGCCACGGGCGGCGGCGGCACCTGGGCCACCCCGACCGACCTCGGGCCCTGGCCCGGGGTCGCTTCGCACGCCCTGGCGATCGACGTGACCGACCCGGCCAAGGGGACGGTGGCGCTGCTCGTCGACGGCGAGCGTCGCGGCGAGCTGACGCTGAGCGGCATGGGGCGCGGCCGGGGGCCGGTCGAGGTCGCGCTGTACGTGCAGGGCGACGCCCTGGGCGAGCGGGCCTCGGTCTCGGCGGAGGAGGTGCGGGTCTACGTCCACCGCGAGCCGGGCGCCCGCCCGAGCGGAGGCTTCTGATGCGCGCGCGCGCCTTCACCGTGGCCGAGGTCCTGGTCGTGATCGCCGTGCTCGCGGTGCTGACCGCGCTCGCGATCCCCGCGCTCCGCTCGGCCCGCGTCTCGGCGCAGGTCGACGCCGCCAAGGCCCAGCTCGAGGAGCTGAAGGCCGCGATCGCGGCCTACACCACCACCTTCGGCGACTGCCCCCCCTCGCGCCTGGCGCGCCTCGGCCTGCCGGCGGACGGGACCAACGAGGGGATCGAGTGCCTGGTGCAGTGCCTCACCACCTCGGCCGGTCGCGGACCGTACCTGCTGCTCGAGGTCGAGCGGCTCGGCAACGTCGACGGCGACCAGCGTCAGGCGACGAACCCCACCCGCAGCACCCTGCCGGGCGCCGAGCTGCGCGAGCTGCTCGACCCTTGGGGCAGCCCGCTCGCCTACCTCCACAACGCGGAGTACGACCGCGGCGCCGCGGTCACGCTCCAGGGCGGCGAGGCGCCGGTCGCCGCCGCGAAGGACGAGGCGGGTCAGTATCGGGCCCTCACCTCCTACCAGCTGTGGAGCGCCGGCCCCGACCGGCTGGCCGGCACCGAGGACGACCTGCGGGCCTGGGGCGAGTAATGGGGCGGCGCGACCCGAACGCGGGGGGTCTCGCGGGGGGGGCGCAGCCGAGAGGC
>CAZMSZ010000024.1:0-18154 GCA_964569055.1 uncultured Planctomycetota bacterium | reverse complement strand
ACGCGACGAGCTCGCGCCGGGTTCACCCTGATCGAGGTGCTGGTCGCCGTCGCGATCGCGGCGGTGATCATGACGATCAGCGTGGCCGCGCTCTCGCGCCTGAGCGGGCGCGACCGGCTGACGGCCACCCAGCAGGCGGTGCGGGCGCTGCTGCGCCGCGCGCGCAACGCGGCGCGCGAGGAGCGCTACCCGGCGCAGGTCGAGCTCGACCCGGCGAGCTCGCAGGTGCGCGCGCAGCAGCGCACCGCGATCACGCAGCTCCGCCTGGAGGGGATGGCCGGGCTCGGGGCGGCCGACGGCGAGGCGCCGCCGCTGTTCGAGGTCGCGGGCGCGCGCGGCTACACGCTCTCGGTGGAGGGGGCCGAGCCGGTCGCCGGGCGCTACGGCGGCGGGCTCCTGTTCGAGCGCGAGTCGCGGCGCCACGGGGCGGCCTGGGCCTGGATCCCCGACCGGCCCGCGCTCACGCCGCTCGAGGGGGTGCACCTCGCCTGCTGGATGTACCTCGGCCGGCTCGAGGAGCGCCTGCACGAGCGCCCGCCCGAGCGCCCGTCGGCCGCGCAGGCCGAGGTGTGGGGACGCGCCGGCGAGCCGCCCCACCCGCCCGCGCTGCGCGTGCTGGGGTTCGACCCGCTCGACCCGCCGATCTTCTGGGCGGTGCGCAAGGGGCGCGCCTACGCGCTGGGGGTGACCGCCGCCTACGAGGTCGAGCTGGCCCTGACCGGCCCGGGCGAGGACGGGGAGGAGGTCACGTTCGTGACCCGCACCCGCCCCGGGACCCTGCGCCCCGAGCGCTGGTACCGCGTGGAGGCGGCGTTCGACGGGCGCGAGGCGCGGGTGATCGTGGACGGGATCGGGCGCGAGCACCTGCCGCTGCCGGGCTACGACCGCCTGCCCGCGCGGCTCGTGCGCGAGCCCGCGCTGCCCCTCGCGATCTCCGACCCCGACCCGCGCCAGGCCTTCTACGGGGTGATCGACGAGCTGGAGCTGGCCGGGATCCTGCGCGCGCAGGCGCTCGAGGTCCCCCCCGACGTGGTGATCGCCGCGCCGGGGCCGCGCGTGGTGTTCGACCCGCTCGGTCAGCTCGACCCCGCGCGCCATCCCGAGCCGATCGTGCTCTACCTGACCGACGACGACCGGCTCTGGGCGCCGGCCGCGGCCGAGGGGTCCGCCACGCGCACCCGCGAGGAGCAGGCGCGCGCGGAGGCGGAGCGGGGCGCGCCGCGCTTCGTGGGCGAGGAGGGGTTCCGCCGGTTCGTGGAGGAGGTCCTCCCCACGCTCGACCCGAGCCGGGTCCGCCGGCTGGTGGTCGAGCGCTCCGGGCTGGTCTCGGAGTAGGCTCGTGCGCGTGAGGGCACGAGGCACGAGGCGAGGGGACCCCGGGCGGCGCGGCGCGGCGCTGATCCTGGTGGTGGTCGTGATCGCGGCGCTGCTCGCGATCGGGGCCCCGTTCATCCTCTCCATGCGCCTGCACGAGAAGTCGAGCGCCGGGTTCGAGGCGCAGGTCCGCGCCGAGCACCTCGCCGAGAGCGGACGGAACCTCGCCGCGGCCCACCTCCTCCGCTCGCACCCCGACGAGGAGCGCCGCGCGCGCGAGCAGGCGGGCGACCTCGCCAGCGACCCCGAGGGGGTCGACGCCTGGGCCGAGGTGAGCGACGTCCCGCTCGGCCCGCTGCCCGGTCGGTTCGGGCTGCGCACCGACGACCCGACCTCGACCCTGCTCCACGTGGAGGTGCGCGACGAGCGGGGCAAGCTCGACCTCAACACGGCCGGAGGCGACGCGCTCGCCAACCTGCTGGGCGTGACGGTCAGCACCGCGCCGCTGTCCTACGACGCCACCGACGAGCTGCGCGTCGAGGACTCGACCCCGTTCTGGACCGACGGCGACCCGGCCACCCTGGACGGCTTCGTGCGGATCGGCGCCGAGGACATCGCCTATCGGCACATCGACCGCGCGCGCCACGCGCTGCAGGGGCTGAGGCGCGGCTACCTGTTCTCCCGCTGGATCCCGCCCGAGGACGAGGCGGTCCGCCGCGAGCTCCACCCGGCCGGGAGCCTGGTCCAGGACGGGCGCGGGCGCAAGATCGCGCTCGACCCGCTGTGGCGCTACCTCGGCACCGAGCGGGAGGGGCAGCTCGCGCGCTTCGACAACGTGGCCGCCGTGCGGCGGATCGCCGACTGGGAGCTGGGTGTGGCGCGCATGCGCCTGGTCCTGGGCCGCATGGGGCTCACCATGCGCCAGCTCCGCACCTGGGGGATCGACGGGGCCGACCTCGAGCGCGCCGGGCTGAGCGCGGCCGAGCTCGACCCCGACGTCCCGCCGCCGGGGGAGACGAGCGAGGAGCGCGCCGCGCGCGAGGAGGCCGAGCGCACCTTGCGCCGCTACGGGCTCGACCCCGAGCTGGTCCGCCGCTACGGCGGCGTGCGCGCGGTGCTGCGCACGGCGACCCAGCTCGAGGCCCTGCCGAGCGAGGCGCGGCGCGCGCTGGCCGAGCGCTACGAGGAGTTCCACACCAAGCGGCAGGAGGAGCTCGCCAAGGTGTCGGGGTGGCTGCGCGAGGAGATGCGCTTCCAGCTCGCCGGCCTGAGCGAGGCCCGCAACGAGGCGCCGCGGCTCGAGACGATCGGCCGGATCGAGCTCGAGGAGCGGCTCCGCCCCTACCTCACGGTCGACGCGCTGCCCGAGGGCGAGGCCTGGAGCGACCCCCAGCCGGTCAACCATCCGCTCCGGTTCGCGCTCGAGCAGGGGGGGTCCACGCTGACGATCGCCGACTCGCGCCGGTTCCGCAGCGGGGCGGTGGTCCAGGTCCGCCCGCGCCCCGGCACCCCGGTCGCGGGGCTGCCCCCCGAGTTCCGCCTGATCTGGAACGCGCGCGAGCGCCGCGACGAGGGGCGCGTGGCCCTGGTGCCGCCGCTCGAGCGCGACTACGAGGCGTCCGAGGTGGAGGTCTCGGCCCGCCTGCCGCGCCCGGTCAACGTCAACACCGCCTCGCGCGAGGTGCTGCGCGCCGCGCTCACCGGGCTGCAGAGCCGGGTCAAGCAGCCCCAGCGGGCGACCGGCCGTCAGGCGCCGGACATCGTGACCCCGCGCGAGGCCGCCGCGATCGCCCGGGCGCTGGTGGAGCACGAGGGCGGGCTGAGCGGGCCCGACGAGCTGCGCGCGCTCCTGATCGAGCTCGCCAGCGAGGGGACGATCACCGACCCCGACGTGGACGCGGTGGTGCGCAACGCGATCGACCCCTGCGACGACCAGCTGGTGCGGGCCACGGTCCCGTTCTGCTACGCGAGCTCGGACACGTACGAGGTCACCTCGACCGGGATCATCGGCACCCCCGCCGGGCTCGAGCAGGCGCGCCACACCTTGCGCGAGGTCGTGCGGGTCGCGCCGCCGCGGCTGTTGACCTGGCGGATCGACAGCCAGGCCGACTTCACCGACCGGCTGTACGTGGAGGGCCCGCGCCCGAACGACTTCGTGCGCGACGACGCCGCCCGCCTGTTCCTCCCGGGGCGCTGGCAGAACCTGCTGCAGTCGCGCCCGGTGCACCTCGGCCCCTACGGGGCCACGCCCTGGCTCATGCCGTCGCGCTCGCACGCGCCGGGCGAGGGGGACATCCTCCCCTTGCTGGCGCGCGAGGCGCAGGACGGCCTGCCGGAGGGCAGCGCGGCCGAGCCCGACTGGAGCGGCCCCTCGGGCGGGCCGCAGGCCGGCTGGCTGCGGTTCGAGCGCTTCGATGCGCTGCCCGAGGGGGTGCCGCTGGGCTCGTTCGGGATCGGGCGGGTCGACATGCCCTCGCGCTGGTATCAGCTCGAGGACGGCGACGGTCGCCAGGCGGCGGGGCCCGGGCTGGCGCGGGGCTGGGTGCGGTTCGACAGCCTGCCCGCCCCCGGCCAGAAGGCGTTCCTGCTCGACGGGGGCGAGCGCGACACGATCGAGCGGATCTCGCTCTACCTCGAGGGCCCCAACCGGCTGGTGCTCGAGGCCTGGGACGAGGCGCTCGACCTGCAGGAGACGGGCGGCCACCCGCGCTCGGCCCGCGTGGTCCACGAGCGGGCCACGCCGTTCCGCCAGGGGAACTGGTATTACATCGCAGCCTTCTTCAAGGGGACCGAGCCGGGCGACCTCGCGCTCGCCGTCGACGGCGAGTTCCGGTTCCGCGACGAGACCCCCGGCTCGCGCCTCGCCGTCGCGCTCGACCCGACCGCCACCACGCTGACCGTCGAGGACGCGAGCAGCCTCCCCGACCAGGGCTGGATCCGGGTCGGGGCGGGCCGCTGGCTGACCTCGCCCAGCGCCGAGGACCGCGGGATCGCCGACACGGGGCAGGACGCCAACGCCCGCTGCGAGGTGCTCCACTACAGCCGCAAGTCGGGGAACACGCTGTACCTCGACGCGCACCCCCAGCCCGTGGCGGCGCTGCTCGCGAGCGGCGCCACGGTCCAGCGCGTGCGCGACCAGGACGACGGCAACCGGGCGATCGCGCCGGGCAGCTTGCCCCCTGAGGTGCGGCGCCCCGAGCGCGGGAGCGGGCACCGGGTGCTCGTGGACTACGTGCCCGCCGCCCCGGCGCAGCCGCGCCGACGGAGCCTCACGTTCATGCTCGGCTTCGCTCACGGCGTGGGCACGCGGGTGGTCCCCTACGGGTTCCACAGCCAGGTCAAGGACGAGGCGAACGGGTTCCAGGACGTCGTCCGCCGCGGCGGGCGCCGCCTCGCGCGGTGGCTTCCGCCCAACACGCCCGCCACCGTGCTGTACGCGCCGGTGCCCGGCTACACCCGTCAGAACCAGCTCAATCAGGGTGCGGACTTCGACCGGCGCCCCGTGGTGCTACCCGCGGGCGAGACCCAGCGCATCCCGGTGCTGTGGGCAGGTCCCGAGCGCGATCCGCGGACCGACCCGAACCCGGTTCCCCCGCTGCAGGGTGGGGAGACGGAGGCCGACCGCCCCGAAAACGTGGTGGGCGGCTGGCCTCAAGGCGGGGTGGTCCGGATCTCCTCGAGCTGGACCTCGCCCACCGGCGCGGTCTACCAGAGCGTGGAACGGGTCTACTTCGAGCGCGTGATCAAGGTCGGGTCGCAGTACTTCCTCGATGGCTGCCGGCGCGGCGTCGAGGGGACCGACGCCGCGGATCACGTGCTGTTCGCGAGCGTGGTGCTCGAGTCTATCGAGCTCGACGGGCCCGCGGGGACCGACTACCCGCCCCGGGCGAACGTCACCGACCCGCGGGTCTACGTCTCGCTCAGCCGCGCCGACCCCAGCGCCGCCTCGGGCCGCGTGACCGAATGGCTCTCGGTCCAGCACCCCCAGAACCCGCGCGACCTCGGCGGGCGACATTTCCTGTTGCTCCCCGCGCGCGACACCCTGCTCGCGATGCCGCCCGCGCCGATCACGGTCCCCCTCCCGAACGGCCAGAGCGTGAGCGTGACCACCCCGGGGGGCCCGGGGGTGATCGAGTTTCCCTATGTCAACGAGCTGATCGATCAGCTCCTCGACGCGGGCGGCGCCTTCGCGGACCCGGACACGCTCGTCGCCGCTCCGCTCGTCAACCTGCCCCTCGCGATCCGCGGGCAGCTCTGGAAGGAGGTCTTGAAGCGCTGGGACCCGTCGGACGCCTCCTCGCCGCCCCCGCTGCGCCTGGCGATCAACGGCCGGAACGTGACCGTGCCCCGGCCGCCCGGTCTGGCCGAGGCCGGCGCGCGCAAGACGAAGGGGACGCGCGCCCCCGCCGCCGGCTGGCCGATCGGGACGCCCGTGGTCCCGACCTTCGCGATCCGCCCCGGCGACGGCGCGAACTGGGGCGCGAACGCGGGGTCGGTCCAGCCGTTCGGCGCGGAGTGCGGCGAGGGCGACATCGTCACGGTCGCCGACGACCAGCAGGACGTGAGCCCACGGCGCGAGGAGGCGCGCGTGGTGTGGTCGGCCCCGAGCCTGAGCGGCGGCAACCTGCCGGGCGGCCTCACCGCGGGCCTGCTGTCCCCGCTCGGGGTCGTACCCGACGCGGCGGACGGCTGGCTGGTGGCCTTCGAGGACTTCGTGTCGCGCGAGTACCTCGGCGTCGCCAACGCGCGCCTGGCGCGCTGGCCCGTGGGCAACCTGCACTCGATCCCCGAGCTCGTCGGCGGGCGCGCCCGCCCGCCCACCGACGCCAGCGACGTGGTGGCGGACGCGCCGGGCGTGCTCGAGGGACGGGTCGACGACACCGTGGTGCAGCAGCTCGAGGACGGCGCCAACTCGATCCTGACCCTGGGCGCGCCGCTCGCGGCGGACGACACCGCCTCGCCGCCCGTGAACGGCCAGCCCGAGGCCTGGGACGACGGGCGGCTGTATCTGGCGGGGAGCGAGCTGATCGCGGTGGTCGGGGCCGGCGACGCGACGGGGGGGGTGACCCTGACGCTCCAGCGCGGCGCGCTCGGCACCCAGGCCCAGGCGGTCGGCGCGGACACGCCGCTGTGGCGGCTGCCCTGGCCGCCGGTGGCCGTGAGCGCGGACGGGTTCACCACCCTCGACGGCTCCGAGGCGGCCGCGCTCCCGATCCGACCGCTGCGCGGACAGCGCCCCTTCCGCGAGGGCGGGGACGGCGGCTACCTGCGGATCGGGGCCGACTACGACCAGCCGGCCCGGATCCTCCCCTACGCCCGGTTCTGGGGCCCCACGCGCTGGAACCCGAACCCCTGCTTCGTGCGTCCGACCGACGCGCTGGGGCGCGGCACGTTCGAGTCGGCCTTCGGCGCGAACCCGGCCGCCCCGGTCGCCGGCGAGCTGCTGGTCGACATGCCGTTCCGCCACCACGACCGCTACCGCGACGCGGTCGACTCGCTGGAGGGCGTGTTCTTCCAGGCGAGCCGCGAGCTGCCGGGCTCGTTCGTGGAGCGGGTCACCTGGGAGGAGCACCTCCCGCCCCACAGCCGGGCCGAGGTCAAGGTGGCCGTGCGGATCGACGGCGCGCCCGGCTGGGACGCGACCCCGTGGGCCGACGCGCCCGGGCAGCGCGGCCGGCTGTACGTGTTCGACGACCCGGGCGCCGACAACCGGATCGGCCTCGCGGCGGAGCGGGTCGAGCTGCGGGTCTACCTGACGTTCCTCGCGGGCGCCTTCGCCCAGGACGCCTGGAAGGACGGCGCGCTGGTGGGCGCCGTCGAGGTCCAGTACCGCCAGCCGACGCAGTCGCTCCGGCGCGAGGAGCGGGCCCGATGAGGCTGGCGCGTGCGGCTCCCACGCCTCGGCTGAACGTCGGGCAAGGGCAAGGAGGCTGTCGGCCGATACGCCGGGCTCCTTGGGGGAGCGCGTTCACGCTGATCGAGATCCTGGTCGCGACCGGGGTCCTGGTCACGCTCGGGACGGCGCTCCTGGTGATCCTGCGGGGCGGGCTGGAGGTATGGCGGCGGACCGAGGCCCGCCGCGAGTCCTACGACCAGGCCCAGGCGATCCTGCTGCAGCTCCGCGAGGACCTGACCGCGGCGGTCGCCCCGCACCGCACGCCGGTGCGCGGGCTGGGCGAGGTCGAGGCGCGCTTCCTGTGCGAGCCGCCGCCCACCAAGCTGTTCTTGGTGCGCGCCCCCACGGGCGAGAGCGAGCACCCGATCACGGGCCACGCCGGGAGCACGATCGCGGCCGACGCGGTGATCGACATGCGCGACGACCTCGCGGAGGCCCGCGAGGCGCGGCTGCGCGCGACGGGCGGCGCGCTGGAGGTCGCCTGGGTGCTCGAGCCCGACGGGGTGCTCTACCGCGGCTACCGCGCGCCGATCGGGCCGCCCCGCTCGCTGTTCGACGTGGACGGCTACGAGCTGGCGCCGCCGGTGGGCGCCGCGCCCGCCGAGCCACCCGCGGCGGCGCCGCCCGCCGACGCGGGGCCGCCGCCGGCGCTGCTGCGGCCGTTCGCGACGGGGGTGGCGCACCTCGAGCTGCTGTTCTGGACGCAGTACACCAACACCTGGTCGACCGAGAACCCGCCGCTCCGCGAGGCCTCGCCGGACGAGGCGAGCGGGCCGCTCCCCTACTGGGACTCGACCCGCGCGCTGCTGCAGCCGACCGAGCTCCGCCCGCGCGAGTTCACGACCTTCGTCGGCGGCGCGTCGTCGACCGACCCGCGCGACGACGTGCTCCCGGTCAAGGTCAAGGTGATCCTGGTGCTCGAGGAGGCCATGGCGGCGCGCACCACCACGTTCCTGCTCGGCCCGATCGACGAGCGGGCCGACGAGCTGCGGGTGCAGGAGCCCGACCGCCTCGCGCCGGACGGCGGCTACGTGCGGGTGGGCGCCGAGTGGATCCGCTACGAGGGGGTGAGCGGCGAGGTGGTCGAGGTCGCCCCCGGCGGCCGCGGGGCGCGCGGGACGGCCGCCGTCGCCCACGACGTCGACGACCTCGTGGTGATCGGGCGCACGTTCGTCACGATCTTCGAGCTGCCCGGCTACCGCGAGGACTGGCACGACGACCCGGCGCGGAGGAACCCGTGAGCCGGCGCGCCTTCACGCTGCTCGAGGTGATCGTGGCCATGGGCGTGCTCGCGATCGGCGCCACCGCCGCGTTCGGGCTCCTGGTCGCCGCCACCGCCGCGGGCAAGCGGGCGGAGCACCACGTGAACGCGGCGCTCCTCGCCGAGCTGCTGTTCAACGACCTGCACGGCTACCCTTTGGACGACGCCGCGCTCGCCGATCTCGAACCCGTCTCCAGCGCCGAAGACGCTGGCAGCCCCGCGCCAGCGGGCACCGCGGAGAACGGCGCGGAAGCCCCCTTGCCCGGCATCGCGGCCGTCGGACCCACCCGCTACCTGGCGCGCGACCTCGAGCGCTCGGACTACCCCGGCTACACCTGCGACGTCCTGATCACCCCGTTGGAGGGCCCGGGGGGCGGCGAGGCCTGGCACTTCCTGGTCGAGGTCGAGGTGCGCTGGTCCGAACGTGGGCAGCGCCGCGGGGCAGCGTTCGCGAAGGTCGCGCTCCGCAACGCGAGCTTCAAGGACCGGCTGGCGGCTCCCGCCCGGTAAGAAGAGCTGGTCGCCGACAGCACCCTTGTTGGCCGCAGGGGGGAGCCGTAGCCGCGCCGCCCTCTGTGTTTCGTAGCAATCGGCCGAGGTGGAGCGCGACCAGCGACAGCACTATCTCCTCACGCAAGGAGATCCGCCCCACACGAACCCCGCCCCACACTGAATTCCTCGGCTCCCAACCAACACCTGGTCGTTCACACCGAACCAGCCGAGGAATTCAGTCAGGGCACTGGCCCCACGTGGTCGGCCACGTAGGCGCCGCGCTTGCCCATGGGCTTGGGCTCGCCGACCGTGCTGTCGCAGCGGGTCTGGTGCTCCATCTCCGCGTTGACCTCCGCGCCGAGGAGGACGGCGTAGGAGCTGAGATAGCACCACATGAGGATGATCGCGACCGCGCCGAGCGAGCCGTACGTCTTGTTGAAGCTGCCGAAGTAGCGCACGTAGGCCGAGAGCCCGAGCGAGGCGAGCAACCACAGCGCGGTGGCCAGGGCGGCGCCCCAGGTCACCCAGCGCCAGCGCGCCTGGCGGCGGCGGGGCCCGAAGCGATACACGATCCCCAGGCCGAGCAGCAGGAACACGATCACGACCGGCCAGCGCAACAGCTCGATCGCGCGGCGCGTCGGCCCTCCCAGGCCGAGGTTGAGCCCGTCGAGCAGCGGCGGGAGCACCGCCACGGTGCCCACCATGAACAGCACGGCGAAGGCGCCGCCGGCGGTGAACAGGAGCGACAGCGCGCCGAGGTGGAGGTAGCCGCGCGTCTCGACCTCGCCGTAGACCGTGTTGAGGGCGGCGATCAGCCCGCGCACGCCGGCGCCCGCGCTCCACAGCGTGAGCAGGAGGCCGATCACCGCGGCCACGCTGAGGGACCCCTCGGAGGTGGTCACGATCCGGTTGAGCTCGCGCTCGATCAGCTGGCGCGCCTCGAGCGGCAGCGCGGTGCTGAGCGCGGCGATCTGCTCCTGCACGGCGGCCGGGTCGGAGACCAGCCCGTAGATCGAGACCAGCACGGCCAGGGCGGGGATCAGCGCGAAGAAAGCGTAGAACGCCACGCCGCCCGCGAGCACCGCCACGTTGTCCTGACCGAGCTGGTCCCACACGCGCCAGGCGATGTCGCGCCAGCCGCGCGGCGGGATCTCGCGCGGCCGCGCGGCCCCACGGCCCCGCTCGCGATCCTGCGCGTCCCCCGCGGCGCACGCCTCCTGGAGCGCGCCTCCTCCGCGCTCGTGCTCCCCGTGCTCGCGACCTGCGGAGACGTGCGGCGGCGCGGGCGAGCCGCCTGCGGCGGCCCCCCGCGCCTGCGCGCGTCGTTCGGCTCGAGCGCGCGCCAGCTCACCTCGCGCGCGCTGAGCGCTCAAGGCCGCCGACCCTCCTCGCGGCCGCTCGACGAGCCGCCCTGGCCGAAGCTCGACCCGCCCTGACCGAAGCTCGACCCGCCGCTCGGGCCGCCGTAGCTCGACCCGGCCGACCCGTAGCTGCTCGCGCCGCCGCTCGGCCCGTAGCTGCTGGTGTCGCCAACGCCGGCCCGGCCGCCGTGCTCGCGGGTCAGCCCCTGCGCCTCGGCCTCCTCGCGGGCCGCGTCCATGCCGGCGTGCGTCGCGCTGCGCGCGACCTCCTTGGCCCGCTCGTAGTACTCGGCGCCGGTCTCACGCGCCCGCTCCATGAGGTCGCGCGCGGGGCCGCCCACCAGCTCCTCCTCGCGCCGCGTGCTCGGCAGCGCGACCGCCACCGCCGCGCCGATCCCGAACGCGAGCGCGCCCATCACCAGCGGATGCTCGTACCACTGCTCCTCGAGCTCGTGCCACATGCGCTGGCCGTACTCGCCCACCCGCCGGCCGCCCGAGCGCAGGTCGTGGCCCAGGTGCGACAGCCGCTCGCCGCCCGCGTGACCCATCTCGCGCATGCGCTCGCCCGCGGAGCGGACCTTGTCGCGCGCCTCGGACGCCCTGGAGCGCGAGCGGTCGAGCGCGTGGCGCAGCCGTTCGGGGAGGTGGCTGCCGCTCTTCACCTCCCAGTCGCCCGGGCTCGTCCCGCCCTCGATCGGGGCGGCGGAGATCGTGCGCGAGGAGCGCCGCGACCCGCCGAACATCAGCCAGCCGATCCCGACCCCGATCAGGGCCACCGGGACCGGGTTGTCGCGGATCGTGCGCCCGAGGTTCCGCCCGAACTCACCCGGGCCCGCGCGCAGATAGGCCGTCGCCCGATTCATGATCTCCTCCGGGCTCAGGCGACGCTTGATCGCCTCGAGCGTCTCGCCGATCTCGCTCTGGGTCCGCTGAATGTCCCGCTGGATCTGCTCGGGAGAGCGGTTCATGCCCTCACCTCCTCGTGCTCGTGGTGGGCCTCCTGCAGGGCCTCGTCTCGGGGCTCGTGGTGCGGCGCCACCCGCTCGGGCAGGCCGCGCATGGTCTCGACCGTCCGCTCGGGCGTGAGGTGGCTCAGGCGGACGTTCCGGCGCCCTATTGCAAGCAGCACGCCGCCGATCAGCGCCGCCGCCAGGCCCACGATCAAGGCCGAGGCCCACAGCGGCATCGGGACGAGCGCCAGGCCGAACACGGCCGAGGCCAGCAGGACCAGCAGGCCCCCGTGCAGGAACACGGCCCCCACCGAGAGCGAGGTGATCCCGCGCTCGACCTTGTCGATCTTCTGGGTCATCTCGGCGCGGACCAGCTCCACCTCCTGCTGGATCAGGAGCGTGGTCTCGCGCGTGAGGTCACCGAACAGCTCGGTGAGCCGGTAGTCGTGGATCGGGCGCCCGCCGCGCGTGCGGGCCTCCTCGTCGCGGAACCGCTGCGAGGACTGGAACTCCCTGGGCGTCGCCATGGCCTACCTCCCTCCCTCGCGAGCCTGGCCGCGGTCCGGGCCGCTCCGGTCCTCGCGCCTGCCCTCCTCGGTCAGCTTGGGCTGCACCTCGCGGCCAGGCGTGCTCGGCCCCGGGCGCTGCGAGCTCAGCGGAGCCTCGCCCAGGATCCCGCTGCCGGGGCCCGTGTCGGGGAGCTTGGAGCGCGACTCCTCGTCGAACGCCTTGGCCTCCGAGGGGATCGGGGCGCTCGCCCCGTACGACGGCCCCATCGGCGCCGAGCCCGGCCCCTTCGACGGGGAGGAGACGTCGGAGCGCGACCCGCTCGACCCGATCGGCGTGGAGGAGGAGTGGCTGTAGCGCCCCGCCCCGAAGCTCTCCCGCGCCGACCCCGCGCCGCCGAGGATCCCCGGCTCCGAGCTCGTCGGCCCGCGCGTGGAGCCGCCGCCGAACGAGGCCGCCTGCTCGCCACCGAACGAAGGCCTCGCCCGCTCGCCGTAGCCGCGCGGCTCGCCGCCGTGGCGCGCGCCGCCGTAGCCCGAGCGCAGCACGCGGCCCGCGACGAACCCCAGCCCGATCGCGCCGCCCAGGAACGCGACCGGGTAGTCGCGCGCGAAGCGCTCCGTCTGCTGCATCACGGCGTCGATGTCGCCGCGCCGGAGGCGCTCGGCGATCTCCTCGATCGTGTCGGCGGTGGCCCGCGCCGAGCGCGCCAGCATGCCGTGATCCCGCTGCTCGAGCGTCGAGGCCGTGTCGCGCAGCGCGCCCGCGAGCTCGCCCAGCTCGCCCGCGACCACCCCCTTGCGCTCCTCGGCCGCGGCGCGCACCTGCTCGCGGGCCTCGGTCGCGACCCCGCGGACGCGCTCCTTCGCCTCCTGCCCGAGGTGGCGGGCCTGCTCCTTGGCCTCGTGCGTCCGCGCCGTGCTCCCCTCGCCCCCGCGGCCGTACTCGAACTCGCTCATGTGTGCCTCCTCCTCGTCGCTCTCGCGCCGGGCTTCTCCGCCGAACGGCGCAAGCCTCGTGCCCCGCGGCCGAGCGCCGCCCGGGCCGGTGGTGTCCGGCGCACGGGCGACGGCGCTGGCCGACCCGTCGAGACGAGCAGGTCCCTGAAGCCTGGGCGCGCTCCAGCCGCGCGGTGTAGGCGCCCCCGTTGGAGACGCTCGAACCGAGCGAGGCGCGCTCAGCGCCCTCGGCGCCGCGCACGCACCTCGATCGTGCGCCACGACCTCACCCCAAAGCGCGCGAGGCGCGCCAGCGGCGCGCCTCGCGGGTGGGACGACGAGCGAGGACGGAGCCGCCCGCTATCGGGCGCGCGCGCGCCGGCGGGCGGCGCCGAGCGCCAGGCCGCCGAGCGCGAGCAGCGCGAGCCACGACGAGCGCGTGGGCGCGGGGGAGGCGCTCAGGCTGCAGCCGCCGCCCCCGCCGCGCGAGACGCCGCCGCCCGGCCCGGCGGTCGAGGGCGAGGCGGTGCTCCCCGTCCCGCCGCCGCTCCCGCTCCCGCTGCCCGCCACGTGGGTCGTGGTGAACGTGGCCGCGATCGGGTTGAGCGCGTTCCCGGCCGCGTCCCGCGGCGCGTCGCGCCAGTAGACGACGAAGCTCTTGCTGCCGGCCTGCGGGTACTCGTCGCCCGAGACCGGGATCGGGTCCTGGTTGACCACCGTCAGGACCGAGGACTGGATCCCCGGCCGATCGGCCCAGCCGCTCCCGACGGCCGGCACCAGCGCGCTGAGCGCCGGCGCGCCGCGCCCGCTGCTCTCGCCGTTGGCGTCGAGCGCCTTGACCTCGATCGCGTACGCCGCCGGGTCCATGGTGACGTCGAACGTGAAGCGCACCTCGAGCGCGCCCGCCGGGATCGTGGCGCTCGCCGAGTCGACGCTCGCCACGGTCACGTCCACGTCGTAGGGCACGGCGAACACGGGGTTGGTGTAGCAGCGGTAGTTGTCGGGCCCGAGGTCCATGACGTCGGGGTCGCCGCCGGTGTAGGCGCCCGCCGCGAAGGCCGTCGGCTTGGTGACCGGGCCCTCCTTGGCCGGGTCGAGCGGCACGTCGAGGTCGGTGTTCGCCCCGCCGAGCGGCCAGGAGTTCACGCCCACGATCTGCTCGATCCCGTGGTGGCTGCGGGTCGGGTTGGGCGCGCCTGCCTCGGTCTTGTAGAGGAGCACCGAGGCCACCGCGCCGAACTCGTCGGTGGAGGCGTAGCGGTAGCGGAACACCGGCGCCGCCGAGCCACGCCGCACCAGCGCCGTGAACCCGCCGTCGAGCGGCCCGTCGCCGCCCATCCGTCCGTCGGCGTCCTCCCAGGCGCTGGTCTGGTCGTGCCAGCGCAGGTCGGCCGAGTCGAACCGCCCGTCGGCGTCGAGGCTGAACGTGACGAGCGGCCCGTCGGTGGTGACCGAGTTGCCGTCGGCGTAGGCCTCGAGCCAGCGCTCCTCGGAGGTGGCCCCGTTCTTGCCGTCACCCAGGCAGTAGGTGCGGACGGCGAACCAGGTCTCGTCGCCCACGTTGTAGGTCGCCTGGATGTTGAGCGGCGTCGCCGCGCGGCCGGTCGAGAAGTTGAAGTCGCCGTGCGCGTCGGAGCCGCCCGCCTGGTAGACCTTGCGCACGAACCGCTCCTCGGGCCGGCCGACGAACGAGTACTCGAGCGTCTGCGCCAGGATCTCGTGCCAGCGGGTCATCCCGTTCCAGATCCCCTTGTCCCAGGTCGCCGAGCCCTGGGTGAAGGTGGCGTCCGCCCACGGGTTGAGGTCGTTGAAGTCGATCTTGTTGGTCGGGAGCGAGCGCGCCCCGCGCCCGTTGAAGAACTCGAGGCCCTTGAGCACGAACTCGCCGCTCTGGTCGTGCACCTCGTCGCGGGTGCGCTGCGCCGGGTCGAGCCCGAACGCCCGCTCGAGGTTGCCGTCGTTCCAGCCCATGCCCCCGAACGGGTGCGCCGCGTAGGTGAACGCCCCGCTCTGCGAGCCCTGCCGGGCCTTGGCCACGTCATTGAGCAGCGGGAACAGGTTCACGTCGATGTTGGGGTTGCCCGGCCCGCGCAGCCAGCCGCCGCCGTGCCAGGGGCCCTCCACGTGGTCGGCGCGGTAGAGCAGCATGTGGGCCCCGAGCGGGATCCCGGGGAGCACGTTGAGGATGTTGTTCACGAACGGGATCGAGATCCGGGGGATCGGCACGTCCTGCTTGAACGCGATCTCCTCGCCCGCCGTGGCGCCGAAGATCGTGCGATAGGCCTCGAGCTGGGTCAGGCCCGGCTGCGCCGAGGGCGACTGCGGCCCGAACGGCGGGCGGTGGTCGGGGCCGTCGGGGTCGGGGATCGTGCGGTTGTTGAACGACGAGTGGTCCGTCGTGACGATCTTCATGTAGGCGGCCTGCGGCGTGGGCTGGTCGATCACGCCCATGACGTAGGCGCACTCCATGACCATCTGGAGCGGGCCACCGTAGGCCTTGCGCGGCGCGAAGATGTCGAGCGGCGAGCCGAAGTACCACTCCGCGATCGTGTGGTGGTGCACGTCGTAGTAGTGGTTGTCGCCCGACAGCGCGGGGAAGGCCGCCGGCGAGAAGCGCACGCGCAGCACCGAGCGGTGGCTGCCGCTGCGGGTCGTGTTGAACACCCACAGCACCACGCGCCGCTGCTCCCACTCGACCTTCACGTCGAGGTACTTCACGTGGGTCGCGCTCGGCTGCGCCGGCACGCCGAGCGCCGCGCGCGGCAGGCGCAGGATCTCGTGCCGCCCGTTCATGTCGAGCTCGTCGTCCTCGAACAGGCTCAGGTTCGCGCTGCGCACCCGGCCCATCTCGTCGGCGATCTCGAGCCCCGCGGCGGCCACGGCCGGCGGCGCCCCGTGCGCGTCGTCGTAGACCACGTTCCCGCCGCCCGTCGGCGTGTCGCGCTCGAGGATCCGGGTGCGCGTCACCTTGAGCTTGGTGCTCGTGGTCCGCCCGCCCTTGCTCGGCACGAACACCTGCACCGGCACGTACGGGCGGCCCGGGTCGACGCGCGTGGCCGCGTCGGGGATCACGTCCACCCCGTTCGACTGCTGGTAGAGCCCGCGCAGGGCGGTGGCGCCGCCGAGCAGGAAGTCGAGGTAGGCGGCGTTGTCGAAGGTGCGCGCCTCGCCCGCCAGCGGGGCCACCGCGGTCTCGAGCCGCAGCAGGCCAGTGGGGGCCGGCGTCGGGATCGGGTAGGTGAACTGGACCTGCGCCCGCTCGCCCACCGCGAGCTGCCCGATCACCTGCTGGCCGAGCGCCACCACCGTCGCGCCCGCGGCGGGCGTCAGCTCGGGCCCGGCCGGGTAGACCCGCGCCTCGACGGTGAGGTTGCTCGCGGCCGCGGTCCCGCGGTTCTCGACCGTGACCGTGGCCACGACCTGGCCGGCCTGCAGCGTGGGGTCGCTGATCGAGCGGTCGACCACGCGCACGTCGACCTCGGCGTTGCCGTCCACCAGCGCGTCGATCGTGCGCTCGTTGTCGGCGGCCTCGCTCTCGGCCGGCTGCACGCTGGCGTTGGCGCGGAACAGGTAGCGGCCGGCCGCGGCGGGCGCCGTGAAGTTGAACAGCAGCTCGCGCCGCTCGCCGGGCTGGAGCGCCACGGCGACGACCCCGATCTCGATCCGCTGGCCCGAGCCGGCCGCGAGGTGCGCGATCCGGACGGCCTGGTTGGTGATCGCGACGTTCCCCTCGTTGGTGACCTCGACCACCGCCACCGCCGGCTGGCCCGCGACCGGCTTGGCCGGATAGAGCCGCAGCCCGGTCACCGCCACGTCGTGGTAGGTCCGGTCGGCGCGCGCGACCGCCAGCCCGGCGTCGAGCGCGCCGAAGCGATAGACCTCCTCGGCGTCCTTCAGCGCGGCGATCGGCCGCCGCGCCACGCGCAGGATCCTGCTCACGTCGGCCCCGCTCAGCAGCGGGTCGCGCGCGAGGCACAGCGCGGCGACGCCCGAGGCGTAGGCCGCCGCGCCGCTCGAGCCGCTCACGAACCCGTACACCCCGCCGGGCAGCGTCGTGATCAGCTCCTCGCCCGGGGCCCCGCAGGCGACCTCCGGGGCCAGGACCGCGTCGTAGCCGAGCTCGCCGTCGAGGCCCAGCGCGGTCACCGCCACCACGCCGGGGTAGCGCGCGGGGAACACGGCGTGGTGGATCGGGTCGTTGCCCGCCGCCGCGACCACGACCACGCCCGCGGCGAGCGCCCGGTTGACCGCGTCCTCCAGGGCCTGGCTGCCGACCGGCGCGCCCATGGACAGGTTGATCACCCGCGCGCCCTGCTGCACCGCGAAGTCGATCCCCGCCACGACGTCGGCCACACTGGCCTGCCCGAGGGCGTCCGCCACCTTGACCGGCATCAGCCGCCCGTCGAAGGCCACGCCCACCACGCCCTCCGCGTTCTGTCCCTCGGCCGCCACGATCCCGGCCATGGCGGTGCCGTGGCCGTTGTCGTCGCTCATGGTCGCGGTCTGGTTGACGAAGTCGAAGCCGGGGACGAGGCGGTTCTGGAGGTCGGGGTGGGTCGGGTCGACGCCGGTGTCGAGCAGCGCGACCACCACGGTCGGGTCGCCGGTGGTCACGTCCCAGGCCGGCTCGAGGCCCGACCGCCGCTGGCCGGTCCGCGGGTAGAACGGGTCGTTGGGGAGGAGCGCCACCCGCAGGGCGAGGTTCGCCTCCGCGAAGCGCACGCCCGGCTCGCGGGCGATCGCCGCCGCGAGCGGCGCGACGCGCGGCTCGTCGCCCTCGAGCAGGGCCTGCCCGAACGCGGGGAGCGTCCGCAGGACCCGCAGCCCGTGGCGCGCGGCGAGCGCCGCCGCGGCCTGCTCGAGCGCCGCGCCCCGCGCCTCGAGGCCGACGGCGAGCTGCCCGGCGACGGCGTCCGCGCCCGAGGGGTGCGGGACCACGCGGTGCACCGCGCCCCGCTCGGCGATCGCGGCCTGGAACCGGTTCAGCAGCTTGGCCGCGTCGAGGCCGCAGGCGTGCTCGCCCGCCTCCTCCGCGCAGCCCTCGTGCGCCGGCGCGTGGGCTTCGAGCGCGGCCGGCGCGGCGCTGGCGCGCGCCTCGTCGTGCTCGGTCGGCGCCGGATCGGGCAGCGCGATCGCGAGGAGCGCGTACAGAGCCGAAGCAGCGAGGGCGAAGCCGAGCGCGGAGCGAAAGCTGTGCATGGAGTCCTCCCTCCTCGGGGAGAGCCGCCGTGCCACGCAACGCGGTTGCCGGGCGCGTTCCGCCCACGCCTCCCAGGCAGGCCGAGGAAACCGCTCGAACAAAAAGACTTACATAGCGCGCACGCGGGGCGGTCCGCGCACATGTCGGTTTTGTAATGAAAGGGACGCCCACGATTCGGGAAACGGGAGGAATGCCGCTGCGCGTCATTACAGCCCAAGGAGTTGAGCGCGCGCGG
>CAZMSZ010000023.1:4388-37607 GCA_964569055.1 uncultured Planctomycetota bacterium | reverse complement strand
GAGGGGGATCCCGGTAGGCCGTCGTGATCTGGTACCGCACGGCCGCCGCCAGCAGCAGGGCGCCCGTCACCGCCACCACCCAGGTCAGCGCCCGGACCTCGCTCGGGGAGCGCCGCGCGCGGGCCTGCGCCAGCCGGTTCGAGCCCCCGCGCACCTGCTCGAACCCGACCAGCGGGGTGGCGCAACCCAGGGTCGGGCAGCGGCGGAGGAGGGCGCGGCAGTCGCGGTGCAGCTCCACCCGGCAGGTGGGGCAGCGCAGCGCGGTGACCCGGATCGGCGCGCGGCAGGCCCCGCAGGGCGGGCCGCGTCCGGGAGGACGCGCCGAGACGGCGACCGAGCCGGGCGGGGACGTCACGACCGGTCCACCCTCGGCCGGTCGGTCGAGTTCCCGCCGACTTCGCGAGCGCGCGGGCGGTGGGCGCCTCGACTCCTGTGGCCGCCCTCGAACCGGCTTGGAGCGTGCGACCTGTGGCGCGACGAGCGGCTCTCCGGGGTCGGCGGCGCGGGGCACGCGGCGGAGCGCGCGCCGCGGGGGCGCTGGCGAGCGCGGCTCTCTCCGCCTACCGTCTTGCGCGGGAGGAATCTGGGTGAGGTCCGACGGCCAGGTGACGAGGTGCGCCCCCGCATGATCCCCGAGCCGTACTACCTCGCGCTCGAGCTCCCCGAGCGCTACCGCGCGCCCGACGCCCAGCCCTGGATGTACCGCGAGTGGTTCCGCGGGCCCGAGATCCGGCGGTACATCGAGTACTTCCGCCGGCCGTGGGCCGTGATCGAGCGGGTCGGCCTCGCGCGCGGGGCGCGCGTGCTCGACGTGGGCTGCTCTTGGGGCTACGCCGCCATGCTGGCCAACGCCTTCGGCTGCGAGGCGCACGGGGTCGACATCGACGAGGACAGCCTCGAGTTCGGGCGCGCGCTCGCGGCCGAGAACGGCTACGCGGTCGACCTGCGCTACGCGCGCTGCTCGCAGCTCCCCTACCCCGACGCCCACTTCGACCGGATCGTCTCGATCGAGGCCTTCGAGCACTTCCTCCCCCGCGAGCGCCTGGCGGCGCTGGAGGAGATGCGCCGCTGCCTCGCGCCCGGGGGCCGGGTCGCGATCTCGACCCCCAACGCGCTCGGCGCGGCCGAGGTGGCCAAGCGGGTGCTCGGCCGGAGCGCGCTGGCGCGCCGCCTGATCCCGCTCCTGGCCGACCCCGACGACCCGATGTACTCCGAGGGGTTCCAGGTCGGCCGCCGCCCCGAGGACGTGATGGTCAACGTCACCCCGCGGCGCGGCGAGATCGCGGAGCTCGCCTCGCGGGCCGGGCTGCGCCTGGTGCGGCACGACACGGTGGTGCTCCTGCCCGAGGTGCTCCCCGACGCGCTGGTCGGGCCGGGGCGGCGGCTGGAGCGCCTGCTCGAGCCGCGGTTCCCCTTCCGGCACCTGGGGACGACGTCGGTCTACCTGCTCGAAGGCTGAGATCGGAGTCTCGCCGAGCCTCGAGCCATGCCGTATCTTGTCGCGCCTGGCGGCCCCCGCGGGGGCTGCCCTCACAAGCGCGTGAAAGGCGACAGCATGAAGCGGTTCTTGGCGGTCCTGATCCTGGCCGGAGTCGGCAGCGCGGTGGCGCTCGCCCAAGAAGGAGACGCCCCGAAGGAGGCGCCCCAGGAGGCGCCGGCGGGCGAGGGCGAGGCGCCCACGGTCAAGCAGCAGGCGAGCTACATCGTCGGCTACCGGATCGGGCAGCGCTACCTCGAGCAGGGCGCGAAGTTCGACACCGAGGAGTTCGCGCGCGGCATGGCCGACGCCTTCGCCGAGAAGGCGCTCGCGGTGGACGAGGAGACCGAGCGCACGGTCATGGAGCAGTTCAGCCAGGAGGCCATGGCCGAGGTCTCCAGGCGCGGCGAGGCGCGCAAGGCCGCGGGCGCCAAGTGGCTGGCCGAGAACAAGACCAAGGAGGGCGTGAAGACCACCGCCAGCGGGCTCCAGTACCGCGTGGTCCGCGAGGGTCAGGGCGCGCACCCCACCGCCGCCAGCACCGTCCGCGTCCACTACCGCGGCACGCTCACCGACGGGAGCGAGTTCGACAGCTCCTACTCGCGCGGCGAGCCGACCGAGTTCCCGCTCGGTCGGGTGATCCCGGGCTGGACCGAGGGGATCCAGCTCATGACCCCGGGCGCCAAGTATGTGTTCTACATCCCGTCCGAGCTGGCCTACGGCGAGAGCTCGCCGACCCCCAAGATCCCGCCCCACTCGGTGCTGGTGTTCGAGGTCGAACTGCTCGAGATCAAGTAGTCGCGCAGCCGGCCACGCCGCGCAGGAGCCCGCCCCTCGTGGAGAGGCGGGCTCCTGGCGCGTACGGCGCTCGCTCACCCGGCGCGCAGCTCGCGGACGAGCGCCTCGGTCCAGCGCTCCGGGCGCGGCGGCCGCTCGAGCTCGGCGGCCAGGGCCCGGCGGCGCCAGCGCCCGTAGCGGTACAGCGCGCGGGCCAGGCGCGCCGCCGCGAGCCGGTCGGGGTCGTCGGGCGGCCGGTGCGCCTCGGGCGCGCCCCAGCGCGCGGGGCGATACGAGGCGGTCGTCTTGTGCTGGTCCTCGGCGAGGTAGCGCCACAGCCGGGTGTCGATCGGCACCCGCCGCACGCTCTCCTCGGGCAGGTCCAGCGCCCAGGGCGACTCGTCGCGGGCCCACGGGTCGTAGCGGCGATGCCCGCGCTCGACCAGGCACACGAAGCGGAGCCGGCCGTGGACCTCGCGCCAGCGGCCCCGCGCGCCGCCGGTCTCGGTCCAGCAGCGCAGCAGCTTGAGCAGGTTCCCGAACGTCCAGCCGTTGAACACCAGGTCCACCAGCGCCACCGGCCGCGGCCGGACGAGCAGGCGCTCGGGCGTGAGGCCCAGCGCGTCGAAGCAGGACCACAGCTGGGCCAGCCCCGCGGGGTGCTCGCGGCGCAGGCGACCCGGGGTGTCGCCCCGCAGCGAGAGCGGGAGCAAGGTCAGCCGCTCGCGCCACGAGGTCTCGGTGAGCGCGCCCGCCAGCAGGTCGAACAGGCTCTCGGGCGAGCGGCCGACGAACACGAGGTCGACGTCACCCGCCGCGCGCACGACCCGCGCCGCGCAGCGGAGGAGGTCGTCCTTGAACCCCGTAGGCGCCCAGGCCGTCGGCCCGCGCCCCAGGCGACGCCCCAGGCCCGGGCTGCTCATGTTCCAGCGGAACGGCGTGGCGCGGTTCGCCATGGCCGTCGGGACCCGCGCCCCGGCGCGGGCCTGTCGGGCGCGACGCTACCGCGATCGAGCTCGGGCCCAGGCCGCCACCGCAGCGAACACCAGGCCGAGCGCGACCAGCCCCGCCGCCGCGGCGCCGAACGTGCCGCCCAGGCCGAGGCGGGCGTTGACCGGGGCCGCCGCGATCGGCGAGAGGAACTGCCCCAGGAACAGGGAGGCCGTGAGCGCGCCGACCGCGCGGCCGCGCAGGGGAGGCGGGGTGGTGGTGAGGAGCCAGGCGTTGAGGTTGGGCATCATGAGGCCCATCCCGGCGCCGGTCGCCACCATGGCGAACAGGACCTGCGGGTAGCTGCGGGCCGAGGCGAGCAGCCCGTAGCCGACCCCGAGCAGCCCGAACAGCAGCGCGAAGATCGCGGGCGGGGTCAGGCCACCCCGGCGGAGCCGGCCGTAGGACATGGCCGCGAGCCCGCCGAACAGGGTCGAGGTGGCGATCACCATTCCGCTCTGGGTGGAGGAGGCCCCGAGCAGCGCGCGCAGGTGGAACGGGAGCTGGACCGGCAGCAGGTAGAACGCGCTCATGCCGACCAGGCCCAGCGCGCACAGGAGCACGCCGATCCCCCAGGGGAACCGGGCGGCGTCCTGCTCCTCGGCGAAGCCCGCGGCCGGCGCGCTCGCGGTGCACGCCGGCTCGTGCAGCCACAGCAGGGCGGCCGGGAGGAGCGTCAGCGACACGAGGTAGACCGCGAACGGGGCGCGCCAGTGGACGTCCGCCAGGAGGCCGCCCGCCGTGAGGAACGCGAACCCGCCGAACGACATGGTCGCGCCCTGCTGCCCCAGGAACGCGCTGCGCTCCGCGCCCTGGTAGTAGTCGCCGGCGAGCGCCGTGGTCGCCGTCATGAGCGCCCCCACCGCGACCCCGAGCAGGGCGCGCCCGACCAGGAGCTGAGGCAAGGTGTCGAGCACCAGGCCCGAGGCGCCCGCGAGCGCGTAGAGCGCGCAGCCGGCCACGAGCACGCGCTTGCGCCCGAGCCGGTCCACCAGCGCCCCCGCCCACGGCGCGGCCAGGGCGATCGCCAGCGCCGGCAGGGTCAGCACCAGCTTGGCCAGCAGCTCGGCCCGCGGCTCGCTCGCGAACTGGTCTCGCAGCGCGGGCAACGTCGGGGCGATCGTGGCGCCGGCCATGACCGTCAACGTGCTCAGCGCCAGCAGCGTCCCCCGCCGCTCGCGCGCGCCCGACTCCGCCGCGAGCTCCGCGGCCCCTTCCACTCCAGTTGCGCCGTGCGCCACAGCCGAGGGGGTATAGCACGCCTGGCGCGCACGTCGGTCGGATTTTGCAGCCGCCGGGCGGGTGTCGTTCTGGGGTCAGCCTTCGTGCTCGTGCCCGTGCACGAGGCTCGATGCGACGACCGCTCGAGCTCCGTCGCCCTTACCCCGACGTGAGCGTCGGGTTATGTTCGGCTCCACGTGACGACCGGCAAAGGACGAGCAGCGACCGCGGCGCGGGCGCGGAGGCGTCGACGGCGCGTCGAGGGCCTCTCGGCGGACGAGGCGCGGCGGCTGGCGCTCGCCGCGCAGGGCTTCGCCGACCCGCGGCCGCGGGGCGCCCCCGACGGCGCGGCGTTGCGGCGAGCGGTCGAGCGGCTGGGCGTGCTCCAGATCGACTCGGTCAACGTGCTGGTCCGCGCCCACTACCTGCCGCTGTTCTCGCGCCTCGGCCCGTACGCGACCGACCTCCTCGACGCCGCCGCCTACGGGGGGCGCCGCCGCACCTTGTTCGAGTACTGGGGCCACGCGGCCTCGCTGCTCCCGGTGGCGCTCCAGCCGCTCCTGCGCTGGCGCATGGCGCGCGCGGCGCGCGGCGAGGGGAACTACGGAGCGCTGGCCCGCTTCGCGCGCGAGCGGCGCGCCTACGTCGACGCCGTCCTGGCCGAGGTCGCGGCGCGCGGGCCGCTGACCGCCTCGGAGCTGAGCGAGGGCGGCCGCGGGCAGGGCTCGTGGTGGGGCTGGAGCGACGGCAAGCACGCGGTGGAGTGGCTGTTCTGGGCGGGCATGTTGACCACCGCCTACCGCCGCGGGTTCGAGCGGGTCTACGACCTGCCCGAGCGCGTCCTCCCGCGCCGGATCCTCGCGGCGCCCGACCCCGAGCCGGCCGAGGCGCAGCGGGCGCTGCTCCTGCGCGCGGCCCGGGCCCTGGGCGTGGCGAGCGAGCGCGACCTGCGCGACTACTACCGGATCCCGCCGGCCGACGCGCGCGCGCGCCTGCGCGAGGCGGTCGAGGCGGGCGAGCTCCTGCCCGTCAGCGTCGAGGGCTGGTCGCACTCGGCCTACCTCCACCCCGAGGCGCGCGCCCCGCGGCGGGTGGCCGCCCGCGCCTTGCTGGTCCCGTTCGACCCGCTGATCTGGGAGCGCGCCCGCACCGAGCGGCTGTTCGGGTTCCGCTACCGGATCGAGATCTACACGCCCGCGGCCAGGCGGGTGCACGGCTACTACGTGCTGCCGTTCCTGCTCGGCGAGCGGCTCGTCGCGCGGGTCGACCTCAAGGCCGACCGCCAGGCCGGCTGCCTGCGCGTGCTCGCGGCCCACGCCGAGCCGGGCCAGGCCCGCGCCGAGGTGGCCGCGCCCTTGCGCGCCGAGCTCGACCTCATGGCGGGCTGGCTGGGCCTGGCGCGGGTCACCCTCGGCCGGCGCGGCGACCTGCTCCCGCTCCTGCGCCGTGTGACTGGAGGATCGTCGTGAACGAGCTCGACCGCCCCTTCCTCGCCAAGCTGCGCCTGCTCGGCCTGATCGAGGGCACGTCGACCCTGATCCTGTTCGGTGTGGCCATGCCGCTCAAGTACGCCTTCGACCTGCCGCTCGCCGTCCGGATCGTCGGCTCGCTCCACGGCCTGCTGTTCTTGGCCCTCGCCGCGACCTGCCTGGTCGCGATCCGCCGCGTGCCGATCGGGATGGGCCTGGGCCTCGCCGGGATCGCCGGGGCGGTGGTCCCGTTCGGCCCGTTCGTGGTCGATCGCTGGCTGCGGCGCCTCGAAAGCGAGTAGTGGGTCAGTCCTGCTCGAGCAGCTTGCGCAGCTCCGCCTGGAACTTCTCGGGCTCCTCGATGAACGGGAACATGCCGCTGTTGGCGAAGCGGACCAGCTTCCCCTTGGGGTAGTTCTTCGCCAGGCGCTCGTTGTCGTGGACGGTCGACCACAGCGTCTTCTCGCCGACCATCACGAGCACGGGGATGGCGGGCTTCTTCTCGCGCGAGATCTCGAACTCGGGCGAGAGGATGATGTCCTCGCGCCGCTCCTCGAGGTCGAGCTCGACCGGGGTCCGGCACAGCTCGAACATCTCGCCCACGAACGGGTCGGCCGGGTCGGCCCAGTAGAGGTCGAACGCCTTGCGCTGGAGCGCGATCGCCTCGGCCTCGTCCTTGGGCTCGTAGATCATGCGGCCGGTCTTCTCGTCGTCGACGTAATGGTTCATGACCATGTTCGTCGTCTCCTTGTCCTGCCACACGTTGTTCCCGTGCCGCTCGATCTCGTCGAGGATCACCCCGTAGGCGTCGTCGCCGGTGAGGCCGCCCACGAACACGAGGTGGCTCACGCTCTCGGGGTGGCGCGACACGTAGCGGGCCGCGACCAGGGTGGAGAACCCGTGGGCCAGGAGCGCGAACCGCTCGGCGCCCTTCTCCTTGCGGATCGCGTCGAAGGCGTCGGCCAGCGCGTCGACCGGCATGTAGGGCAGGCCGCCCGGGCTCTTCTCGAGCTTGATCTCCGTTTGGTCGAAGTCGGCCAGCTCGGGGAGGCGGACGTAGGTCACCTCGACGAGGTCGTGGAGCGGGTCGAGCCAGGGCCTGAAGTAGTCGCCCTTCCACTCGCTGTCGTGAATGACCAGCAGCTTGATCTTGCCGCGCCCCTCGCTGCTGTGCTGGATGGTGACCCCGTTCGCCTTGGTGCGGGTGCGGGTCCTGGTGGCGTCCTCGGCGGCCTTCTTCGCCAGCTCCTCGCGGTCGGCCTCGGTGAAGTCCTCGCGCAGCTTGAAGCCGTCCTGCGCGGTCCGCCACCACTCCAGCCAGGCCTTCACGTCGCGGCCGTGGTCCACGGGCGCGAGGTCGGCCAGAGCCCTGGTGTAGCTCACGAGCTCGCGGTAACCGTCGGCCTCGACCCCGCGCTTCACCTTGGGAGGCTCGCCGCCCCAGCTCTTCTCGAGCCGGGTGAACAGGGCCTCGGCGCCCTCGGGCGCGCGCACCCGGCGGAGCGCGAAGGCGGCGGCCCGGCGGACGGCCGCGCTCGGGTCCTCCGCGAGCGCGGCGACGATCCGCTGCACGTGGGCCGCGTCGCCGCTGCGCCCGAGGGCGGTGATCAGGTCCGCCCGCAGGCGCGCGGTCTCGGCCTTGGGCCGGTCGAGCACCTTGTCGATCAGCTTGAGCGCCTTGCGCTCGTCGGCGGGCACCCGCGAGAGCGCCTCGATCCCTCCGTCACGGACCCACCAGTCCAGGCGCGCGGGCGAGGGGTCGGCCAGCACGTTCAGCAGGAGGGCCACCGCCTTGGGCGACTTCTCGGTGGGGACCTCGAGCAGCATGCGGCGGCGGGCGTCGCTCGAGTGCTCGCCCTGGAAGGTCCTGGTCCACTGGGCGGGCGAGGTCTGGGCGGCGGCGATGGTGGCGACGGCCAGCCAGGCGACCGAGGCGATGAGCGGGGTACGCATGGAGCTCCTCCTCGTTTGTCGAGGGCTCATGTTGCGCGGATGCGCGGCGCGGTCAAGGCCAGGCGCGGCGCGCGCGGCCGCCGTCCGGTCGGGGCGGGTCGCCGCGTTTAGAATCGCCTCCCCTCCCGAGGCCCCCATGCACAGAGGAGCGCTCGTCCTCGCCATGCTGCTCGCCCCCACCGTGTCCGCCGCCAGCGAGCTCGACCTGCCCGTGCAGCAGCGCGTCCTCGACAACGGGCTGACCGTGCTCGTGCTCGAGGACCACGCGATCCCCAACGCGGCGCTGTACGTCGGCTGGCGGGTGGGCTCGCGCAACGAGCGGCCCGGGACCACCGGCCTGGCCCACTTCTTCGAGCACATGATGTTCTCGAGCGGGGCGCGCTTCGGCGGGCGGTTCGACACGGTGATGGAGGCGAACGGCGGGGCGAACAACGCCTTCACCAGCCGCGACGTCACCGTCTACACCGACTGGTTCCCCGCCGCCCGCTTGCCGCTGATCCTGGCCATGGAAGCCGACCGCATGCGGGCCCTGGCGCTCGACGCGGAGCTGGTCGAGCGCGAGCGCGAGGTGGTGGCGAGCGAGCGGCGGCTCAGCATGGAGGAGCCGGCCGCCGCGCTCGAGGAGCAGCTGTGGGCCACCGCCTACACGGCGCACCCCTACCAGTGGGACGTCCTCGGCTGGATGGTCGACATTCAGAACTGGCGGCAGGAGGACCTCGAGGCGTTCTTCGCGGCGCACTACGTGCCCGCCAACGCCGTGCTGGCGATCGTGGGCGACGTCGGGGCCGGGGCGGCCTTCGAGGCGGTCGCGGCGGCGATGGGCTCGCTCGAGGCCCGCCCGCTCCCGCGCCCGGTGCACACCGCCGAGCCGCCGCAGCGCGGCGAGCGGCGGGTCGTGCTCGAGGCGCCCGGCGCGGGGCTGGCGCAGGTCGTAATGGCCTGGCACGTGCCCGCGGCGCGCGCGCCCGAGACGCCCGCGCTGTGGGTGCTCGAGGAGCTGCTCCTCGGCGGGCGCAGCAGCCGCCTCCACCGCCTGCTGGTGGAGGAGGAGCAGCTCTGCCTCGAGGTGGGCGGCGGCTGGCAGGGGCCGAGCTTCGACCCCACCTTGTTCACGGTCTCGCTCCAGCTCCGCGACGGGGTCGACGCGGCCGCCGTCGAGGCGCGGGTCGAGGTCGCGCTGGCGGAGCTGGCCGAGGAGGGGCCGCGCCCCGAGGAGCTGTTCAAGGCACAGAACACGCTGATCGCCGGCCTCCTGCGCCGGCTGCAGACGATCGACGGCAAGGCCGAGCTGATCACGGAGGCCGAGCTGTTCCACGGCGGCTGGCGCGAGCTGACCTCGCGCCCGGAGCGGCTGCGGGCGGTGGAGGGCGCGGACGTGCAGGGCCTCGTGCGCCGGCTGCTCACGCGCCGCAACCGCACGGTCGCGACGCTCGATGTGAGCGAGCCCGCGGCGGGCGAGCCGCCCGAGGCGGCGGCGCCCGCCGTGGCGGCGGACGCGGAGGACGACGTCGAGGCGGCGGCCGACGAGAGCGCGGGCGAGCGCGGCGACGAGCGGGCGCCGATCGCCGCGCCCGAGCCGCTCGCGATCGAGGTCCGCCTCCCGCCGCGCCAGCTCCACACCCTGAAGAACGGGCTGCGCGTCCTGCTCGTGCCGCGCCCCGGCGTGCCGCTCGTCCACTTCCAGGCGCGCCTCCTCGGCGGCGCGCTCGAGGACCCGGCGGGGCAGGAGGGGGCGACGGCCCTCCTGGCCGCGCTCCTGCTCAAGGGCGCCGGCGAGCGGGACGCGGCCGCGTTCCAGGAGGCGCTGGAGCGCGCCGGCGGGACGTCCGCCGCGGGCGTCTCGACGCGCTGGGCGCGCCTCGAGCTCGAGCTCCCCGCCCGCGACCGCGCGCTCGGCCTCGAGCTCCTGGCGGACGCCCTGCGCCGGCCGCGCCTCGACCCCGCGGAGCTGACCCGCGAGCGCGGGCTGGCCCTCGACGCGCTGGCCGCGGCGCGCGACGAGCCCAACGAGGTGATCGCCACCTACTGGCGCTCCTGGCTGTTCCGCGGCCACCCGTTCGCTCGCCCCCCGGGCGGCTCGGAGGGCTCGCTGGCGCGGGTCGATGCCGAGGCGATCCGCGCGGCCGCGGCCCGCGTGCTCGCGCCCGAGCGGACCTGGCTGGCCGTGTCCGGGGCCTTCGAGCCCGCCGCCATGCTGAGCGCCCTGGAGGCGGCGTTCGGTGACTGGAAGGCCGCCGACGACCCCGAGGCGGCCGACCCGCCCAAGCCGACCCGCGCCGAGGAGGCGCGGGTGCTGCTGGTCGACAAGCCGGACGCGCTCCAGACCTACTTCCGCTTCGGCGAGCTCGGCTTCGACTGGTCCGACCCCGACTACCCCGCCCGCGCCCTCGCCAACACCGTGTTCGGCGGCCGGTTCACCAGCAGGTTCAACACCGCGCTGCGGATCGAGGGGGGCCTCAGCTACGGCGCCTACTCGGGCTTCGACGACACCTTGGCCGGCGCGTTCGCCGCCCGGAGCTACACCTCCACCGCGACCAGCCGCCAGGCCCTCGAGCTCGCGCGCGACGTCTACGCCCGCTTCGTGCGCGAGGGGATCGACCGAGGCGAGCTCGCCTCGGCGCGCGAGTACCTCAAGGGCCAGTTCGCCCCCGGCGCCCTCGAGACCGCCCCCCAGGCCGCCGACCTGCTCCTCGAGCTGCAGCTCGCCGGCCTCGGCCCCGACCTGATCGACCGCTTCTTCCAGCGGCTCGATGCGCTCACCCTCGACCAGGTCAACCGCGTGATCAAGGAGCGCTTCCCGCGCGAAGCCCTGTGCTGGGTGATCATCGGCCGGGCCACCGAGCTGCGCGAGGTCGCGGCCGAGCTCGGCGAGGTCGTGGAGGTCGAGCTGGCGGAGCCCGGCTTCGGGCCAGGCTTCCCGGAGTAGCGCCGCCCCACGCCCCGACCCTGGATAGCGCCCACGCGGTTGGCGCTACCCAGGGTCGGGGCGCAGCCCGGACGACCGAGGCCACACGCAGGTTTGCCTGCTCGCCGCCGAGAGGTCATGATCGGGCCCCCCAGGAGGGCCGGCCGATGGCGGTCACGGGACTGCTCGCGCTCCTCGACGACATCACGATGATCCTCGAGGACGTCGCCACCATGTCGAAGGTGGCGGCCATGAAGACCGCCGGGATCGCGGGTGACGACCTGGCGGTCAACGCCCAGGGGCTGGTGGGGCTGGACCCCGAGCGCGAGCTCCCGGTGGTCGGTCGGGTCGCCCTCGGCTCGGTCGCGAACAAGTGCTTGCTGATCCCTCTGGCGCTGCTGCTGCCCAAGGCGGTGATCACCCCGCTCCTGATGCTCGGGGGCGCGTTCCTCTGCTACGAGGGGCTGCACAAGGTGCTCGACAAGGACACACAGGCGGACGAGGAGCGGCGCGACGACCTGATCGAGGCCCTCAAGGAGGGGCCCGACGCGCTGGTGAAGTTCGAGCGCGAGAAGATCAAGCAGGCGATCTTCACCGACGTGATCCTCTCGGCCGAGATCGTGGCCGTGACCCTGGGCGCCGTGGCGGATCAGCCCCTGGCCACCAAGGCCGGCGTGCTCACGGTCGTGGCGCTCGCCATGACCGTCGTGATCTACGGCCTGGTCGCCACGATCGTGAAGCTCGACGACATCGGGCTGCACCTCGAGAAGACCGGCGCGCCGGGCGGCCTGAAGCAGCGGGCCGGCGTCGCGCTGGTCAGGCACACGCCCAAGGTCATGAAGGGGATCTCGGTCCTGGGCACCGGCGCCATGTTCCTGGTGGGCGGCGGGATCTTCCTGCACGGGATCCCCGGCGCCGAGGTCGCCTTGCACCACCTCGTGGAGCGCGTGACCAGCGTCGGGCTGCTGAAGGGGCTGCTGGGGCTGTGCGCCTCGCTCCTGGCCGGCGTGGCGCTCGGGGCGGTGGCGCTCACGCTGGTGGCGGGCGTGGGCGGCGTGGTCCGCAAGCTGCGGCCCGCGCCTGCCGAGTGAGTGATCAGCAACACGGGCCGGCAGCTTGCGGGCTAGCGATTGGCTGTCGGCACGTGCCGCTCGGGCCGCGCCTGCCGATTGAGCTGGGCCGGTCGGCCGGCCCGCTCTACTTGGCGGCCTCCTTGAGCTCGTTCAGCGTCTCCTGCAGGGCCTGCTTGGCGTCGGCGAACAGCATCATGGCGTTGTCGCGCTCGAACAGGGGGTTCTTGACGCCCGCGTAGCCCGGGCTGAGGCTGCGCTTGATGATCACGACGTTGCGCGACTCGTGCACGTTGAGGATCGGCATGCCGGCCAGCGGGCTGGTCGGGTCGTCGATCGCGGCGGGGTTCACCACGTCGTTGGCGCCGAGCACGATCGCGATGTCGGTCGTCTTGAACTCGGGGTTGATCTCGTCCATCTCGACCAGCTTCTCGTAGGGGATGTTCGCCTCCGCGAGCAGCACGTTCATGTGGCCGGGCATACGGCCGGCCACCGGGTGGATCGCGTAGCGGACCTCGGCCCCCTGCTTGGTCAGGAGCTCGTCGAGCTCGCGGGTGGCGTGCTGGGCCTGGGCGACCGCCAGGCCGTAGCCCGGGACGATGATCACCGAGGACACGCCGTCGAGGAGCATGGCCAGCTCCTCGGCGGTGCAGCTCTTGACGTTCTCGTAGTCGCGCGCGTCCTTGGCGGCGCCGCCCGACGAGGTCTGGCCGAACCCGCCCAGGAGCACGCTCAGGAGCGAGCGGTTCATGGCCTTGCACATGATCTGGGTCAGGATCAGGCCCGCCGCGCCGACCATGGCGCCCGACACGATCAGCACGTTCTCGTTCAGCACGAACCCGGTCATGGCGGCCGCCACGCCCGAGTACGAGTTGAGCAGCGAGATCACGACCGGCATGTCGGCCCCGCCGATCGGGATCACGAGCAGCACGCCCAGGACCAGCGAGAGCGCGGTCAGGGCGAGGGCGATCCACAGCGCCGGCTCGTGCCCGCCGATCCCGAACAGCATGTAGCCCGACAGCGCCAGGGTGCCCAGGATCAGCAGCGCGTTGAGCGGGTGCTGGAGCGGATAGACGATCGCGTTGCCCGAGATCTTCTCGCTCAGCTTGGCGTATGCGACCACGCTGCCCGTGAGCGTCACCCCGCCGATCAGGATCGAGAGCAGCAGCGTGGCGGCGGTCCCCGCCCCCACGGTCGGGCCGAGCTTGATGTCCTGCAGCGCCGCGCCCGCCGGCCAGTGCACCGGGTCGAGGGTCGGCCAGAGCATGGCGAGCGCCACCAGGAGCGAGGCGGCCCCGCCCGAGCCGTTGAACAGCGCGACCATCTCGGGCATGTCGGTCATGGGGACGCGCAGGGCGGCCACCAGGCCGATCAGCGAGCCCGCCACCATGCCGCCCACGATCCACCTGTAGTCGATACCCCCGTGGACCTCGACGATCGCGCCCACGATCGCGACCAGCATGGCGATCGCGGCCAGGGCGTTCGCCCCGCGGGCGGTGCGGACCTTCGAGAGCCGCTTGATCCCGACCGTGAACAGGACGATCGCGACCAGGTAGGCGAGCGCAACGGCGTCCTTGGTGCTCATGCCTTCGCCTCCGGCTTGCCTGGCGGGGCATCCTCCGCCTTCTTGCCGCCGAACATCCCGAGCATGCGGTCGGTGACCAGGAACCCACCCACCACGTTGATCATGGCGGCCGCGATCGCCAGCGCCCCGAGCACGTTGGCCACGAGGGGCGAGGGCTCCACGCCGGCCTCGGGGTTGCCGAGGGCGTAGGCGCAGGTGATCGCGCCGACGATCGTGATCCCGGAGATGGCGTTGGCGCCCGACATGAGCGGCGTATGCAAGGTCGGGGGCACCTTCGCGATCAGCTCGAAGCCGAGGAAGATCGCGAGCACGAACACGGTGAGGGCGATCATGACTTGCTCGTCACCTCGAGGTCGTTGAGGGCGTTCTTGGTCGGCTCGTGGCGCACGTCGCCGTCCTTGAGGATCAGGCTCTTGTCGACCACCTCGTCGGAGAGGTCGAGCACGAGCGCGCCGCCCGCCTTGCGGTCGACGATGTCGGTCAGGAGCGCCAGGATGTTGCGGGCATACACCGAGCTGGCGTCGGTCGGCAGCAGCGCGGGCACGTTCGGCTCGCCGATGATCGTGACCCCGTGCTTGACCACGGTCCCGAGCTCGCTGAGCTCGCAGTTGCCGCCTTGCGCCACGGCGAGGTCGACGATGACCGAGCCGGGCCGCATCTTCTCGACCACGTGGGCGGGGACGAGCTTGGGCGCGGGGCGGCCCGGGATCAGGGCGGTCGTGATCACCATGTCGGCGTCGATGAGGTGGCGCTCGATGATCTCCTGCTGCCGCTGCTTCTGCTCGGCCGTCAGCTCCTTGGCGTAGCCGCCCTCGCCCGAGGCCTCCACTGTCTCGATGTACTTGCCGCCGAGGCTCTCGATCTGCTCCTTGACCTCGGGCCGGATGTCGCTCGCCTCGACGACCGCGCCCAGGCGGCGCGCCGTGGCGATCGCCTGCAGGCCGGCGACGCCCGCCCCCATCACGACCACCTTGGCGGGCTTGATCGTGCCGGCCGCGGTCACCAGCATCGGCAGGATCCGCCCCAGCGCGTTGGCGCCCATCAGCACGGCCTTGTAGCCGGCCAGGTTGGCCTGCGAGCTGAGCGCGTCCAGCTTCTGCGCGCGCGAGATGCGCGGGATCGCCTCCATGGCGACCGCCGAGATCCCCTGCTCGACCATCCGCTTGACCAGGGCCGGGCTCTGCACCGACCACACGAACGAGATCAGGAGCCCGCCCTTGCGCATGCGCTCGACCTCGTGGGGCCCGTCGGCGCGCTCCTGCGGCGGCGCGACCTTGAGCACCACGTCGGCGTCCCAGGCCACGCCCAGCGTCGCGCCCGCGTCGGCGTACTGCGCGTCGGGGAGGTAGCTGCCCTCCCCCGCGCCCGGCTCGACCGTGACCGTCAGGCCCAGCTTGATGAGCCGCTTGACCGTCTCGGGCGTGGCCGCCACGCGGGTCTCGCCCTCGGCGACCTCCTTGGGAACGAACACCGTCGTCATGGGTGGGCCCTCGCGGGGAACGATTCAGGCGTGAAGACCGCGCTCAGGCGGAGCAGGCGGCCTCGCGGGAGGGGCGGGAGTATACACCCCTGAGCGAGGCTCTTGTGGATCGGCGGGGTGGTGTGAGGGAGCGATTGGGCGAGGTGTGGCGCACACCAGCGGCAGCCGTTCCTCATTTCTAATTTCTAATTCCCTGTTGATATTTCTTATTTCCAGCGTGGTGCGATTACGACCAACGTCGGAAATATGAAACGTCAACAGGGAATTGGAAGTTAGAAATCAGGAATGAAGGAGCTCTCGCTGGCGAGCGGCCCACCACCGGACGCCGGCTCCGCGTCCCCTCAGCCGATCCCGTACTTCTTCATCTTGTTGAACAAGGTCGACGTCGGCACCTTGAGCAGCTGCGCCGCCTTGGTCCGGTGCCAGTTCGTCTGCTCGAGCGTGTAGTTGATCAGCTCGCGCATGAACTCGTACTCGACCTCCTTGAGCGGGCGGCCGAAGTAGCGGGCCATGCCGTCGCCGCCCTTGGCGGCGCTCGGGGCGCCCTCGCGGATCTTGGGCGAGAGCACGTCGGGCGTGACGATGTCGTCGGACATGGCGACCAGCCGGTTGATCTCGTTCTCGAGCTCGCGCACGTTGCCGGGCCAGTCGTAGTTGATCAGGTAGCGCAGGGTCTCGCGGTCGAGCTTGCGCTCGGCGCCGGCCTCGCTGTGCTTCTCGATGAAGTGCTCGGCGAGCAGCACGATGTCGTCGCGGCGCTCGCGCAGGGGCGGCAGGTTGACCGTGATCACGTTGAGCCGGTAGTAGAGGTCCTCGCGGAACTTGCCCTCCTGCACCAGCTTCTTGAGGTCCTTGTTCGAGGCCGAGACGATCCGCACGTCGACGTGGAACACGCGCTTGCCGCCGACCGGCCGGACCTCGCCCTCCTGCAGCACGCGCAGCAGCTTCTTCTGCATGCGCTCCGACATGTCGCCGATCTCGTCCAGGAACAGCGTGCCGCCGTTGGCCAGCTCGAACAGGCCCTTCGAGTCGCGGTCCGCGCCCGTGAACGCGCCCTTCACGTGCCCGAACAGCTCGGCCTCGAGCAGCGTGTCCGAGAGGGCCGCGCAGTTCTCGGCCACGAACGGGCGGCTCTTGCGCGGGCCGTTGAAGTGGATCGCGCGCGCGATCAGCTCCTTGCCCGTGCCGGACTCGCCGTGGATCACCACCGAGTGGTTGGTCTCCACGATCCGGTCGAGCAGCTTGAACACCTTCTGCATCGGCTCGGAGCGGCCGATGATGCTCTCGTACTTGTACTTGGTCTGGAGCTGCGCGGCCTGCGACTTGAGGCGCGCCTCCGCCAGGGCCAGGCGGTCCTCGGTCTCGCGCAGCCGGCGCGAGTTGTTGATCGGGATCGCGACCTTCTCGGCGATCGCCACCAGGAAGTTGAGGTCCTCGGGGGTGAAGTTCCGCGCCACCTGGTTGTGGTCGACGTAGATCACGCCCAGGATGTCGTCCCCGACCTTGATCGGCGCGCAGATGATCGAGCGCAGGTTGAGGTCCATGACCGACTTGAAGTCGCGGAACCGGTCGTCCTCGATCGCCTCGGAGACGTGCACCGCCTTGCCGGTCCGGGCGACGTCCTTGGCGATGCTGTTGGAGATCTTCAGCTCGGGGGTGTTGATCACCTTGTCGTCGATGTTGCGCCCGTGGCGGAACGTGAACTCCCCCGCGCTGCCCTTGAGCATGATGAACCCGCGCTCGCCGCGGGTGGCCTCGACCACCATGCCCGTCACCAGCTCGATCACCCGGTCGATGTCGAGCTCCTGGTTCACCAGGCGCGAGACCATGGACAGGATCGTGCGCCCCTCGCGGGTCAGCATGAGCTGGTCGAGCTCGCGCAGCTCGGGCGAGGCCTCCGCCGCCGGCTCCTCGGCGCCGCCGAACGCGAACACCTGCCCCGGGCCGCGGCTGCGCGCGTTGTAGAGCGCCTCGTCGGCGCGGCAGATCAGGGCGTCCTTGTCCTTGGCGTCGCGGGGGAAGGTGGCGATCCCGAGCGTGAGCGTGAGCTCGATCTTCTCGTCCTCGTGCGTGAAGCGGTGCCCATCCACGGCCTCGGCGATGCGCGCGGCCGTCAGCATGGCGCCGCGGGCCTCGGTGTCGGGCAGGAGGACCTCGAACTCGTCGCCGAAGTAGCGGGCGACGATGTCGACGTCGCGCACGTTGCGCAGCAGGAGCTCGGCGACGTCGCGGATCACGCCCTTGGCCGCCTTGGGCCCGTACAGCTCGCGCACCAGCTTGAAGCGGTCGATGTTGATCTTGAGCAGCGCCAGGGGGCGCGAGTGACGCAGGCCGCGCTTGACCTCGGTGTCGAGCTGGGCGGTGAAGAAGGTGTGGTTGTAGAGGTTGGTGAGCGGGTCGCGCAGGCTCTCGAGCGCGTCGTCGCCCGCGGGGGCGGCGTCGCCGCCTTCGGCGCCGCCGGCGGGCGCGGCCGGGCGCGCGGCCGGCGCGGCCGTGGCGGCGCTGGCCGCCACCAGCGCGGCCGCGACCTGCACCCGGCTCACCGCGGCGGGCTCGGGGCCGCGCGCGGCGAGCGCGGCCTCGGTCAGCTCGCGCGCGATCGTGATGATCTCGCGCACCAGCGGCTTGTGCTCGTAGTCGCCGCGCAGGTCCTCGGGGAGCGAGGCCCAGATCCCGCGCACCTGCGAGGCCGCCTCGCGCAGGTCGTGGACCGCCTCGACCAGCCGGCCCGCGTCGCGATGCGCGCGCCCCCGCTCGAGCAGGGCCAGCGCCCGCGCCTCGCCGTCCTGGATCCCATCCGCTTCGTTCACCGCACGCTCCGCGGAGGCCAGCGCCTCCTCGTGTCTCTGCTGCGCGCTGCGCGCGCGCGCGCCGAGGCGCTCGGCCTCGGCCGCCAGGCGGGCCTCGCCCGTGATCCGGCAGGCCTCGCGCGCCGCCGCCGCGCGCTCCCAGGCCTCGGCCGGCTCGCCGCGCCACAGCGCCAGGCGCGCCCGCTGGAGGTCGAGCGCGGCCCGCAGCCCGCGCCGCGCCGCCGCGGCCTGCTCGACCGGCGCCAGCGCCTCCTCGATCCAGGGGGCCAGCTCCTCGGGCGCGCCGGGCAGCGCTCGCTCGCCCGCCACGTCGCCCGCCGGGTCGGCCGCCTCGAGCCGGACGCCCGCTTGCAGCAGTCCGGCCTCGGGCCCGGCCAGCCCCAGGCCCAGCTCGCGCGCCCGCGCCAGCGCCATGTCGGCCAGGGTGGCCGCGCGCCTGAGCTGGCCCAAGAACAGGTGGAGGCGCCCCAGCGCCAGCAGGGAGTCGACCTCGAGCGGCCCGTCCTCGAGCTGCTGCGCGATGCCTCGCGCGCGCCCGAGCTCGTCGAGCGCGCCGGCCGGCTCGGCGCGCAGCAGGTAGACCTCGCCGATCGCGAGGTGCAGCCGCGCGCACCGCCGCCCGTCGCGCCGCTCCTCCGCCAGCCCCAGCGCGTCGCGCAGCTCGCGCTCCGCCTCCTGGGGGCGACCGCGCCGCAGGCGAGCCAGGCCGAGCGCCAGCCGCGCGTCGATCTCGTCGGGGGTGCGGGCCTGCCGCGCGGCCTCCTCGGCGGCCGCCGCGGCGCGCTCCTCGGCCCGCGCCAGGTCGCCCTGCGCCAGGGCGAGCCGCGCCTCGAGCACCCGCGCCGCCAGCGCGGCCGGCCCCTCGCGGGCCTCGTCCTGCGCGCGCTCCAGCGCGTCGAGCGCGCGCGAGAGGTCGCCGCGCAGCAGCGCCAGCTCGGCGGACGCGAGCGCGAGCCGCGCCGCGCGCGCCTTGCCGGGCAGGGCCTTGATCGCGGCCGCGGCCGCCTCGAGCTGCCGCTCGGCCGGGCCCAGCGCGCCGCGCGCCAGGTCGAGCTGCACCAGGCGCAGGCGCGCGTCCGCGCCGCCCGCCGCGTCGCCGGCGCGCTCGCGCAGCGCGAGCGCCTCGGCCTCCCGGCGCCTGGCGGCGCTCAGCTCCCCGCGCGCGCGCAGCACGTCGGCCACCGCGCCCGCGGCGAGCGCCAGGGTGGCGAGGTCCCCCACCTCGCGCGCGGCCGCGGCGGCGCGGCCGGCGATCTCCAGGGCGCGGTCGAGCTCGCCCTGGGCCAGGAGCAGGTCGGCGCGCAGGACCAGGCCGCGCGCGAGGGCGCCGCCGCGGTCACCCTCCTCGTCGAGGTCGATCGCGCGCAGGGCGGCCTCGAGGGCTACGGCGAGGTCGCCGCGCGCGGCGCGCAGGCGCGCGATCTCGCGCCAGGCCTCCGCCTCCGCGGCCGCGTCGCCCCGCTCCGCCAGGCGGGCGCGGGCCTCTTCGAGCGAGGCCAGCGCCTCGTCGCGATCGCCGGCCGCCGCCTCGGCGCGGCCGCGCTCGAGGAGCGCGCGCGCCAGCCCGCCCGACCAGCCCGCCTCGCGCGCCAGGCCCACCGCCTCTTCGGAGGCGGCCTTGGCGCGCGCCGGCTCGCCCGAGGCGCGGGCCGCCTGCGAGCCGAGCAGCAGCGCCCGGCCGAGCGCGCGCGGGGCGCGCGCGGCGCGCGCCGCGGTGAGCGCCTTGTGCGCCGCGGCCCGCGCCGCGCCGGCGCGGCCGAGCGCCAGGGATGCCTCGCCGAGCAACAGCTGCGCGAGGGCGGGCGCCTCGTCGCTCGCCACCCGCGCGGCCGCGGGATGCAACGGGGCGGGTGCGCCGGGCTCGCCGGACGCCTCGAGCGCGCGCACGGCCGGCTGCAGCAGCTCGAGCGCCCGCTCGGGCTCGCCGCGCGCGAGGGCGCGCTCGGCGGCGAACAGCGCCGTGGGGCCGCCGGCGCCCGGGACGGCCCCGCGCAGCAGGTGGTGGGCGGCCTGCTCGGAGGCGTGCGCCGCGGCCTGCTCGTCGGCCGTGGTCGCGGCGCGCTCCGCGAGGGCGCGGCCGAGCGCCTCGTGCAGCCGCGCCCGCTCGGGCGGGCTGATCGCGGCCAGGAGCGCCTCGGCGCGCGAGCCGCCCGCCAGCGCGAGCGGGGCGTCGGCCCGCGCGCCGGGCGGCGCGAGCAGGCCCAGCTGCTCCAGCTCGATCGCGCGTCCGAGCAGCTCGGGCCCGCTCAGCTCGAGGGCGGCCGCGGCCAGGTCGGGCGCGAGCCGGCGCGGGTAGTGGAGCGCGAGCAGCGCCGCCAGGGCGCGCAGCGGCCCGTCGTCGCGAGCGGCGAGCCGGCGCGCCAGCACGCGCTCGAGGTCGGCGTCGGCCAGGACCGCGGCGGCGGCGGCCTCGTCGAAGCTCCACGCGCCGTCGGGGCTGGGCACCGCGTCCCGCTCGGCGAGCTCGCCCAGGAGCGCGAGCGCCCAGGCAGGGCCGCGCCCGGATCCGTCCGCGCGGCCTTCGATCAGCTTGGCGAGCAGCGGGCGCGCCTCGGCGGGCTCGCGCCCCAGCGCGCCGGCGAGGGCGTCGCCGAGGGCGGCCGGGGTGAGGGGGTCCAGCGGGACCTGCCGCACGCCCGGTCCGGTCAGGAGCGCGCGCAGCTCGGCCTCGGCCGGGTGGCCCAGGAGCTCGTCGGGCACCAGCGCCGCGATCACGCGCAAGGGCGCGTCCTCCGCGAGCGGCGCCACCCGCTCGTCGCGGCCCGCCGGCTCGGGCTCTCCCCGCCGGGCCTGGTCGAGGTCGCGCGCCGCGAGCGCCAGCGCGCGCACCAGGAGCGGGTCCGCGCGGTGGAGGTCGTCGATCACGACCGTGAGCCCGCTGGGGAGGCGGCGGGCCTCGGCCAGGAGCAGGCGCGCGAGCGCGTCCCGCAGGCGCAGGGTCTCGGCGGCGGGCTCGAGCGCGGCGACGGGGCTGACCGGGGCGGCGAGGGGGGTGAGCTCACCCGCGAGCTCGGGGGCGAGGCGGGCCAGGAACGGCGCCTCACGGCGGAGCGGGTCGTGCTCGGGCGGGCGCGGCAGGGCCGCGAGCGCGAGCACCAGGGCGCGGGCGTTCGGCTCGGGGAGCGCGAGCCAGGTCGGGCCCGCGAGGCGCTCGGGCGCGGCGGACAGCAGGCGGGTCCGCCCGGCGCCGGCCTCGCTGACCAGCGCGCTGAGCGGCGCGGCGCGGGTCGCCTCGGCCAGCGCGTCGAGCGCGCGCTCGCGCCCCTGCAGCCGCGGCCACAGCGGCTGCGCCAGGCGCACGGCCCTGCCCTCGGTGGAGAAGCGCTTGCTCGCGCGGCGGTTCAGCTCGCGGATCGCGGCGTTGGCGCAGGGCGGGCGATCGGCCGGGTCCTTGGCGAGCAGCGCGGCGATGAGCGCCTCGATCGCGACCGGGACCGTGCGCTTCAGCTCGCGCGCTCGAGGGGGCGTCTCGCGGAGGTGAGCCTCGATCAGGGCCTCGGCGTCGCGCTCGCCGAACAGGGGCGTCCGGGTGGCGCACGCGAACAGGAGCACGCCGAGGTCGTACAGGTCGGCGCGCCGGTCACGCGCGTCTCCGCGCAGGACCTCGGGCGCGAACGAGGTGAGCGCGCCGAGGCGGGCGGTCTCGGCGATGTCCCGCGCCAGGCCGGGGTCGAGCAGACGGGCCGACTTGCGCGGCCCCTGCCCCGACACGAGCACGTTCTCGGGCACGAGGTGCCCGTGCAGCACGCCCTGGGCGTGGAGCGCCTCGAGGCCGCGCAGGGCGGAGACCACCACCTCGAGCACCACGTTCCACGAGGCGCGCGCCGTGAAGCGGAACAGGTCGGGTCCCTCGACGTGGGGCGTGACGAGGTACAGCGCTCCGGGCTGGTCGTCGGTCGCGGGCAGGACGCCCGCGTCGTCGTAGCCGGCGAGGTTGGGGTGATCGCCGGGGATCCGGCTCAGCTCGCGACGAAGCTCGAGGAGCCGCGCCTCGAGCCGCTCGTCGCCCCCGGCGGGCTCCTCGTCGGGGCGGTGGAGTCGCTTGAGGACGAAGGTCGCCTTGTGGCGCGGGCGCTGCACCAGGAAGCAAGCGCCGTGCGGGCCCTCGCCGAGGCGCTTCACGATCGTGTAGGGACCGAGCTTCGCTCGGGGCTCCTGCATGCGCTCCTCGGCGGGATCCGGGCCCTCGATCCGGGTACCCAGATCTGGAAAACGGGCAGGCTAACGCACACTCATACCCGGATCAACCGACGTCCCGACCGGAGAGTCCCTCTTGACGCGCCGAAACTCCGGTCGTACCCTGCGTGAGGTCCAACTGGCAGGACTGGCAGAACTGTTACGGGGGCTGGATGTCAGGACCGCACGCCCGCCTGCGCGCGATCGGCAAGACGCTCAAGGACGAAGAGCAGCGCTTCGTCGGCTACCCCGAGATCGAGCGCAAATCGCGCGAGCTCGGCTTCGGCGTGAGCGTCCGCACGCTGCGGTTCTACGTGGACGAGGGGATCCTGCCCTCCCCCAAGAAGGTGGGCAAGACGCCCGTGTTCGAGGAGGAGTGGATCCTCAACGTGCTCCTGGCAGTCCACTTGATGAAGACCCGGCTCAACCGCTCGCTGACCGAGATCCGGGCGATCCTCGGCGCGCTGCAAGAGCCGCCCGAGGTCCTGGCCGACAAGCTCTCGGTCCTGTACGAGGACTGCGTCAAGGCGGGCGCCCTCAAGCCCATGGAGAAGGCCGGGCTGATCGACGCCTTCTTCGACCTCCTCACCGGACGCCTGGGCGGCGAGCCGCGTCAGGCGAGCGAGCTGCGCTTGAGCGCGCTGGTCGAGGTGGTCGCGGCGCAGGGGCGCTGGGAGGGCGAGGAGTGGGTCGCGCCCTCGGCCGAGGCGCTGCTCGCCTCGCAGGGGCTCGAGCCTGCGCCGCTCCTGGTCGAGGCGAGGCCGTCTCGGGCCGCGGCGACCGCGTCCGCGCAGGTGACCGCGGCGCCGGGCAGCCCGGCCGGGACGGTGGTGGTCGAGGAGCTCCGGGTGGGCGGGCTGGAGGCGGTGCCCGACGAGGCCGTCACGGCCCGTCAGGCGCGGGCGATCGAGCAGACGTTCGTGCAGCGGTTCAAGGCCAAGTTCGAGCGGCTGGGGCGGGTGCACTGCCCGCTCGACGGCAAGGGCTACAAGGCCGGGCCGCGCGAGCACACGTTCATCAAGCGCGACCGGGCGGCCGAGGTGGTCGAGCTGATGAAGCGGCTGCGGATCTACGACCGCGCCCTGCTCGACGCGCTCCCCCTCGACGAGCGGCGCGAGTTCCGCGTGTTCCAGCGCGGGCTGTTCGGGCGGGGCGACCTCAAGGTCGTGGTGACGGCGGTGTGCCTCTCGCCGATCGAGGAGCTGGTCGAGCGGCGCTGGACGAGCGCGCGCCTGGGTCCGGGCGCCGCCCGCCGGGCGATCGACGAGCTCGACCTCGCCGACGACGTGTTCCACTACGTGGGGATCCTCTCGACCGTGGGCTGGCAGCGCGACGCGATCGAGCAGCTCCCGGCGCGGCGGAACCTGCTCGCGTGCCTGGTGGAGAGCCGCGGCGACGGGTCGTGGCGGGTGTCCCGGGTCGCGGACGAGCGCTGGGGCGGGGTCGAGTCGGTGTTCGACCCCGAGACCGACGAAGAGAAGGTGGACCGCGTCCGCCTGTTCATGGAGGAGCATCTGCGCCCGAAGGGAGAGTTCCTGATCCTCCGCAACTTGTGCGAGGACCTCGACGTGTCGCGGACGGTCGTGCAAACTGCCATCGACGAGCTCTTGGCCGCCGATGGCGAGCTCGCGGTGCTCACCTCCGGCGGGCGCGAGATCATCAAACGGAGCCGGCTGTGAGCCTTCTCGACAAGATCAAGGGCCTGTTCGCGCGGACGGCGCTGCCGGAGGAGACGCAGCTCCTCCTCTCCGGCGTGGCCGACGTCGCCGAGCTGCGCCGCGGCCTCGACGAGATCGTGACCCGCAACGAGGTCGAGGCGCGGGACATCGAGCGCGAGATCGAGAAGCTCGCCAAGATGGAGGTCGCCCAGAAGGCGCGCGTCGCCGAGGGCTCGATCACCCAGCGCGAGAAGATCAACGTCCTGCGCGAGATCAAGCGGCTGCAGCGCCGGATGAACTCGCTCGAGAAGCGGCACCGGATCCACCAGGACAACATCGACCTCCACCTCGGCCTGTTCGACCGGATCACCGAGATGGAAGCGATGGAGATGAAGAAGGTCACCCAGTCGCAGATCGAGGAGATCGCGGTCGACTACGAGGAGAAGCTCGACCAGCACCGCGACATCATGGCGGCGGCGCGCGCGGCGACCGGGCTGGAGTCGATCTACGAGGACTCGGCGGAGCGCGCCGAGCTGGCCGCGCTCGAGCGCGAGATCCTCAAGGAGGCCGGGATCGAGGTCGAGACGACCAAGAAGAAGCCCGAGCGCGAGGCGGTGTCCGCCCGGGAGGACGAGGTCGCCGAGGAGGACGAGGTCGACTTCGAGGACGAGGTCGAGGACGAAGAGGAGCTGGCCGACGAGGAAGAGGCGCCGGCGGAGGCGCCTCCGCGCCCGGCGCGGGCGCCGCTCGAGCAACAGCTGGCGAAGATGGAGGCGCGCGAGCGCGAGGAGCCGGACGAGTCGGCTCTGGAGCTGGAGTAAGCCCGGAGGAGGGCGCTGGTGGGGATCTTCGACAGACTGTTCACCGACAAGGAGAAGGAGGTCACCTCGCGCGACCTCAAGATCGCCTTGCGCGGCGTGGAGCGGCAGCGGCGGAAGAAGCAGATGGAGATCCGCAAGCTCGCCGCCAAGCGCAACGAGACCCTCGGGCGGCTGAAGGCCGCGCGCAAGGAGAACAACCGCGAGGAGGTCGACTTCCTCTACGAGGACCTGCAGCAGTTCAAGCTCGACCAGATGCTCGCGCGGCGCGAGAGCAAGATCCTCAACCTGGAGGCGGTGGGGCTCAAGCGCTACGTGCGGGGGCTCGAGCGGCTGGAGAAGACCAGCGACAAGGGGCGGATCCGCGAGCTGATGCGGCGCGTGCAGCTGAGCGGCCTCGACGAGAAGCTCAGCGCGGCGGCGGTGGACGAGGAGGCCTACATCGACGCGCTCAACGCGACGCTCGAGGACCTCAACATGGAGCTCGAGGACACCGACTCCATCCTCTCGGACGAGCAGGACCCCGACAAGGAGTCGCTCCTGGCCGAGCTCGACGAGATCATCGCGGCCGAGGAGGGCGGCGACGTCGAGGTGGCGCAGGTCCGCGAGCATCAGCTCCAGGAGAAGCTCGACCGGGAGACCACCGGCGAGGCCGCCGAGGGGATGTAGCGGCCCATGGCGAGCGCGGACCTCAACCGGGAGCGGGCCAAGGCGATCGAGGGGCTCGAGCGCAAGGCGAAGGAGCACTACGACGCCGGGCTGGACGAGCAGGCCGCCGACGCCTACGAGGGCGCGGCGCGCCTGCTCGAGCGCCACGCCGAGGCGGCGCCCTCGCGGCGGATCGAGCAGGCGCGCAAGAGCAAGGCGCTCAAGTACCTCGAGTACGCCAAGGCGCTCCGCTCGGGCGACATCCCCAAGGGCGAGGCCACGGCCAGCGGCGAGGTGACCGCGCCGCGCGGGGCGGCGCCGAGCGAGGAGGCGGGCAAGGGCGGGCGCGGGCGGGCCGCGACCACGGCCGAGAAGGGCGACGAGGTGAAGGGGGTGGTGACCGGCCTCCTGCACCACTCGAACATCACCTGGGACAAGATCGGCGGGCTCGAAGAGACCAAGCGCGAGATCAAGTACGCGCTCGGCGTGTCGCTCGCCCAGATGCCCGCGGGGCTCCAGCTCGCCGGCTGGCGCAACATGCTGTTCTACGGCCCGCCCGGCACGGGCAAGACGCTGCTCGCGGCGGCGACCTCGCGGGCGCTCAAGACGGGCGAGCACGAGCAGGCGGTGTTCTTCAACGTCAAGGTCAGCTCGGTCATGTCGAAGTACTTCGGCGAGTCGACCAAGATCGTGTCCGAGCTGTACGGGACCGCCCGCGACATGTCCCCGGCCGTGGTGTTCCTCGACGAGTTCGAGTCGCTGTGCGGCTCGCGCAACGAGGGCGACACCGGGACCGAGCGGCGGATCCTCTCCACGATCCTCTCGGAGCTCGACGGCCTCTCGGAGAAGGGGCGCGAGGACATCTACGTGCTCACGATCGCGGCGACCAACCGCCCCTGGGACCTCGACCCGGCGGTGCTGTCGCGGTTCGACAAGAAGGTGCTGATCCCGCTCCCCGACGGCGACACGCGGCGGGCGATCCTCGAGATCCACCTGACGAAGAAGGGGTTCCAGCTCGACTGCGAGATGGAGGAGCTCCTGGGGCTGACCGAGGGCCTCTCGGGGCGCGAGCTGGAGAGCCTGGCCAAGGAGGTGACCAACCGGATGGTCGCCCAGGAGAACGACCGGATCCCCGAGCTGGTGGACAAGGGGCTGGACGCGGTGCGGGACTACTCGATCCGCGTGCGCCCCCTGACCCGGGACGACTTCGAGCGCGCGCGACGGCACGTGCAGCCGGTGACCAGCCCCGAGGACATGCAGCGCTACTACGACTGGCGGGACGCCGCGGAGGAGGGCTAGGCCATGGGGCTGTTCAAGTCCAGCGAGGAGCGGCGGATGGAGCGGGAGATGGAGATCCGCAAGGGTCTCTCCCGCATCAAGAAGCAGATCCGCTCCTTCGAGCGCGAGGAGCAGGAGTTCATCAAGAAGGCGAAGCGCGCCCGGCAGCTCGGCGACAACACCCAGCTGCGGGTGATCAAGGCGAACCTCAAGCGCACGGCCTACACCCGGCGGATGATGGAGCGGCAGCTCCTGAACCTCGAGGTGTTCAAGCAGCTCAAGGGGCAGGCCGAGGCGCAGACCGACTTCGCGCGGGCGCTCGAGACCGTGTCCGAGGCGATCGCCGAGTCGTACGGCTCCGTCAACCTGGCCGAGGTCCACAAGAACTGCGAGCGGGCGATCGCGCAGAGCGAGTCCATGCAGCAGATGATGGAGCTCATGATGGAGCAGACCAACGAGTCCATGGCCCACATGGAGGGGGCGCAGTCGGACGAGCTGGTCTCGGACGAGGAGATCGACCGGATGATCGACGAGGCGATCGTCACGGAGGAGACCGAGGAGATGGACGACAAGGTCGGCAGCCGCCTCGACGCGCTGCGCGAGCGGTTCGAGAAGAACCGGGACAAGGCCTGATCCCGGCCGCCGCGGGGCGCCCTGCTCCGCGGCCGGCCGACCGGCCAGGTGAAGGGCGGCGAGGGCGTGACCAAGCGGACGATCCAGTCGCGGGCGGAGCAGTGCAAGAAGAGCTTCGACCGCTACATCGCGCAGGTCGACGAGGCCGAGCAGGCTGGCGACCTCGAGCGCATGCGGCGCAACCTCGAGTACGCGATCGAGGCCTGGATCGGCTACACCCAGGCCGCCGTGTCGCCCACGATCCGTGAGGCCCGCGAGGAGAACCTCACCAAGCTGCTCGACTTCCTCGAGTCGCTCCCCGACGACCCGAGCGAGCTCGTCAGCCGCAGCGAGGCCGAGGGCCTCAAGCGGCGCAAGCCGGGGCCCGGCGGCGCCAACGGGGGCCCGGGCGGCGGGCGCAAGGCGGGGGGCGAGGACGGCCAGCGCGAGTTCATGCCGGTCGAGCGGCCCAAGCTGCGCTTCTCCGACATCGCCGGGCTCGAGGACGTGAAGGAGGAGATCCGCCTCAAGATGATCTACCCCTTCACGCACCCCGAGGCCGCGGATCGCTACCGGATCCGGCGCGGCGGCGGCGTGCTCCTGTGGGGGCCCCCGGGCACGGGCAAGACCATGATGGCTCGCGCGGTGGCTGGCGAGATCGAGGCCGCCTTCTTCACGGTCAAGCCGTCCGAGATCATGTCGAAGTGGGTCGGCGACTCCGAGCAGAACATCGAGCGCCTGTTCAAGCTGGCCCGCGAGCACGAGCGCTCGATCATCTTCATCGACGAGATCGAGGCCATGATCCCGTCGCGACGCGAGTCGCAGTCGCCGGTGATGTCGCGGCTGGTGCCGCAGATCCTGGCCGAGCTGGAGGGGTTCGGCACGTCCGACGCGAACCCGCTCCTGTTCATCGGGGCCACCAACGAGCCCTGGTCGCTCGACCCCGCCGTGCTGCGCCCCGGCCGGTTCGACGAGAAGGTCTACGTGGGGCTCCCCGACCTCCCCGCCCGGCGCAAGATCCTCGAGCTGAACCTCGCGGGGCGCCCCCTCGCGCCCGACGTCGACCTCGACCGCCTGGCCGAGCGGACGCAGGGCTACTCGGGGGCGGACGTCAAGAACATCTGCGAGAAGGCGGCGGCGGACGTATTCTTGAAGGCGGTGCAGGCCGCCGGCGACCCCGGGCAGGCCGAGGCGCCGCCGATCGCCATGACCGACCTCGAGGCGGTCGTCGCCGAGACGCGGCCCTCGGTGTCCGCCGCGGACGAGCAGCGGTTCTTGGCCTACCGCGACGCGACCTGGGGCGCGTCGGGTTCGTGAGTGGCGCCCGCGGGAGAAGGACGGACGGCATGACGGTCGACATCGAGCGCTTCGCGGCGTCGGACGACGCCTTCGCCGTCAGGTTCGGCCGGGACGACCTGCCGGGCCTGCTGGTCAAGCGGCTCCTCGTCCCCGCCGGCGCGCTGGCGCTGGTGCAGGGGGCGGCCGGCGAGCCGCGCCTGCTCGAGGCGGGCGCCGAGACCGGCGACGTCACCTCGGGGCTGCTGGTGCGCGAGCGGCTCGCGTTCGAGCTCACGCTCGACGGCGGGCGCAGCCAGGACGACCACGGGGTGCGGGTGACGCTGGGGCTCGAGCTGCGCCCGCGCCGCTCGCTGATCGACCTCGGCCAGCTCCAGCAGGAGCTGCTCTCGAACGGGGTGGCCGACCGGGCGGCGGTGGTCGCCTACTTCGAGCCGTTCGTGCGCGACGCGGTGCGGTTCTTCGTGTCGGAGCGCGACGTGGCCGCGCTCGTCACGCGCGACCAGCGCGCCGCGCTCGACGCGCACCTGCGCGAGCAGCTGAAGAAGGCGCTGTTCGAGAGCGGGCTCGAGCTGGTCGACGTGGTCCACCCGCGCCTGGTCTCCGAGAGCTTCGACGTCCAGCGGCGGGCGCAGGCCGAGGCGCAGGCCCACGCGGAGGCGCTGGCGCGCGAGCGCGAGCTGGTGCAGCTCAAGCGGCAGGTCGACATGGACGCGCTGCTGGCCGACATCGAGGTGCGCGACGAGGCGGACCGCGCGCGGCGCGAGCGGCGGCTGGCGCGGTTCGAGGAGCTCCGGGCGCGGATGGGGGACGACGACCGCAAGGCCCTCATCATGATGCTCGACGACGACAAGCAGCGCGCCGCGCTGATCCGCGAGCTGATCTCCGAGGAGATGAGCCCCGAGCAGCGGGCGAAGCTGGAGCTGGGCGAGATGGAGGCGCGGGTCGAGCAGCGCCTGGCCGAGCTCCAGACCAAGCTGGCGCAGCTCACGGGCGGCGAGCTCCGCCCCGGCGCGGGCGACCCCATCACGCGCCGGGTGCTGGCGGTGGTCGGCAAGCGGGTGCTGGCGTTCGACCCCAAGACGAACCTGCACCCCGAGGTCCCCAAGGAGGTCTACGACACCGAGGAGGGCGGGCTCGGCTACCTGCGCTCGGTCCGCAGCGAGCGGATCGACGCCGAGGACTGGCTGCTGGTCGGGGCGCAGCGCGGGGCGTACCGGATCAACGGGCGGATCCGCCACGACTACCGCTTCCCCGGCGACCCGCAGGGGAAGGGGGGCGTGAACGCGGTCGCCTACTTCGACGGGCGGGTCTACGCCACGCACAGCGAGGTCGGCCTGGTGGAGTGGCAGCTCGACGGGGGCGGCGCGCGGCAGCTGTGCGCGGACGAGCTGCGCGGCGCGGGCTCGGTGCGCGGGGCGCTGGTCGTGGGCGGGCGGCTCTACTTCTCGGCGGGCGCCGAGGTGCTCGCGATCGACCTCGCCACCGGGAACGAGCGGCCGATGCGCTACCGCGGCAGCGACGACTCGATCACCTCGTTCGCGGTGGTCGACGACGAGGTCGTGGCGGGCAGCCGCGCCGGCAAGACCTACCGCTGGCGGCTGGACGACCCGGGCTCGCCCGAGGCGATGGGCGTGCTGAAGCAGAACCCGATCTACATGCTGCGCCCGGCGCGGATCGCGGGGCAGCGGTTCTTCGTGATCGGGAGCAAGGACTTCACGGTCACCGCGGCCGAGCCGCGCAAGGACCTGTTCCGCGAGTATCAGGCGCGCGAGGAGGTGCGCTGGGTCGACGCCTCGGGCGACTTCGTGTTCGGCGTGTCGCGCAGCGGCTACAAGCTGTTCGTGTGGGACGTGCTGCGGCAGACCGAGCCGCGCCTGACGATCCGGGTGAGCGACAAGGTGCAGGACCTGTTCGTCGTGGAGATGGACCCGCCGCGGGCGTAGCGCGCCCGCCGCGAGCGAAGGGAGCTCCGTGTTCGACAAGCTCTGGAAGATCCTCGCCGGGGCGGCCGGGATCGGCCTGGTCGTGGGGCTGGTGCTCTACTTCACCGGCGAGACTCGACGCGAGATGACCCCGCTCATGAGCCAGATGGCGAGCGCGGTCACGGTGCGCTTCGCCCACGAGCTCCCGCGGCACCCCGAGGTCAACACCGTGCTGGTGCTCGTCGTCGGCCGCGGCAACCGCGACGAGGAGCAGCAGTTCCACGAGATGCTCCTCGAGCGGGTGCGAGACGCCGACAAGTACCGGCTGATCACCTGGGCGGAGGTGCAGGAGCGCCTCGAGAAGGGCAACTGGTACGAGAAGTTCCTGGGCAAGTCCGGGCTCGTCCCGGGCAGCCCGCCGACCACGGTCGAGCAGGCGCTCCCGTCGATCGAGTACCTCGAGCACGCGAACATCCTCATCGACGGCATCCTGCTGATCCGCGTGACCAGCTTCAACGAGGGCCCCGAGCAGACCGGCCTGGGCGCCAAGATCGCGGTCGAGGCCGACCTCTACAGCGCCAAGCAGAAGGAGGTGGTCGAGCAGCTCGGCCCGTTCACCGAGTCGCTGGAGAGCCCGTGGGACATGCGCTACCTGCGCTACTCCATGGGCAGCCAGAGCCTGCTGTGGCGCGTCCCGGTGTGGTTCTTGGCGGCGGTCTCGCTCCCCTGGCTCGGGATCCAGCTCGTGCGCGCCGTCGTGCGCCGGCGCAGCAACGAGGCGAACCTCGTGATGCTCGTCGGCTTGACCGCGTTCGACCTGCTGCTGGCCTGGGTCCTCCTGTTCGCCTTCGGCTGGGGCCCCGGCACCTTCGCCGGCCTGCTGGTGCTGGCGGGCCTCATGGGCTACTACAACTACGACGCGACCGACTACATCGCCAGGAAGCTCCTTTGAGCCCAGGCCGCCGCCGGCCGCGTGCTGGTTCGCAGCCCGCGGAGTGCGCTCCTGCGCGCGGGCGCGGCGGCGAGGGCACCTGGTAGCGAATGGGGTCGCAGGACGGCCGGGACAGCGCGGGAGACGCGCGCCGAATGGCGGCGTGGTCGGCGGCGTGCGTGCTCGTCCTGCTCGCGTTCGGGCTGCTCGAGCTCGAGCACTACGCGCGGCGCTTTCGCTGGACGGACGCGGGGCTCGGCGCGATGGACTGGGCCGGCTTGTGCGCCGCCATCCTGGGCAAGTCGCTGTGGCTCGTCGGGCCGGTGCTCGGCGTCGCGTGGGGGCTGCTGCGCGCGGCGCGGCCGCGCGCGGCCTGGGCGGTGGTGTGCGGCGGGGTGGCCTCGCTCTGCGCGGTGCTGTTCATCGATCTGCGGCTGGCCGACGTCACAGGCGTCGGGCTGTGGGAGTACTCGCGCTACGCGCGGGACGCCGGCGCGCTGGAGATGATGGGGCAGCAGCGCGTGCTCGGCGCGGCGGCGAAGGCGGGCGGGCTGGCGGCGCTCACGGCCGCGGTCACGATGCTGGCCGCGCGGCGCGCCCTGGAGCGAGGTGGAGGTCCACGGCCGGCGCGGCAGCGCGTGCTGTGGGCGCTCATCGCCTCGCTCCTGGTAGGGACGTCCGTCCTGCCGGCGGCCGTGCGGCGGCCGCTCCTGCTCGCCAGGCTCCAGGACGCGCTGGTGCTCCCCGTTCCGTCCCTCCCGCCGCTGGTCGAGCCCGCGCCCGGGAACGACCTCCTCGTGGCGCTCCAGGCCGAGCTCGCGGCGTGGTTGCCGCGCTACGCGGGGCGACTCCGGCGCGCCTCCCCGGTCCGCGACGACCTGACGCTCGGGGCGGCGCGTCCGGACGTGCTGATCGTGCAGGTCGAGAGCATGCGGGCCGACGCGCTCGACCCGCAGACGATGCCGCGGCTCGCGCGGTGGGCGGAGGAGCACGCGCGCCGCTTCGACCGGCACCGCAGCGGCGGGAACTCCTCGCACGTAGGCGTGTTCACCACCCTGTACGGCCGGAGCGGGCTCGGCTACTCGGCGACGCTCGAGGCCCGACGGCCAGCCCTGCTCACCCACACCCTGGGTCGCGCGGGCTACGAGCGCTACTTCGTGGGGGGGAGCGCGATCGAGTGGCAGGGCATGGATCGCTTCGTGTCGACGCTCAACTTCGACGCGGTCGAGCTGGATCGGGAGGGGAGCTGGCCGGAGCGCGACCGGCGCGTGGTCGCCCGCGCGCGCGAGCTGCTGGCGGGGTCCGGCGCGCGGCCGCCGCGCCTGGTGTACGCGTTCCTGATGTCCACTCACTTCGACTACCCGTATCCGGCGGAGTACGAGCGCTTCCGGCCCGTGGCCGGCGCAGGCACGCTCGGCTTCGAGGAGCTGTGGTCGGTGCGGGACCCGAGCGCGGAGTTCGTGGCCGGCTGGCGCAACCGCTATCGCAACTGCCTGGGCTGGGTCGACGCGCTCCTCGACGACCTCCTGACGGGCCTCGACCTCGAGCGGACGGTCGTGGTGATCACGGGGGATCACGGCGAGTCCTTCCATGAGGACGGGGCCTGGCTCCACACCGGTCGGTTCTCCGACGTCCAGATCGCGACGGAGCTCCTCCTGGCCGGCCGTGGGGTCGCGCCAGGGCGAGTGAGCGCGCCGAGCTCGCACGTCGACGTGGCTCCGACCGTGCTGGAGCTGGTCGCGGGACGCCCGCTCGAGCTCGGCGAGCTGCACGGGCGCAGCCTGCTGAGGCCGGGGCCGCCACGCCCCACCAGCGCGGTGGGGCCGCAGACGCGCGAGCTCGTGCTGTACCCGCGCGGCGACGAGCCGGCCCGGCTGTAGTTGCGGGTCGCCGAGGACGGACGCCGCGCCGAGCTGCTCGGCTTCCTCGACGAGCACGGCGTGCTGACCTCCGCCCTGGACCTGACGCCAGAGGTGCTCGACCGCTGGCTCGGCGTGCTGCGCGCGTCGCTCGACGAGCTCGCGCGCTGAGCGTCGGCTGGCCGAGGCGGCGGCCACCGAACGCCCCGTGCGCGCGCCCCCCGAGCCCGCGCCGCCTTCGCGCGCCCTCGCTCGCGGCTCGCACGCGCTGCACGCGCGCG
>CAZMSZ010000023.1:0-4288 GCA_964569055.1 uncultured Planctomycetota bacterium | reverse complement strand
CCCGCGCCGCCTTCGCGCGCCCTCGCTCGCGGCTCGCACGCGCTGCACGCGCGCGCCCTCGCTCGCGGCTCGCACGCGCTGCACGCGCGCGCCCTCGCTCGCCCCTCGCACGCGCTCTGCGCGCTCGCACGGCTGCGCGCGTTGCTGCGAGGCGATGTCGAACATCTGCTGACGTCGTTCGGGCGCCGCTACGCTCCAGAGCAGGGGCGCGTGCAGGAGAGCTCGAACGTGGATGCAGGGCGCGGCATGCTCACGGACGTCGGCGTGGTGGTGATCGGGAAGGACGAGGGCGAGCGGCTGGTGCGGTCGCTGCGGTCCGTCGTCGGCCGGGTGCGGCACGTGGTGTACGTCGACTCGGGGTCGCGCGACGGGAGCCCGGCGCGCGCCGAGGAGCTCGGCGTCGACGTGGTGGCGCTCGACGCGGCGGGCGGGGCGTTCACGGCGGCGCGCGGGCGAAACGCGGGGCTGCGGCGGCTGCTCGAGCTCGAGCCGCGGCTCTCGTTCGTGCAGTTCGTGGACGGCGACTGCACGCTGGCGCTGGGCTGGCTCGAGCTCGGGGCGCAGCGGCTGCGCGCCGACCGGGGGCTGGTCGCGGTGTGCGGGCGACTGCGGGAGCTCGAGCCCGAGCGCTCGCCGTTCAAGCGGCTGCTCGACCTCGAGTGGCGCCGGCCCGCCGGGCCGACGGACGCCTGCGGCGGGCTGGCCATGTACCGCGTTCCGGCGGTGTGCGCGGTGGGCGGCTTCGCGCCCGGGCTGGCGGCCGGCGAGGAGCCCGAGCTGTGCCTGCGGCTGCGCCGGGCCGGCGGCCGGCTGGAGCGGCTCGACGCGCCCATGGGGTGGCACGACGGCGACCTGCTGCGGCTGGGGCAGTGGTGGCGGCGCACCGAGCGCGCGGGCTGGGCGGCCGCCGAGGGCTGGGCGCTGCAGGGGGGCGGGCACGAGCGGTTCAACCTGGCGCGCGTGCGCAGCGCCTGGATGTGGGGCGCCGCGACGCCGCTCCTGGCGCTCGCGCTGGCCTGGCCCACCAGCGGGGTGAGCCTGCTGGCGGCTGCGGCGGCCTACGCGCTGCTCGCGCTGCGGATCGGGCTCGGGCGCTGGCGGCGAGGCGATCGGCCCGAGGAGGCCGCGCTCTACGCCGCGTTCTGCGCGCTCGGCAAACTGCCCGAGGCGATCGGGCAGGCGCGTTACTGGGTCCGTCGCTGGAGCCAGGAGGAGGCCCCGCCGATCGCCCGCTACGACCCGCGCCTCGAGGCGGCCGCGCGCGGCCAGGCGGAGGTCGCCCACGTCGGGCAGGAGGTGACCGCGTGAACGCGGCGCTCCACGACACCCCGACCCTCGACGCCCTGAGCCCCCGGCCGCTCGCACCCCCGGCGGAGGTCGGCGGGCTGCTGTACGTCGGCGCGCGCCTCCCCAAGCTCTCGGAGACGTTCGTCAGCGGCGAGCTGCTCGGGCTGCGGCGGCTCGGGATCCGCGTGCACGCCGCCACGCTGCGCGAGCCCGAGCGCGACCTCGGCGACCCCGAGCTGGAGCGGCTGGCGAGCGAGGCCCTCGCGGTCTATGGGGCGGGGCCGCTGACGCTCGCGCGCGACGCCCTGGCCGAGGCGGCCGGCCGGCCGGGGCGCGCGGCGAGGGTCCTGTTGCTCGCGCTGCGCGACGCGCTGCTCGGCGCCGACCTGCGGCTGCTGGCGCGTCCGCGGGTGCTGGCGCAGGCGTTGGCGGGGCTGGCCCTGGCGCGGCGGGTCCGCCGGCTCGGGGTCACCCACGTGCACGCGCACATGGCCCACGCGCCCGCGACCGTCGCCATGTACGCGGCCCACGCCCTGGGCGTCCCGTTCAGCTTCACCGGGCACGCGGCCGACCTGTTCGTGGACCGCGCCCTCCTGATCGAGAAGCTGCGTCGCGCGGCGTTCGTGGCCTGCATCAGCCGCTGGCACCGCCGGTTCTACGCGGCGCTCACCCCGACGCCGCCTCGTCGCCTCCCGGTGATCCGCTGCGGGGTCGACGTCGCCGCGTTCGCGCCGGCCCCCGGCGGGCGCGAGCCGGGGCTGGTGGTCGGGGTGGGGCGGCTGGTCGAGAAGAAGGGGTTCGACGTGCTGCTCGAGGCGCTGGCGCTCTTGCGCGGGCGCGGCGTCGACCTGCGCTGCCTGGTGGTGGGCGACGGGCCCGAGCGGGTCCGGCTCGAGCTCCTGCTGCGGACGCTCGGGCTCACCGACCGGGCACAGCTCCTGGGCGCGCGCCCCAACCACGAGGTGCGCGCCCTGCTCGCGCGCGCGGAGGTGGTGGCGCTCCCCTGCCGCACCGGGCGCGACGGCGACCGCGACGGGATCCCGGTCGCGCTGATGGAGGCCATGGCCAGCGGGGCGGCGGTGGTCAGCGGCGAGCTGCCCACGATCCGCGAGCTGATCGTGCCGCACGAGACCGGGCTGCTCGTCCCGCCCGGCGACCCGCTCGCGCTGTCCCGCGCGCTCGAGCGGCTGGCGCGCGAGCCCGAGCTGCGCGCGCGGCTGGCCGAGGGCGGCCGCGCGCACGTGGGCGAGGAGTTCGCGGCCGAGGTCAACCTGCGCCGGCTGCGCGCGGCGTTCGCCCGCAGCCGCGCCGAGGCGCTCGCGGGCGGCGAGCCGCGCCCGCGGCGCGGGCGCGATCGGCCCCTCCGGGCAGGAGCGTGAGCGTGCGCGTCGCCTATCTGGCCCCCGAGCTCGTCGACCCCGCCGCGCCCTGGACCCTGGTCGACGTGGAGACCTGGCGCGCCGAGGGCGCCTACGTGGCCGCGATCGCGCAGGGCGCGCGCCCCCGACCCGGGGCGCTGGGCCTGCTGCTCGCGCACCTGACGCTCGCGCGCGGCGCCCCGCGCCGCTACCTCGACGCGCTGGGGCTGGCGCTCGCCCTGCGGGGCCCCGGCCCGGGTGGCCTGGCGCAGGCGCTGGCGCGCTTCGCGCGCGCGGGCGCCCTGGCGGCGGCCCTCCTGCGCGAGTCGGTCGAGCTGCTGCACGAGGAGGTCGGCGCGCCGCTCGACCCCACGGCGCTCGTGGCCGCGCACCTCGCCGGGCTGCGCTTCGGCTGCGGCCTGCGCGGCGAACCGGCGGCCCTCGCCCCGGGGGCCGCCCGCGCGCTCGGGCGCCGCCTGGAGCGCTCGGCCTGGATCGCCGTCCCGACCGCCGAGTGGCGGATCGCCGCCCGCGCCCTCGCGCCGGCGGCCGCCGAGCGGCTCCACGTCGTCCGGCGCGCTGGGCCCGCGCCCGCGGGCGAGTCGCGCTGGCTGCTGCACGTCGTCCGCGAGGCCGCCCTGGGGCGGCGCGCGCCGGTCCGCCCCGGGCGCGGCGCCCTGCTGGCCCGCCCCGGCGCGCGGCGCTACGCCCTGATCACCCCCTGCCGCGACGAGGCCGAGTTCGCGCGGCGGACGCTCGAGAGCGTGGTCCGTCAGACGCTGCCGCCCGCGGTGTGGGTGATCGTCGACGACGGCTCGCGCGACGAGACCCCCGCGATCCTGGCGGAGTACGCGGCGCGCCACCCGTTCATTCGCGTGCTCCGGCGCGAGGACCGCGGCGGGCGCAGCGTCGGGCCGGGCGTGATCGAGGCCTTCTATCACGGCTATCAGGGGATCGACCCGCGCACGTTCGACTACGTGTGCAAGCTCGACCTCGACATCGAGCTGCCGCCGCGCTACTTCGAGACGCTGATCGAGCGCATGGAGCTCGACCCTCGCCTGGGCACCTGCAGCGGCAAGGCCTACTTCCCCGGCCCGAGCAACCACGAGCGCTCGTTCGCCGGCGAGCTGATCAGCGAGGGCTGCGGCGACGAGACCTCGCTCGGGATGGTCAAGCTGTACCGCCGGCAGTGCTTCGCGGCGATCGGCGGGTTCGTGCGCGAGGTGATGTGGGACGGCATCGACTGCCACCGCTGCCGGCAGCTCGGCTGGAAGGCGGCGAGCTGGGACGACCCCGAGCTGCGCTTCTTGCACCTGCGCCCCATGGGGAGCAGCCACAAGGGCCTGTGGACCGGGCGCGCGCGCCACGGGTTCGGGCAGTACTACATGGGCACGGGCCCGCTCTACATGGCCGCCAGCGCGCTCCTGCGCAGCACTCGCCGTCCGCGCGGGATCGGCGGCCTCGCCATGCTGTGGGGCTACGCCCGGGCCTGGCTGAGCGGGGCGCCGCGCCACGCCGACCTCGAGCTGCGCCGGTTCGTGCGCGCGTACCAGCGCTCCTGCCTGCTCCGCGGCAAGCGCGCCGCCACGGCGCGCCTCGACAAGCGCCAGACCGTCGCCTGGCGCCGCCACGAGGGGCGCGTG
>CAZMSZ010000022.1:17703-37781 GCA_964569055.1 uncultured Planctomycetota bacterium | reverse complement strand
GACCGCCGTCGTGCGGGTGCGCGTGCGAGTGACCGCCGTCGTGCGGGTGCGCGTGCTCTCCGGCCGGCGCGACCTCGGGCCCCGGCGACCCGAGCACGCTCGGCCCGACGGGGCGCGGGCCGGCGGCCTCCTCCACCTCGTGCTCGTGTTCGCGCTCGCGTCGCAGCGCCTTCCACCGGCCCCAGCCGAGGAACGCCGCGTACCCGATCAGGCCCACCCCCGAGGCCAGCGTCAGGTGCTGGGTGGTCTTGGCCATGAACACGGTCTGGCTCTCGGTCACGAGGTACACGATCGCGAGCCCGATGGTGTAGAGCGCCACGGTGTGCGTGAACGTGACGATCGCGCCCAGCTTGAACGCGTCCGCCAGGCGCCCCTGCGTGCCGAGGAGGTAGGCGGCGACCATGGACTTGCCGTGGCCGGGCATGACTCCGTGGCCGATCCCCCACACGACGAAGAACGCCAGCGCCAGCAGCGAGAACGGCCGATCGAGCGTGCGGATCATCTCCGCCTCGCCGCCCACGAAGCTGATGCCCTGCTCGCCCTCGGCCTCGTCCGGGCCGGGGAGCACCTCGCCGGTGGTCGCCTCGATCGTGCGGTCCTGCGCCATGGGCGCGGCCTGCACGAAGCCCTCGCGCGCCTGCGGCGACGCGAACTCCACCCCCCGCAGCGCGAGCCGGTTGAGCTCCTCCTCCACCCCTGCGCTCACCGCCGCGCCGATCGCCCCCACGGCCGCCTCGAACCCGCGCAGCCGCGGCTCGAGCAGTTCGAGCGCCCGGTCGCGCTCGAGCGCGAGCGGGCTGAAGGTGAACGCCACCCGCACGTCGCGCCCCAGCAGGTTGCGCACGCCGGCCCGGTCGCGCACGGGGCCCGGGGTGGCCTGCGAGGTCTCGAACCGCGCGAACGCCTCGGGGTCGAGCGGGAGCCACAGGAGCTGCTCGGAGGTCTCGCCCCCGCCGGTGCCGTCGTAGTACTCCAGGACGTGCGGCTCGGGGCCGAGGTCGCACACCGCCTCGAGCTCGTACCAGGTGTCGAAGCCCACCTGCTCGATCGGCCCCAGGATCCCGAGCCCGCGCTGGTCCACGATCCGCAGCTCGAGCGGCTGCCCGTCGACCGCGAGGCGCAGCTGCGGGACGACGCGCTGGCCGAGGTCGGCCACGTAGGCCGCCTCCTCGTCGCGGCGGATCACGCCGTCGCCGTCGACGTCCATGCGCTTGAGCTCGCCCAGGCCGAGCAGGCTGGAGAAGCCGAGGTTGAACTTGACCTGGATCCGGCGCGGGGTGATCCGCAGCTCGCTCTGCGAGCCCACGCCGACCGCGACCACGTGGGCGCTCGTCGGCTGGTGCCCGGCGAGGGCCAGGACCGCCGCGACCAGCATGATCCGGGGGGACAGCGCGATCCGCGACCGGCCACCGCGCCGAGGAGCGCCCGGCCTCATGCCTGGGAACCGACCTTGGTCAAGCGCGCGTACTGCAGCACGAGGTCCTTCGTCCCGAACCGGTGCTGATCGAACCGCACCTTCGCTCGCCGCTTGTGCGCGAGGCCCGTCAGCTCGAGCACGACACCATAGCCGAACTGCTCGTGACGCACCCGGTCGCCGGTGCGCAGCTCGCCGCCGCCCTCCTGCGCGGCGGCGACCGCCTGGGCCGCGAGGTCGGCGGGCGCGGGGGCCGGCGCGCGGGGACGCTCCTCGGCGCGCGGGGCGGGCAGCGCCAGCGGCCGGCTCCAGCTGCGCGGGGCGGCGGCCCGCGCCGCGCGCCGCCCAAGCCGCGGGCGCGCCTGCTCGTCGTCCGGCTCGTCGACCCCGAGGTCGTCCCAGCTCGGGGCGTCCCAGCCCTCGCCCTCCTCCGCCTCCTCGTCGGCGTAGGTGGCGTAGCCGCGCTCCACCTCGCTCGGCGCGCGTCCGGCCTCGAACACCTCGGGCGGGACCTCGAGCAAGAACAGCGAGGCGCGCTGCGGGCTGGAGCGCCCCTGCAGCGTGCGCCAGTTGGCGCGGGTCAGCGTCAGGCGCCGCTTGGCGCGGGTGATCGCCACGTAGGCCAGGCGCCGCTCCTCCTCCAGCCCGTCGCCCGCCTCGAGCGCGCGGCTGTGGGGGAACAGGCCGTCCTCCAGCCCGACCACGAACACCGTGTCGAACTCGAGCCCCTTGGCCGAGTGGACCGTCATCAGCGAGACCTTGGCGTCGTCGGTCTCGACCTCCTCGGCGGCCGACAGGAGCGCGACCTGCTGGAGGAAGCCCTCGAGCCCGCCCGCCTCGGGGTCGTCCACCCCAGGCGGGCCGAGCGGCGCGGCCGCCGGGGCCGCGGCTGGCGCGCTGGTGAACAGCGGGAACAGCTCGTCCTGCGCGGGCGCGGGCGCGACGGGCTGCAGGTCCGCGCGCGGATGGGCGGGCCCGAACCGCCGGTCGAAGTCGCGCGCGCCGGCCACCAGCGCCTCGAGGTTGAGCAGGCGCTCCTGCTCCTCGCTGGGCGTGGAGGAGACCTGGCGGGCGTGCTCGGCGTAGTTGGTCTCCTCGAGCACCGCGCGCACCAGGGGCTCGACGAAGCGCAGCGCCGCGGCGCGCTCGCGCAGCCGGTCGAGGAGCGACACGAACTGCTCGAGCCCGAGGCGCGCCTTCCCGCGCAGGCCGTCCTCGGCGATCAGCGCGCGCGCGGCCTCGGCCAGCGAGCACCCGCGCACCTTGGCCTGGGCGCGCAGCTTGGTGAGCGTCCCCTTGCCGACCCCGCGGGTCGGCACGTTGATCACGCGCTGGGCGGCCACGTCGTCGTGCGGGTTGTGGATCAGGCGCAGGTAGGCGAGCGCGTCCTTGACCTCGCGCCGCTGGTAGAACCCGACCGAGCCGACCACGCGGAACGGGATCCGCCGCTCGAGGAGCGCCGTCTCCACCGCGCGCGACAGCGCGCCCACCCGGTAGAACACCGCCACCTCGTCAGCCGTGACCCCCTCGCCGAGCCGCTCGCGGATCCGCGCCGCCACCCAGCGCGCCTCGTCGTGCTCGTCGGCCGCCACGTGGAACGCGACCGGCGCCCCGTCGGGGCCGCTGGTGACGAGGTCCTTCTCGCGCCGCTCGGTGTTGCGCCGGATCAGCCCGTTGGCGGCGTCGAGGATCAGCCGCGTCGAGCGGAAGTTCTCGGCCAGCGTCACCACCCGCGCGTCGGGGTAGTCCTGCTCGAACCGCAGGATGTTCCCGATGTCCGCCCCGCGCCAGCCGTAGATCGACTGGTCGGGGTCGCCGGTGGCGCACACGTTGCGCCGCTCCTGCGCCAGCAGCCGGGTGAGCTCGTACTGCGAGTGGTTGGTGTCCTGGTACTCGTCGACCAGCACGTGGCGGTAGCGGTCGGCGAACAGCGCCCGCACGTCGTCCTGCCGCAGCAGCGCCACGGTCTGCACGAGCAGGTCGCTGAAGTCCATGGCGTTGCTCTCGCGCAGCAGCCCCTGGTAGTAGCCGTAGGCCCGCGCCACCGCCTTCTCGTAGTCGGACGTCGCCTCCGCCTCGAGCTGCTCGGGCGAGAGCAGCCGGTCCTTGGCCCGCTCGATCGCGTGCAGCACGCGCGGCGGCGCGTAGACCTTGGGGTCGGTCCCGGTCTCGAGCAGCGCCTCGCGCACCGCGACCCGCTGGTCGGCGTCGTCGAGGATCGTGAACCCCGGCGCGTAGCCGACCCGCCCCGCGAAGCGCCGCAGCGTGCGCGCGCAGAAGGCGTGGAACGTCGAGACCCACACCTTCGCCCCGCCGGTCAGCTTGGCGATCCGCTCCTGCATCTCCTGGGCGGCCTTGTTGGTGAACGTGATCGCCAGGATCGACCCCGGCGCCGCGCCGCGCTGGATCAGGTGGGCCACCCGGCAGGTGATCACCCGCGTCTTGCCCGACCCCGCGCCGGCCAGCACGAGCAGCGGCCCATCGCCGTGGGTCACGGCGGCGTGCTGAGCAGGCGTCAGGTCGCGGAGCGGGTCGATCATGGCTCCCAGCGGCGCTCGCGCGCTCGCGCGCGGGGCCACCGGCCAACGCTACCACGGGCTCGGGACCTGTCAGGGGGTTTGCTCTGAGGTGAAAGAGGAGAGGCTTGTCGCCTCTCGCCTCGTGCCCGTGCCCGCGCCCGTGCTCGTGCTCCGTGCTCCGTGCTCGTGCTCCGTGCTCGTGTTCTGGGGTCACGCGCACGGAGACGGGCACGGGCACGGGCACGGGCACGAAGGCTGACCAGAGCGACCCGTCCCGACTCCGCCGCGCGCCGCGAGACCTGCTACCCTGAGCCCCCATGGAGCTCGACGGCCGTCTCAAGCTGTTCGTGGCGCTCGCCGCCCTGTTCGTGACCTCGCTGCTGGTGGGCGACCTGATCGGCGGCAAGCTCTACCAGACCTCGGCGGCCGGGGTCGCGCTCACGATCTCGGTCGGCATGATCCCGTTCCCGGTCGTGTTCCTGCTCACCGATTTGCTCAACGAGTTCTACGGGCAGCGCGCGGCGCGCTACGTGACGCTCGTCGGGTTCGGCATGGCCTGGTTCACGATCGGCGTGCTGTGGGTGGCCGGGCTGGTGCCCATGGCCCCCTTCACCACCGAGGCCGACTGGGCCGGGGTGACCGGCGACGCCTTCCAGCGCGTGTTCTCGAGCTCGCAGTGGATCCTCATGAGCTCGACCGTGGCCTACTTGATCGGCCAGCTCCTCGACATCGCGGTGTTCCACAAGCTGAAGGAGCACACCGGCGGTCGCATGCTGTGGCTGCGCGCGACCGGGTCGACGGCGATCTCGCAGTTGATCGACACGGTGGTGATCAACCTGCTCGTGTGGGGCTCGACCCTCCCGTTCGGCGACCTCGTGAGCGTGGCCGCCACCTCGTACGTGGTGAAGCTCGCCGCGGCGATCGCGCTGACCCCGCTGATCTACGCCAGCCACGCCGTGGTCGAGCGCACCCTGGGAATCGCCCCGGTCGGGGTCGATTCCCAGAGCGCGGAGGTCGCCATGCCCGAGCTGCCGGGCCTGGCTCCCGAGAGCGCCTAGCCTAGCGGCTCGGTGGAGAGCCGGCGCCGTCAGCCTCGGGCGGGGCAGCCTGGGGCTCGCGGGCCTTCTGGAAGTCGATCCGTTCGTGCGACTGGACCAGCACCTGCCGGATCATGCCGTTCACCAGCTCGAGCTGGTTCCACCTCCCCTCGAACGGGTCCAGGCCGAGGTCGACGCCCGGGAGGGCGAGCATGATGAGGTTGAGGGGGAGCAGCGGGACCCAGAACGCCTCGGTCTGGCGCGCCCGCACCGCCCGCTCGTCGAGCACGGTGCGCGACGCGTCGAGCACGCGGGCGTGCAGCGTGAACGCGTTGTGGTCGACGAACGGCACGCCCGGCACGAGCCCCAGGAGCGAGTACCACGGCATCTCGACGTCTCGGTCGAGCATCAGCTCGAGCGTGTAGTCGGCGTCGACCGTGGGCTCCTCGTCCAGGGGCTGCTCGAACACCGCGGCGAACAGCCCCGACTGCTCTGCGACGGACGTGGGTTGCGCGAGGCCGAGCTTGGTCCGGGCCTCCTCGGCCACCCACGCGGCGGGATCGACGTCGTCGTCGAGGGCGCGTAGGGAGAATCGCAGCAGATCACGCAGGGCGGTGCGCTCGGGGTCGCGCGCGCCGTAGCGCACGAGCAGCGTCGGCCGCTGCGCGGGCGGACCGCAGTGGGCCTCGCTCGCGAGCTCCGTCGAGGTGGGCACGATCGGCCAGCGATCGGGCGCCACGTCGTCGTAGAGCGAGAGCTTGCCCAGACAACCCGAGGTGGGCAGCGCGAGCAGGAGCGCTGCGAAGGTGAGGAAGGAAGAACGCATGGAGAGCTCCTGGTTCGGACCGCGCGCCGGTGCCACTCGCGGTTCCCGTTGGCGGCGCCCGACAGCACGGCCAAATCCAGTTCGCAAGTCCTTTCCTCCGCAAGCCCTGTCGGTTCAGTCCCACAGGTTGAGACCCCTGTCGTGGGAGATCGATAACTCCGGACACAAGTGCGGTAAGCGCTCGAGTGTGCTCCCCAGGCGCCAGCGGTCGCTCGACCTAAACTTAAGCAGATCAATCACTTTTCACGCGGCTTCCAAAACGTGCTGAGCCCGCACGCCCGTCTTTGGGAGCCATGACGCACCCCGCCATAACCTGCTGGCCGGACGGGACTTGAAAACCTTGGCCTCCTCTCAGGCCTTTGCTAGGGTGAGCGCTCGTTCCGCACGGAGTGCTCCCATGCTGCGTCCCTGCCCGCTCGCGATCGCCTCCCTGGTCCTCCTCACCGGCTGCGGCGGCGGGGGCTCGTCGTCGCGGAGCGCGGCGACCGTGGCCGCGTCCACCAGCGCCGCGCCCTCGCCCGTCACCAGCGGCTCGACCGGCTCCACGAGCGGCGGCTCGACGGGCACCACGACGGGCGGGGGCGCGACCTCGACCGGCCCCGATCACGACGCGCCGGTGATCGCGCTCGTCTCGCCCGCCCGCGGGGCCTTCCTCGCCGGCCAGCAGCACGTCGGCGTCGAGGGCACGATCCAGGACGCGAGCCAGGTGGCCTACTTCCTGGTCAACGGGCTCCCCGTCACGCTCGGCGCCGGCAACCAGTTCCTCGAGGTGCTCACGCTCACGCCGGGCCTGAACGTGATCACGCTCGAGGCGGCCGACACCTGGGGGAACCGCACGCGCACCGCGCTCTCGGTGGTGGCGGGCGACTTCCTCCCGGCCTCGCAGCCGGTCGGCGACGCGGTGGTGGCGCGCCTCAACCGCCCCGCGTTCGACGCGATCGAGCAGGTGGCCGCCCAGCAGCTCGGCGGCGCGCCGCTCGCCAACATGATCCTGCAGCAGAACCCGCTCTACGGCGGGGGCAGCGGCCTGGCGACGTTGCAGGTCGACGCGACCGCGGCCAGCTTCGGCACCCCGCGGCTCGAGCTCGATCCGCGCGCGGGCGCCCTCGGCGTGCACGCCGAGGTGCCGAGCGTCGACGTGACCGTGCGCGCCCACGGCGCCGTGCTCGGGATCGGCTACAGCCTCACCACCCGCGTGACCGCCACCCTGGCGGTGCTCGACGCCGAGGCCGTCGTCAGCGTGGCCCAGGGCCAGCTCTCGACGCAGCTCCAGAACGTGGTGGTGGACCTGCAGGGCTTCGCCTTCGACATCAACAACGTACCGGGCTTCCTCGAGGCGCTCGCGCGGGACGCCGTGCGCCGGGTGGTCGAGCGGCAGGTCCGCCAGCAGGTGGAGCAGGTGGTCCCGCAGGAGGTGAACCGCGCGCTCGCCGGCGCCAACGCCCCGATCACCCGCACGGTGCTCGGGCGCGCGGCCACGCTCCACCTCGTGCCGACCGCGGTCAGCTTCGATCCCGACGGCGCCAGCGTGCGCACCGCCGGGGACCTCGTCGTCACTGCGCCCGCCGGCTTCACCCCGCTCCCCGCGCCCGGCTCGCTCGTGACCCCGGGCGCCGCGCCGACGCACCCGCTCACCCAGGCGTTCCACGTCTCGGCCAACGACGACCTGCTCAACCGGGTGGGCCACGCGGCCTGGCAGGGCGGCCTGCTCGACCTGCGGATCGACCAGGCGCTGGTCGCGCAGCAGACGACCCTCCCGCCCTGGCTCCAGCTCGACGCCTTCCTGCTGACCACGTTCTTCCCCAGCCTCGCCCCGCACCTCAACGCCGCCGACCCGATCGAGCTCGAGGTCAGCGCGCTGACCCCGCCGGTGTTCGCGACGCGCGCCGCCCCGGGCCTCCTGGAGGGCGGCCTGGGCGAGCTCAGCCTGGCGGTCTACGTGGCGCCCGCCGGGCGGCCCCGCGAGCTGGTGCTCGAGGCGAGCCTGCAGGTGGAGGCGGCCATGAGCGCGCGCGTGACCCCCGCCGGCGCGATCGAGGTCCTGGTCGACGGGCGCCCGGTGGCGATCACCGACGTCCACACCACGCCGATGGCGCCGCTCGACCAGACCGCCGTGGAGAACCTGGTCGACTTCGTGCTCCCGCCCGCGCTGCAGCTCGTGGCCCGCTCGCTGTCGGGCTTCCCGCTCCCGGTGCTCCCCGGCGTGACCCCCACCAACCTGACGATCGAGAGCGACGGGCCGCAGGGCGACTTCGTCACGGTGCGCGGCGACCTGTAGGCGCCAGCTCAGTACTCCCACACCTCGCCGGGCCGCTCCGTCTTCTTCTTCTTCGCCCGGCGCGAGCCGCCGTACAGCACGAACGCGCCCCGGCGCGCGTCCCAGGCGACGCCGTGCCAGGCGAGCTTCCCGGGCGAGGTGATGGGCTGGCGCTCGCGCCAGCGGCCGCCCTCGAACACCCAGGTGTCGCCCAGCTCTCCTCGCTCGGCGGCGCCGCCGTAGACCAGCAGGCGCTCGCCGTCGTGGGCGACGGCCGCCGCGTTGCGGGTGGGTGGGCGCGGCTCGCCGGCCCCGGCCGCCAGCTCGCTCCAGCCCTCGCCGTCCCAGGCCCACAGGTCGTTCAGCAGGCGCTGCCCGTCCCAGCCGCCGAACACCAGGACCCGTCGCCCGACCGGGTCGTACGCCATGGCGTGCCCGCTGCGCGCGCTCGGTCCGCCGGGGACGGTCAGCTCGGTCCACAGGCGGCCGTCCCAGGCCCACAGGTCGCCGAGCTCCTCGCCGCGCGCGAAGCCGCCGAACAGCACCACCCGCTCGCGCGCGGCGTCGTAGACCATGGCGTGCCACGCCCGCGGCTGCGCGCGCGGCTCACCACGATCGCCCTGGCTGGCGATCGCCCAGCCCGCGCCGTCCCACTCCCACAGGTCGATCAGCCGCCCGTGGGTGTGGTCGTTCCCCGCGAACACCACCAGGCGGCCACGGGCCGGGTCCCAGGCGCCGGCGTGGGCGTAGCGCACGTGCGGCACGATCGTGGCGGGGTGAGAGGTCCAGCCGCGGCCGTCGTAGCTCCAGGTGTCGTTGAGCAGCCCGTCATCGCGCCCGGTCCAGCCGCCGAACAGGAGGAGTCGCTCCCCGCCGAAGGCCCAGGCCGCCCCGTCGCGCGCCGCGGGCGCGGGGCCCTTCAGCTCGACCCGGCGCCACGGCCGCAGCTCGTCGACCACCGCCCGCGCCGGATGGGTCGGGGCGCCCTCGACCAGCGCGCGCGCCGCCTCGTAGCGCGCCTGCGGCTCGTCGAGCAGGAGCACCCGGCCGAGCTCGGCCAGGGCGCGCTCCTCGGGGTCGAGCGGCCCCGAGCGCTGCTCGGGCGGCGCGCGCGGGTCGAGCCCCGGCCCGTACTCCCACACCTCGGTGAGGGGCAGCGACCGCTCGCCGTCCCAGCCGCCGACGAGCACGGCCACCTGCCGCGCCGGGTCCCAGCCGAGCGCGTGCCAGGCCCGGGCGGGCGGCTTCACGAGCGGGTGGCGCCGGACCCAGCGCTCGCCCTCGAACACCCAGGTGTCGTCGTAGACGCGCTCGTCGCGAATGCCGCCGAACAGGAGCGCGCGGGTCCCGTCGTGCACCAGCCCCATGCCCGAGCGGGCGCTCGGCCCCTTCTTGGCGACGCGCGCCCAGCGCTCCCCGTCCCAGGCCCAGGTGTCCCCGTGGAACTTGCCCTCGCCGAGCCCGCCGAACACGAGCAGCCGCCCGCTCGGCTCGCACACCGCCCCGTGCGCGTGGCGCGGCGCGGGCCGCTCCGCCGGCGTCCGCTCGGTCCACACCTTCCCGTCCCACTCCCACAGGTCGTCGAAGTTCTCGTCCTCGTGCCGCCCCGCGAACAGCACCACCACCTGCCGCGCGGGGTCGTAGCTGAGCGAGTGCCAGGCGCGCCGCTTGGGGCCCGGGCCGTCTCGCACGAGGTGCCACGCCTCGCCGTCCCACTCCCACTGGTCGGAGAGCGGGCGCCAGCGCAGGTCGTTGCCCCAGGCCAGGACCAGGCGGTCACGCGCCACGTCGTAGGCGGCCGCGTGGCCGAAGCGCGGCTCGGGCCGGATCGGCGGGTCGAGGTGGGCCCAGCTCGCGCCGTCGAACGCGCGCAGGTCGTTGACCACCCCGTCGGGGCGGAGCCCGTAGCCGCCGCCGAACAGGAGCAGCCGGCCGCGCCGGGCGTCCCACGCGAAGGCCCCGCGCATGGCGTGCAGGGGCGGCAGCTCGCCCGCGAGCTCGCGCCGCCGCCAGGGGCGCAGGTCGTCGACCAGCGCCTGGAGCGGCGCGCGCGCCGGCGAGGTCGCGGGCAGGAGCGGGAGGACCGCGCAGGCGCGCTCGTAGCGAGCCCGGTCGTCCTCGAGCAGGAGCACCTGCGCCAGCCGCGCCAGGGCGCGCTCCTCCTCGAGGGCCGCGGGGTCGGCCCGGGCCTCGCTCGGCGCGGGCGGGCTCGGCGCCGAGGGCGCCCCATCCTCGCGCGGCGCGCCCCGCAGCGCGGTCGCGACGACGAGCGCCAGCGCCAGCGCGGCGGCGGCGGCCGAGGCCCCCACGATCAGCCACGCGCGGCTCCGCGCGCCCACGCCGGCCCCCGCCTCGAGCGCCGCGAGCAGGGCCCCCGCGTCGGGGTAGCGCGCGGCGGGGTCGGCCGCCAGCGCGCGCAGGCACACCGCGTCGAGCCAGGGCGGGACGTCGGGCGCCACCGTGCTCGGCGGCTCGGGCGGGCGCGACAGGATCGCGGCGTAGCGGAGCGCGATGTTGGGCGCCTCGATCGGGACGCGCCCGGTGAGCCCCTCGTAGAGGATCGTGCCCAGCGCGTAGACGTCGAACGCGGGGGTGGGGGGGTCGCCCCTGATCTGCTCGGGCGCCATGTAGGCGGGCGTGCCCACCGCCGCGCCGGTCTTGGTCAGCGACGAGGACTCGGCCAGATCCCGGGCCAGCCCGAAGTCGGACAGGAGCGGCGCGCCGTCGCTCGCGCGCAGGAGCACGTTGTCGGGCTTGAGGTCGCGGTGGACGAGGCCGCGCGCGTGGGCGCGCGCCAGGGTGCGGCAGAGCGCGGTGAACCAGGCGAGGAACCGCTCCCGCTCGATCCCCCGCGCCAGCGCCTCGCCGAGCGAGCCGCCCTCGACCAGCTCGAGCGCGATGAACAGGAGCCCGTCCACCTCGCCCGCGTCGAGGGTCTGGACCACGCCCTCGCCGCCGTGCGCGTCGCCCAGCAGGGCCTCGCGGCTGAACCGGCGGCGCTGGCGCTCGCTCGCGCCCGAGGCCGCGAGCAGCACCTTGAGCGCGACGGCCCGCCCGGTGGGCTGGTGGCGCGCCCGGTAGACCACGCCCATCCCGCCGCGCCCGAGCTCGCCCTCGACCACGTAGGGACCGAGGCACGAGCCGACCACCCGCCGCGCCCCGAGCGGACCGCTCCGCAGCAGCGCCGCCAGCGAGGGCGGGCCCCCGGGGGCAGGGATCCAGGGCATGGGCGCGGCGTCCATGATGGGGCACTCTAGCGAGGCTCCTCGCTCGCCGCCGCTGGATCCGCTTCGGGCTCGAGGCGGAGCTCCCAGGTGTCGCCCAGCTTCTTGGCGCGCCGCTTTCCGCCGCCCCCGAACAGGACCGCCACCCCGCGGGCGGCGTCGTACGCCATGGCGTGGTACGCGCGCGGGCCCGGCGCCGCGACCGGATGGCGCTCGGTCCAGCGCTCGCCGTCCCACAGCCAGGTGTCGCCCAGGAACCCGCCCGCGCGCGTCCCTCCATGCAACAGCAGCCGCCCCCCGGCGCTGACCGCGGCGGCCGCCGCGCGCGCCCCGGGGCCGTGCGGGCCCGGGATCTCGTGCCAGCTCGACCCGTCCCAGGTCCACATGTCGCCGACCTGCCGCTCCCCGTCGAAGCCGCCGTAGAGCACGACCTCGCGCCGCACCTCGTCGTAGACCCAGACGTGATCCCAGCGCGGGCTCGGGCCGCGCGAGCCGCCGTCGGCGCGCCGCCAGGTCTCGCCGTCCCACTCCCACAGGTCCCCGGTCGGCCTCCGCGAGCGGAGGTGACCGCCGAACAGCACGCCCACCCGCCGATCGGCGTCGTAGGCGAAGCCGGCCCACAGGCGGTGCGCCGGGTTGTCGCCCCAGGGGGTCCGCTCGTGCCAGCGTTCGCCGTCCCACTCCCAGGTATCCATGAGGGCGGTGAGCTGGTCGCGCCCGGCGTTGCCGCCGAACACCGTCAGGCGGCGGCGCGCGCGGTCGTAGCTCGCGGCGTGCGCTTGCCGGGCCACGGGGTGCGGGCCGCGTCCGTGCGCGGCGAGCTCACGCCAGCTCGTCCCGTCCCACACCCACAGGTCGTCGTGGCGCACGCCGCCCCAGCCGGTGAAGCCGCCGTGGAGCAGCACCCCGCCCAGCTCGGGGGCGTAGACCATGGCGCGGTGGTGCCCGTCGCGCGCCGGCGGTGAGGTCGCGGGGCGCCGCTCCACCCACGGCGCGAGGTCGGCCGCGAGGGCGGCCGCCTCGGCGTGGTCGGGCTCGCGCGCGAGCAGCGCCCGCGCGCGGGCCAGCCGCTCGGCTGGGGCCGAGGCCGCGAGCACGTCCGCGAACGTGGGCGTCGGCGCGGGCGCGGGCGGCGCCGGCGCACCCCCGACCGCGCTCGCCGCGCTCGGCGCGCCGTCGGGCGGCGAGCCGCCCCAGAGCAGGGCCAGCGCGCCCCCACTCGCGAGCAGCGCGACCCCGAGCGCCGCCACCAGCGCGAGCCGTCGCGGACGTCCGCCCGCCTCGCCGCCCGCGAGGAAGGCGCGCAGCTCGCCCGCGAACGCCGCCGCGTCCTGCGGCCGCGCCGCGGGCTCGGCCGCGAGCGCCCGCAGGCACAGCCGCTCCAGCGCGCGCGGCGCCTCGGGGGTCAGGGCCCGCGGCGGCTCGAGGTCGCCGCCCGCGATCCGCCCCAGCCGCAGCGCCACGTTGGGCGCGGTGAACGGCGCCTGACCGGTGAGCCCCTCGTAGAGGATCGCGCCCAGCGCGAACACGTCGGTCGCGGGGGTGGGCGGCCGGCCGTGGATCTGCTCGGGCGCCATGTAGTCGGGGGTGCCCACGATCCCGCCCGTCTTGGTGAGCGACGAGGCGACCGCGGTGTCACGCGCCAGGCCGAAGTCGGTCACCAGCGCGCGCCCGTCGGCGGCGCGCACGAGCACGTTGGCCGGCTTGAGGTCGCGGTGCACCACCCCCGCGGCGTGGGCCGCGCCGACCGCGTCCGCCACCTCGAGCAGCAGCTCGGCCAGCCGCCGCGGCGCGAGCCCTTCGTCCAGGACCTCGGCCAGCGTCCGCCCCTCGATCAGCTCGAGCGCGAGGTAGAGCAGCCCGTCGGCCTCGCCCGCGTCGCGCACCGCCACGATCGAGGGGTGCGCCAGCCCGGCGGCCAGCGTCGCCTCACGCAGGAACCGCCGCCGCTGCGCGTCGGAGGCCTGCGCCCCCGCGAGCATGACCTTGAGCGCCACGACGGCCCCCGTCTCGCCGTGACGCGCCCGCAGCACCGCCCCCATGCCACCCCGCCCGAGCTCGCCCTCGATCGCGTACGGCCCCAGCCAGGTCCCGACGAGCGAGGCGCGCAGCAGCCCGCCGGCGCGCAGCGCCTCGGCCAGCGACCGGCGCGGCCCGGCGGGAGGCGTCCACGGCTGCGGCGCGTCGAGGGTCACGCCGGGAGCGTACGTCACGAGGCCGCGGGGGGCGACGTCCGCAGGGACGAGGCGGGGCTGCCGCGTACGCGACCACGCCTCGCGGAGAGCGGGAGAAGGCGGGCACGAGCACGAGCACGAGCACGAGAGGCTGACGCTCTGCAGGCCGCCTCGGCTAGCGAACGGGAGAACGAAGCGCAGAGGGCGCCGAGATCGCAGAGAATCTCTGCGTCCTCGGCGCCCTCTGCGCTTGATTCCTAGCTGGACGTCGTACGCGACACGCTCTCGCGTCGGAGTCGGAATCGGATTCCGCACCCGACTCCAAGCCCCCGCCCTCACCCCAGCGCGCGCGCGGCCGCGATCAGGAAGGCCACGGTCGCTCCCAACCCGACCAGCTCGGCGAGCTCGGGGTCGTCGAGGCCGTGGCGGCGGGCCTGGGCGAAGTCGGCGTCGGTCAGGAGGGCGGGCTGGAGCGCGGCGCGGCGGCCGACGACCAGCAGGACCTGGGTGCGGTCGGGGAGGCGGTGCGACTCGGCCTTCTCGGCGAGGTCGGACAGGACCTGCTCGTCGACGCCGCGCGCGGCGAGCGAGCGGCGGAGCGGGTCGGCGAGCGAGGGCACGCCCGCGGCGCTGGTGGCCGCCAGCGCGATCAGCTCCTTGGTGGTGCGGGCGAGCTTGCCCTGGACGAGGGTGGCCTCGACCAGGCCCCAGGCGGCCCGCAGGATCGGCGGCGCGTGCGCGAGCTGCTCGAGCAGGGGAGGGACCTCGCCCAGCTCGAGCCGGGCGGCGCGCAGGGCCGCCTCGGCTTCGGGATCGGGCGCGGCGGGCGGGGGGAGGCGCACTCAGGGCCTCCTCGTCACGAGCGAGCTCACGGAGCGATCGTAACCCTCGCCGCGGACAGGCCCCGCCGGGACGGACGGGCTTGGCGGGCCGGCGGGAAAAAGGGTCGAATCGCGCGAGGCGCGCCCGGGTCGAGGGGCGCAGGAGAGCGGGTGGAGCAACAGCTCCTGATACGACGTGCGCGGGCGGGGGACCGCGCCGCCTTCACGCAGCTCGTGGCCCTGCACCGCGAGGCCGTCTATCGGGCTGCGTACTGGGTCCTCGAGGATCCGGACGAGGCCCTCGACGCGACCCAGGAGGCCTTCTTGCGCGCCTACCGCAGCATCGACCGGTTCGAGGGGCGCGCCTCCTTCCGCACCTGGGCGCGGCGGATCGCCACCAACGTGGCGCTGGACCGCCGCACGCGCCGCCAGCGCGACCGGCGGTTCGCGGGCGCGCTCCCCGACGAGGACGCCGCCCTCGCGCCGTTCGAAGGCGCCGCCGAGCGGCTCGAGCGCGAGGAGGAGCGCCGCCTGGTGCGCGAGGCGATCGACACCCTGCCCCCCGCGCAGCGCGCGGCCGTGCTGCTGCGCGACGTGGAGGGGCTGTCGTATCAGGAGATCGCCGACACGCTCGGGATCCCGCGCGGCACCGTCATGTCGCGGATCTACTACGGGCGCGCCAACCTGAAGGAGCGGCTCGAGGCGGTGCTGGGGCCGCGGTCCGAGGCGCTGCAGGCCGCGCGCGAGCGCGAGGAGGCGTCGTGAGCTGCGACGAGCTGCGCCCGCTCCTGGCGGGGCTCCTCGACGGTGAGCTCGAGCCGGCGGAGGAGGACGTCGTGCGCGCCCACCTCGCGGGCTGCCCCGGCTGCGCCCACGAGCTCGAGGCGCAGCGCGAGGTCGCGCTCCGGGTGCGCGCGGCGGCGGGGTCGCCCGCGCCGAGCCCCGAGGCCTGGCGCGAGCTCGAGCGCGCCCTCGCCGGACAGCTCGCCGCCGAGGCCCCGCCGCGGAGCGCGCCGCGCTGGCTGCGTCCGGCCCTGACGCTGGCCGCGCTCGCCGCCTCGATCGCGGCCGCGCTGTGGCTCGGCGGGGTGCTGCTCGAGCCGCCGCACAGCATGGCGGTCGAGCGGCTGCCGGTGAGTTACCTCCAGTTCGCCGACCCGCGCCTCCCTCGCGCCCGCCCGACCTCGCGCCTCCCCCGGGTCGACGACGTGGAGGGCTTCGAGGCGGCGCGCGCGGCGCTCACCGACGACGCGGTGGCCGTGCTCGCCAGCCACGGGCTGGTGCAGGTGCCGACCCCGCTCCAGCGCCCGGTCGATCACTACCCGCTCGCGGTCGAGCCCGGCTCGCCGGCGCCGCTGATCACGGCCGACGCCGCGCTGCTGCTCTACGGCGGCGCGGCCGGGCGCGCGGCGGTGGCCCTGGAGGAGGCGGTGGTCGTCCCCGGGCTGCGCGAGCTGGTGGCCTTGCTCGCGCGCGAGCTGGCGGCGCTCGAGGACGAGGGGCGCACGCGGGCCGTGCGGCGCGCCGCGCGCCTCGCCCGCGAGCGCGTCGCCGTGGCGGCCTCGCTGGTCGGGGTCGACCCGCTCCTGCCGGCCGAAGCGCGCGCGTCGATCGAGGAGGAGGTGGCGCTCGTCCGGGCGGCTGGCGCGTACGCGCGTTCACGCGTGCTGGGCCGCCCCGTGGACTACGGCGCGTTCCGCCCGCGCGGGCTGTTCGTGGAGGGGCCGCTGGCCGATCACGCCCGCGCCGCGGCCTGGCTCTCGCGGAGCGGCTTCGCGCTCGACCTCGCCCACCCCGACGAGGCGCGCGCCGCCTGCATGGTCACGATCGCGCTGGCGCGCGGCCGCACCACCCGCGGCCTCACGGGCCTCGGCCTGCAGGCGCGGCTCGAGGCCGCGATCGAGGTCCTGCACGGTCCGCCCGACGAGCTGACCCCCCTCGACCTCGCGCTCGCGATCCGGCAGGCGGTCGGCGAGCCCGTCGTCCGCCCCAGCGACCTCGACCCGCCCGCCGTGCTCGAGGCCGTGCTGGAGCGGGCCGCCGCGCAGGCGGAGGCCCGCGGCGCCGGGCTGGTCCGCTCGCGCGAGGCCGCGCCGCTCCAGGCCGTCCTGCTCGGCAGCACCCGCTCGGTGGAGGGGCGGACGCTCACGCGGCTCAGCGCGCCCGCCGTCCCGGGCCGCACGCGGCCGACCTCGCTCGACCTGCTCACGCTGCTCGGCTCGCGGCTGGCGGGGACGGTCACCTCGCTCGGCGCGCAGGCCGGGGCCGACTACGTGGCCGCCCTCGAGAGCCTCGCCCCCGAGGCCGAGGTGTGGAGCGACCCCGAGCACCCCGTCCCGGTGCGGGCCAGCCTGGAGCGGGGGCGGCTGTGGGCGCTGGCCGCCCTGTTCGAGCCGACCCCCGGGCCCGACCCGTTCCTGGCCTCGCCGCGCTACCGCGACCGCGCGCTGCTGCTCGGCCTCGCCGGGCTCAACGCGCCGCCGGCGGGCCCGCTCGGCGAGGGCGAGCCGCCGGCCGAGGGGCCGCTCCCCGAGGTCGAGCCGCTGCCGCGCTTCTACGCGCGCCTGGGGTTCTCGGCCCAGCGGCTGGCCGCCGCGGTCGAGCACGTCGGCGAGCGCTGGGCGGGCGAGCCCGACCCCGGGCTGGCGCGCGCCGCGGCCGGGCTGGAGCGGGTGGCGCGCGCGCTCGAGGCGCTGCGGGACGCCGCGCTCGACGGCCTCGACGGACGCCCGGTCGCGCCGATCACCGCCGAGGAGCTGCGCCGGTTCCGCGGCCTGCTCGCGGCCCACGCCCCGGCGCAGGTCGCCTCGGCCGAGGACGTCTACGAGCTGGCGACGCCCGCCGGCGTGCGGGTGCTCCACCGCGTCGTCCCGCGGCTCGACCGGCTGTACCTCGTGGTGCTCGACCGCGCGACGGGCCGCGCCCGCCTGGCGTGCGGGCCGGCGTTCGCCGCCCGCGAGCTGTGGACCGACGGCGAGCGCCTGACCCCCGAGCTCGCCGCCGAGCTCCCGTCCGATCCGCCCGCTTGGGCCCGGCACGTGGTCGTGCCGAGGAGGTGACCGTGCGCTGGTTCGTGCTCGCCACGTCGCTGCTGCTCGCGGGCTGCCCCGGGGGGCCCGAGCGCGCTCCCGAGCCGCCTCCGCTGCTGGTGTGCCACGGCCACCACGCCTGCACGTCCCACGGCTGCCACCGGCCGGCGGCCACCTGCCAGGCCTGCCTCCCGACGCGGCCGGCCTGGCGCTGCGGGACCCGCGACGTCGAGGCCGCCTGGGCCGGCGCGCGCCGCGCGCCGCCGCGCCACGCGCCTCGTCCGCTCGCCCCCGTCCGCCCCTGGAGCGCGAGCTACGACGCCGAGGCGCACCTCGTCGCGGAGGCGCGGTGATCCGCCGCGCGAGCGCCGCGCTCGCGCTCGGGGCCCTGCTCGCGCTGGCGGGCTGCGCGAGCGAGAGCGCGCGCACCACACAGCCCGCGGCGCCCGAGGCCGCGGCCGCCGGCGAAGCCGACGCCATGCGCGCGGCGCAGGCCGGTCCCGCCCGCGCGGAGTCCGCCGCGGGCGAGGAGCTCGAGAGCGCGGAGGACGCCGACCTCGAGCAGCAGGAGCGCGCGCGCTACGCGCTCGAGCGGCTCGCGGCTACCGGGGAGAGCGGGCCGGCCCCGCCGGCTCCCGCACCGGAGGAGGGGCTGCCCGCCGACGAGCCCGACCTCGCGGCCGACCCGTACGCCGAGCGCCCCGGCGGCGACGAGCCCGCCACCACCCCCGCTCCTCGCGCGCCGGTCCTGTTCCGCGCGCCGAGCCGGCGGCCGACGCTGGCGGGTGGCCCGCTCCGCCTCGAGACCCCGGTCGCGATCGCGCTGGCGTGCGTGCGCGCGGGCGCCGTCGCGCCCGAGCCCGAGGCCGCGGTGCTGGCGCTGCGCGACGCCCTGTTCGAGCGCGAGCGCGACGTGCGCGGCGTGTTCGCCCTGGCGCGCCCCGCGCTGGACGAGGTCGACCTCGAGGCCCTCGGCCGCCAGGCCGCGGCCGAGCGCCGCGACCTGCTGCTGGTCGACGTGCGGGCGGACGGGGAGACGAGCGCGCCGGCGCGCGGCTACCTCCTCGACGTGCGCGGCTCGGACGCGCCGGACGGCCCGGCGCCGCGCCTGCTCGGCCTGTTCGAGCGGGGCGAGGACGGCCTGGCGGTGAGCTCGGGCGCGAGCGCCGCGGCGGAGCGCGACGACCTGCTCGCGCTGCTCGAGCGGGCGTACGCGCGCCTGGTGGAGGAGGTCGAGTGATCGGGCGCGCGCTGGAGCGGTGGGCCACGGCCGCGGCGCTCCTCCTGCTCGCGGGCTGCGCCGCGGCGCCCGCGGAGGAGGCGCCCGTGCGGCGCCAGGACCGAGCGGGAGGGGCCTTCGAGAGGGAGGCCGCGCCGGCCGACGCCGACGAGCCGAGCGAGGCGCCGCTGAGCGAGACCCCCTGGAGCGAGCGCCCCGGCGGCGTGGAGGACGCCCCCCTCACCACGACCCGGCTCCCGGCCTTCGCCGAGCCCGAGCGGTGGCCCGCCCTCGAGCCCGAGGCGCCGGCGCGCGAAGAGCCTGCCTCGCTGGCGCTCGCCTTCGTGCGCACCGGCGACCTCGTGCTCGAGCCCGAGGTGGTGCTCGACCTCGACGAACGCCTCGCGGAGCGAGCGACGCGGCTGACGGTGGCCGCGCTGGCGCTGCCCGAGGCCGAGCGCCTCGGCCCGGCCGAGCTGGCGCGGCTCGGTCGCTCGCAGCGCCGCGACCTGTTGCTGCTGGAGCTGCGCCCCGGACGCGAGGGCGAGCCCGCCGAGGCGCTCCTGTTCGCCTGCGCCGACGGGCGCCTGCTGGCCGCGTTCTCGCTCGAGCCGCCGGCGGCGCCCACGTCCCAGCGCCCCCCGCGCGAGGGCTCCGCCCTCGGCCCGATCGCGGCCGCCTGGCGCCGCGTCCGCGCGGCCCTGCGGGAGTAGACGCTCAGCGCCGCGAGCGGCGCCCGCGCGGAGCGGCCGGAGGCTCCTCGTCCGAGTCCGGGTCGGCGTCCGGCTCGTCCGGCTCCTCTTCGTCAGCCGCGCCCTCCTGGGCGCCCCCGCTCGGCGCGGCCCCGGCGCCCGCCCCCCAGCGATCCCGCAACCGCCCGAACAGCCGCGCGAGCTGGCCAGGGTCGCGCGGGCGGGCGTAGGCGAGGTGGCGGACGCTCTCGTCGTCGTCCTCGTCCTCCTCGGCCCACACGTCCTCGAAGGCCTGCAGCAGGTCGGGGAGCCCGAGCTGCTCGGCGAAGCGCTCGAGCGCCGCGCTCACGCCGACGGCGCCCGAGAGGACGTCGTGATCGCGCAGCCGCTCGATCCGCGCCCCGGCGAGGATCCGCTCGAGCTCCTTGGCCTCGCCGCCCACCAGGCCCGCCAGCACCGCCGCGTCCCCGCGGGTCGCCTCCAGCTCGGCCTCGCTGGCGTCGTCCTCGCCCATGCCCTTGGAGTAGTCGGGGCAGGAGTGATACGCGTCGAGCTCCTCGCCCGCCGGTCCGAACGCGAGGTAGAAGAACGCGCTCTCCTCGTAGTGACCCACCACCAGCACCGGCGCGTCGAGCTCGAGCGCCACGCGCTCGGCGAGGCCCCGCGCCAGCTCGGGCTCCTCGGGGTAGAGCGAGGTCCACCCGCCGCGCGAGGGGAGCAGCACCAGCCGCACCGCCTCGTCGGGCGCGTCCAGCCCGCCGCCCACCCACTTCAGCCCGACCGCCCCCATGGCGGCCCGCACCGCGTCGAGCACCTTGACGCGGTCCCGCGTCTTGACGTGCAACCCCACCGCCGTCGGCTTCACT
>CAZMSZ010000022.1:11630-17603 GCA_964569055.1 uncultured Planctomycetota bacterium | reverse complement strand
GCCGCGAGCGCGCGCAGCGCCTCGACCGCCGCCTCCTCGTTGTGGCCGGCCCGGGCCTGCACCGTGGTCGGGACCGTCACCGCCGCCACGATCGCGCCGATCACGCACAGCCCGGCGGTCAAGGTCGTGCCCGCCATGAACGAGAGCAGGGCCGTCGCCGCCGGCGACACGACCTTGTCGCCGTCAGGCGGCGCCCCGCAGGCGTCACAGCGCGCGGCCGCCGGGGCGAGCAGCTCTCCGCACAGCGGACAGGCCTCGATCATGCCGGCATTGGGCGCGAATCCGGGCGGACCGTCAAGGGCCCTACCGCAGCCCGAGGCGCTTGGCGAGGTGGTGCAGGTTGCTGCGGTGCATGCCGAGCGCGCGGGCGGCGGCGGCCCAGCTCCCTCGGTGCTCCTCGAGGGCGCGGGTGACGAGCCGGCGCTTGTAGGCGTCGACGGCCTCGCTCAGGGTCTCGCCCGTGGCGAGCGGTGGGGGGTCGTCGGGGCGGGCGACCGCGGACGACGTGGGGCTCGGGCCCTCGGTCAGGCCGAGGTCGTCTTCGGTCACCACCACCGGCGCGCCGCGGGCCGCGCGGGCCGAGGCGCGCAGGACGGCGCGCGAGACCACGTTCTCGAGCTCGCGCACGTTGCCGGGCCAGTCGGCGGCGCGGAGGCGCTCCTGGGCCTCGTGCACCATGCGGACCGGGCCGCAGCCCAGGCGGCGACGGGCGAGGTCGCAGAAGAAGCCGGCCAGGAGCGGCACGTCGGCGCGGCGCTCGCGCAGGGGCGGGACGTGGAGCCGGTAGACCGCGAGGCGGTGGAACAGGTCGGCGCGGAACCGGCCGGCGGCGACCTCCGCCTCGAGGTCGCGGTTGGTGGCGGCCACCACCCGCACGTCGACCCGGTGCGGGCGGTCGGCGCCGACGCGCTGGACCTCGCCCTCCTGCAGCGCGCGCAGCAGGAGGCCCTGCACGCGCAGCGGCAGCTCGCCCACCTCGTCCAGGAACAGGGTTCCGCCGTCGGCCACCTCGAGCTTGCCGGGGCGGTGGCTCTCGGCGCCGGTGAACGCGCCGCGCACGTGCCCGAACAGCTCGCTCTCGGCGATCGCCTCGGGGAGGGCGGCGCAGTTGACGTAGATCAGCGGCTGATCGCGGCGCGGCGAGCTGGCGTGGAGCGCGCGCGCCACCAGCTCCTTGCCGACGCCGGTCTCGCCGGTGATCAGCACGGTCAGCCCGGCCCGGGCCACCAGCTCCACCTCGTCGCGCAGCCGCTGCATGACCGGGCGCGCGCCGAGCAGGTGGCCGCCGCGCCGCTCCTGCACCTCGCGCATCAGGTCCTGCGCGACCAGGCCGGTGCGCGCCGCCTGGCGCTCGAGCGCCTCGATCAGGCGCGCGGTGCGCACGGCCGCGCCGGCCAGCTCACCGAGGGCCGCGAGCAGCCGCCGGTCGACCCCGTCGAACGCCCGCGGGTCGCGCGCGTCGGCCGTCAGCGCGCCGACCAGCTCGCCGTTCACGCGCAGCGGGCAGCCCAGGCAGGCGTGCACGCTGTGCTCGGCCAGGAGGTCGCCCGCGAGCAGCCCGTCGAACGGGTCGGGCAGCGCCGTGTCGGGCGGGAACACCGTCGGCCCCTCCGCCGCGCAGATCGCGGCCAGCCGCGGGTGCTCGCGCGGCACGAACCGGCGCGCCGCGGCGTGCTCGACCAGGCCGTGGCTGGCGAGCGGGACCAGGGCCTCGCCCTCCAGCCCGAGCAGCACCGTGGCGTCGCAGGGCAGCGCCCGGCGCACCGCGGCCACGAGCCGCCGGTAGCGATCGGCGGCGGCGAGCGGCGCGTTGAGGTCGAGCGCGAGCTCCTTGAGGAGCTCGAGCGGATCGGTGGAGGCAGCCGTTGTCCTGTTCATAACTCGCTGTGATTATCACAACCGACGGGCGTTGTCGGAAGGGTAACGCCGGTCACGAGCTCGTTGGACAGAAAGACGTTACGGCGCGGCTGACGTCGTGCTCAAGGTCGGCTCGAGACCTCAGCCAACGGAGCCCGCATGAGCGACAGCACCCTCACGTTCGACACCACCACCCACCTCGCCGAGCTCGCGACCCGCCTCCCCGGCGCGAGCCGGGTGTTCCACCGCCATCGCCTCGACTTCTGCTGCGGGGGCCGCCGCAGCCTGGCGGAGGCCTGCGTCAAGGCCGGGCTCGACCCCGAGCTCGTGCTGGCCGAGCTCAAGGCCGAGGGCGCGGCGGGCGAGGCCACGACCGACTGGAGCGAGCGGCCGCTGGGCGAGCTGATCGACCACATCCTGGCGCGCTACCACGAGCCGCTGCGGACCGAGCTCCCGCTGCTGTTCTCGATGGCGGCCAAGGTGGAGCGCGTGCACGGCGACAAGCCCGAGTGCCCGCGCGGGCTGGCGGCGCACCTCGAGCACGTCCGCGAGAACCTCGAGGAGCACATGGCGAAGGAGGAGCAGGTGCTGTTCCCCATGCTCCGCGCGGGCGCCGGCGGGCAGGCCCGGATGCCGGTCCTGGTCATGGAGCGCGAGCACGACGAGCACGCGCTCGACCTGCAGCGCACCCGCGAGCTCACGACCGACCTCGTGCCGCCGCCGCCGGCCTGCACGACCTGGCGCGCCCTGTACCTGCGCCTGAGCGAGCTCGAGCGCGACCTCATGGAGCACATTCACCTCGAGAACAACGTCCTGTTCCCGCGCGCGCTCGGCGCCTAGGACCAGGGCGCGAAGCGCGCGTCCCGTCTCGTGCCCGTGCCCATGCCCGCGTTTCTCCCGTTCACCACGCGGTGTGGTCGCGCAAGCGACAGCCGGGCGCGGGCGCGGGCGCGAGGAGAGCCACCCGGCCCCGCCAGTGGACAAGCAGGTCCCTTGATGCAGAATGCCCCCCGTGCAGTTCCCGCAGACCACCGAGTACGCGCTGCGCGCCATGGCCTACCTGGTCGCGGTCCCGCGGCCGGGCGAGGCGGTCAGCGCGCAGGACCTCGCCGAGGGGACCGGCGTGCCGCTGGCGTACCTCTCCAAGGTCCTGCGCAAGCTGGTGCTCGCCGGGCTGCTGCACTCCAAGCGCGGGCACGGCGGCGGGTTCTCGCTGGCGCGCCCGCCGCGGCGGATCGCGTTCGCGCAGGTGCTGGAGGCGGTCGGCTACGAGGCGGACTCGCAGCGCTGCGCCTTCGGCATGGCGCGCTGCGACCTCAAGAACCCTTGCCCGCTCCACCCCGCCTGGGCCGACCTCAAGGCGCGGTTCAGCGACTGGGCCAACAACACCACGCTCGCGGACCTGCCGCGGGTGCTCGACCAAAGAGAGCGCCAGGGCTGAGCCGGCTTCGGCCGCTCCGGCGCGCGGAGGCGGCGTGAAGACCATCATCGAGCCGTTCCGGATCAAGGTCGTCGAGCCGATCCGAATGACCACCCCGGCCGAGCGGCGCGCCTACCTCGAGCAGGCGGGGTTCAACCTGTTCCGGATCCCCGCCGAGCGGGTCCTGATCGACCTGCTCACCGACTCGGGCACCGGCGCCATGAGCAGCGAGCAGTGGGCGGCCGTGATGCGCGCCGACGAGTCGTACGCCGGCGCGCAGAGCTTCTACCGCTTCCAGCAGGCGATCGAGGACGCGACCGGGTTCGAGCACGTGCTCCCCACCCACCAGGGGCGCGCGGCCGAGCGGATCCTGGTCGAGACGCTGATCGGCAAGGACGGCCGCGGCAAGGTCGTCCCCAACAACGCCCACTTCGACACCACCCGCGCGAACATCGAGCACTGCGGGGCCGAGGCGCGCGACCTGCTCACGCCCGCGGGGCGCTCGCCCGGCGCGCTGGCGCCGTTCAAGGGCGACGTCGACCTCGCCGCGCTCGAGGCGCTGCTGGAGGCGCGCGCGGCCGACGTGCCGTTCGTGATGGTCACGATCACCTGCAACAGCAACGGCGGGCAGCCGGTCTCGCTCGCCAACCTGCGGGCCGTGCGCGCCCTGTGCGACCGGTTCGGCAAGCCGCTGATCCTCGACGCGGCCCGCTTCGCCGAGAACGCCTGGCTCGTGCAGCAGCGCGAGGAGCCGACCCGCCCGGTGCGCGAGCTGGCGCGCGCGCAGTTCGACCTCGCCGACGGCGCCACGATCTCGGCCAAGAAGGACGGCCTGGTCAACATGGGCGGGGCCCTGCTGCTGCGCGACCCGGCCGCCTTCAAGCGCGCGAGCGACCTCCTGATCCTGACCGAGGGCTACGTCACCTACGGCGGCCTCTCGGGGCGCGACCTCGAGGCCATGGCGGTGGGGCTGCGCGAGGTGACCGACGAGGACTACCTGCGCTACCGCGCCCGCTCGATCGAGTACGCCGGCGACGCCCTGCACGCGGCCGGGGTGGCGACGGTCCGCCCGCCGGGCGGCCACGCCATCTACCTCGACGCCGCCTCGTTCTGCGCGCACCTCACGCCCGAGGAGCTGCCGGGGCAGGCCCTGGCCTGCGCCCTCTACGAGGCCGGCGGGATCCGCTCCTGCGAGATCGGGCGGGTCATGCTCGGCGACGCCGCCCCCATGGAGCTGGTGCGGCTCGCCTTCCCCCGCCGGGTCTACACGCAGTCGCACGTCGACTACCTGGTCGAGGTGGTGGTCGAGCTCGCCGCGCGGGCCGCGGCGATCCGCGGGCTCACGATCGTGGAGCAGGCCCCCGCGCTGCGCCACTTCACCGCCCGGTTCGAGCCGCTCCCGGCGCGGCGGAGCGAGGTGCTGTCGTGACGTCTCCCGCGCGCCCCCTCCCCGCGGCGCCAGCCGCCAGCGAAGCCGCCGGCCCGGGCGCTCACTCGCCCTACCCCGCGAGCGCCGCGCTCGAGGCGGCGCCCGCCTGGCGACGCGAGCCGTACCGGGTGCTGTTCCCCCTCGGCGTCCTGCTCGCCTGGGCGGGCGTCGGCCACTGGCTGCTGCTGGCGACGCTGGGCGTGGGCACCTACAGCAGCGTGTTCCACTCGATCGTGCAGATCCAGGGCTTCATGATGTGCTTCGCGGTGGGCTTCCTGTTCACCGCGATCCCGCGCCGCACCGGCACCGCTCCCGCGGCCGGCTGGCAGGTGGCGGTCGGGGCGCTCGCGCCGCTCGCGACCACCGTCGCGGCCTGGGCTGACGCGCTCGCGCTGTCGCAGACCTTCTGGGTGGTGCTGGTGGTCGTGATGGTCGAGTTCGCGGTGCGCCGCTTCCGCAGCGCCACCGCCCGCCGCCGCCCGCCCAACAGCTTCGTATGGGTCCCGCTGGCGTTCCTGATGGGCGTGGTCGGGGCCGTGCTGACGGGGGTCGGCGGCGCGCTCAAGGACACGCACTGGCACCTGCACGAGCTGGGCAAGACGCTGATCCTGCAGGGCATGATGGTCGGGCTGGTGCTCGGGGTGGGCGGCATGGTGATCCCGCTGGTGACCTGCGGCGACGCTCCGCCCGACGGGGCCGCCACCCGGCGCGACCACCTGATCCGCGCCGCGCACCTCCTCGCCGCGCTGCTGCTGGTGGGCACGTTCGCGCTCGAGGCCTACGGCGAGCCACGCCTCGGCCTGGCGCTGCGCGCCGGGCTGGTCCTGGCGGTGCTCCTCGCCGGCGCGCGGATCTATCGCCGCCCGCAGGTCCCCGGCTGGCACCGGTGGTTGGTGTGGGCCGCCGCCTGGTCGATCCCGCTCGGGTTCGCGCTCGCGGCCGCCGGGTTCCCGGTGCACGAGCAGGCCGCCCTGCACGTGGTGTTCGTGGGCGGGTTCGCGCTGATGGCCCTCGCGGTCGGCCTCCACGTGACCCTGGCCCACGGCGGCTACGCCGCGCTGGTCCGCGGCCGCCCCTGGCAGGTCCCCGCCCTCGGCGCCCTGCTGCTCGCGGCCCTCGCCGCCCGCGGCCTGATGAGCCTCGACCCCACCCACCTGTGGACCTGGATGACGATCGCCTCGGCCGGCTTCCTGCTCTCGACCGCGGTGTGGCTGTCCCTGGCGCTCCCCCGCCTGCGCGACAACCCGGCGAAGGAGGCGAGCTGAGG
>CAZMSZ010000022.1:0-11530 GCA_964569055.1 uncultured Planctomycetota bacterium | reverse complement strand
GCGCGCCCGCCGGCCGTCAGCAGCGGGGCCACGTGGCGGCGCCCGGTCAGCTCGGAGCGGACCACCACCTGCTCGCCCTCGCGCGTCCAGTTGGTGCGCGGGTTGCCGCGCGAGGTGAGCAGGTGCTGCGTCTCGCCCTGCGCCCAGGTGCCGCGCGGGGCCTCGCCCGCGGCCGGAGTCCCGAAGCCGATCGGCAGCTCCCAGGGGCGCGCGCTCGCGGTGCCGTGGCAGTCCTCGCAGCGGATCTCGAGCTGGTGCGGGATCGCGCCGTAGACGTTGCCGTCGCCGTGGACGTCGATCGAGGTGTGGCAGTCGACGCAGCCGATCCCCGCCCGCTGGTGCGGCTCGCTGTGCTGGGTGAGCGCCCCGCGGGTGTGGCAGTGGTTGCACTGCTCCTCGGGGATCGCGCGGGTCAGCGAGTGGCGCAGGGGGTGCCCGGGCCGATCGAGCGGGACCGTCGGATCGCCGCCGAGGCTGAGCCCGTCCATGTCGTTGAGGACGTGGCAGGCCGAGCAGCCCGACGAGCGGCGCTCGCCGCGCAGCGGCTTGCCCTCGCCCCACAGGTGGCAACGCGCGCAGTCCTTGCGGTAGTAGTCGAGGTAGCCCGCCCTGGCCGGGTCGCGGGTCAGCGCCAGCGCCTCGTCGTAGGTCGGGAAGCCCTGCCCGCCGCCGTCGAGCCGGAGCAAGAAGCCCTGGCGCTCGGCGCGCGCCATGAACGCCTTGTAGACCGGCGTCCCCGCGCAGGGGACCGGGCCGTCGGGGTCGTCCACGGGGTAGTCCGTGTAGCGCGGCGCGCCCTGGACCAGCCCGGCCGAGGCCGTGACCAAGAACGCCTTCCCCGTCTCCTGCCCCATGAGCGCGCGCTGGATCCGGTAGGCGTGGTTGCCGCCCGAGGCGCCGCTCGGGTCGGTCTGGCGCGAGGTCACCGTGAGCAGCCCGCCGCCGGTGGGCTCGGGGAGGGGGCGCCCGAGCAGCGAGGTCAGCGCGCCGCGGTCGGAGTGGCACTTCGCGCAGCCCAGGCCAATGCTCGTGACCCACAGGCTGCCCGGGTTGGGGACCAGCCCGTGGTGCGCCTCGCGCTTGGTCGCCGCGCCCGGGTCGCCCTCGTGGCAAACCGCGCAGCCGCGGTTCGCGTCGCCGCCCGCGCAGGCGTCGATCGCGGCCGCCATGGCGCCGGTGGCGATCGCGGCGATCCCGTCGTGGCAGGCGAGGCAGCCGCGCTGGCCCTGCGGCGCGCGCTCGAACCGGGCGGAGATCGCGGGGTCCCAGCGCGGATCGGTCGTCCCGTAGGTGCGGTCGGGCGCCGCCTGGGCGTGGCGGCGCCGCTCCGCGAAGAAGGCGTCCCAGGCGCGGCGCCGCGCCGCGAGCCCCTCGCGCGCCAGGCGGGCCACGTGGTGGGCCACGGCCCACAGCTCGTCGCCCGCGAGGGGCTGCGCGACCATGGGGGTGCCGGGCCGCCCGAGCGCGATCGTGCGCGCCACGTCGGCGGCGCGCGCCCCGCCGCGGTAGGCCTCGGGGCCGCGGCGCAGGTCGGCCGGCGGGCAGCGCTGGCCGCGCGCGTCGACCAGGCCGGCCGCGGCGGGGCCGGCGCCGTCGCCGGCCTCCCCGTGGCAGGTCGCGCACGAGCGCGCGAACAGCGCCGCGCCCCGGGCCAGGAGCGCGGGCGTGACGGCCGGCTCGGGCGGGAGCGCCAGCGGCGCGGCCGCGTCGCCGGGCGCCTCGGCGAGCGCCAACATGTGGGCGACCAGGGCCCAGCGGTCCGCGGCCGAGAGGTGGTCGAAGGGCGGCATGCCGAAGCTGGGCGCGCCGACGGTCAGCGCGCGGAACAGCTCGGAGGACGCGAGCGGGCCGGCGCGGTCGCGGGTGCGCAGCGGCTCGCGCACGAGGTCGCGGGGCGGGCGCGGCAGGTCGGGGGCGAACGGCCCGTCGCCGCGGCCCTCGGGGCCGTGGCAGGCGCTGCAGCGCGCGGCGAACAGCGCGGCCCCGCGCGGGGCGAGCGCGGCCAGCGCGCGCGGCGCGGGCGGGACCTCGACCTGGCCCCAGCTTGCGCGCGGCGGGGCGCCGAACAGCCAGGCCAGCTCGGGCTGCTCGGCGGGCGCCTGCCCGGGCGGGGAGTCTTCGGCCGCGCTCGGCGCGAGCAGCCCCAACAGGAGCAGCAGCGGCGCGAGGCGCCGCGCCGCCGGGCGCCTGGGCCGCGCCCTCCGCACCGCCTCGCTCATGCGTCGCTCCCCTCGTCCCGCGTCCGCGGATCGACAGTGGACTGCCATGTCCATTATCAGGTCTACTGTAGCCAGCGCACCGGCGCGTCGCAACGTCGCCGCCGGCGCGTCCTCCACCCATGCGGGCCGCGCTCACGCAACACGCGCTCCACCTCGAGGTCGACGGCGACACGGCCGGCGATCCGGACGAGCACTACGTGTTCGACCTGCGCGGACGCCTGCTCACCGCGCGGCGCGGCGACGAGCACGTGCGGCTCGGCCTGAGCGGCGAGGCCCAGGCCCGGCGCGGCGCGCGGGGGCGGCCCTGGCGGCTGGCGCCGGCCGCGCGCGAGGCGGTGCTCGAGCGAGCGCGCGGCTGCGCGCTGGTGGCGGGCGACCTGTTGGCGCGCGGAGCGCTCGCGGGGGAGGTCGGCCGGCCCGGGCTGGTGGCGGCGCTCGAGCGGGCGCGCCGCTGGGACCTCGCCGCCTACGCCGCCCATGCCGCGCGGTTCGCCGCGACCTATCGCGCCGTGCGGATCCTCCCGCCCGACTGCCAGCAGGCGCTCCTGGTCCAGCTCACCGAGGGCTGCAGCTACGGGCGCTGCACGTTCTGCACGCTGTACGAGGACGTCCCGTTCCGGGCCAAGGACGCGCCGGCGCTCGCGGGCCACCTCGAGCGGGTGGAGGCGCTGCTCGGGGTGGCCGCGAGCCTGCGCGATCGGGTGTTCCTCGGCGACGCCAACGCGCTGCTGCTCCCGACCGGCCGGCTGCTGGCCGCCATGGAGGCGGTCGCGGCCCGGTTCGCCGAGCCGGCGCGCGGCGGGTTCCACGCGTTCGTGGACGCCTTCACCCCGCCCGGCAAGCCGGCCCGCGAGCTGGCCGCCCTGCGCGAGGCCGGGCTGCGGCGGGTGACGCTCGGCCTCGAGAGCGGCTGCGCCGAGCTGCTCACCTGGCTCGACAAGCCCGGGGGCCCCGCCGCGGCGGCGGGCCTGGTGCGCGCGGCCAAGGAGGCGGGGCTCGAGGTGGGGCTGGTGGTGCTCGTCGGGGCGGGCGGGGCGCGGTTCGCGCGCGCCCACGTGGAAGAGACGCTCGCGCTCGTGAGCGGGCTCCCGCTCGAGCGGCGCGACCTGGTGTTCCTGTCCCCGCTCGTGGTCCACCCGGGCGGGCGCTACGCGCGCCGCGCGGCCGACGAGGGCCTGACGCCCCTGGCGCCGACGGAGCTGGCGGCCCAGACGGCCGCGCTGCGGGCGGGGCTGCGCCCGCGGCGCACGGCCCCGTACGCGCTGGAGCGCTGGCTGTACTGAAGGCCGTCACACCGCCGTGACTGTCGCGCCGACGCGACGCGCGCTCGGCTGCCCACTCAACAGACACCCATATCCGCTGATCGCGCGAGCGCGCCTGCGCGCTGTCACACGCGCCGGAGCCCGCTCGCGGCCGGTCACGCCGCTGCGACGCGCCTCGCGGCGAACCGGCGCAACTCCCTGCTCGAGCAGCGCTCCGCCCCGACGCCGAGCGGGGCACGAGCCTTGCACGGCCCCGGTTCATGAACCCACGACCGAGCGCTCTACTCGAAGGAATGAGAATGCACCTCCCGCTGCGCCGCGCTGCGCTGCTGACCGTCCCCGCCCTCGGGCTGCTCCTCCTCACCGGCTGCCCCGGCGGCTCGACCCACGCCGCCAGCGCGACCACCCCCAAGCCCGCGGCCAAGCCGGCCGCCCGCGCCCACGACGGCAAGAAGCTGTACGAAATGAGCTGCGCGGCCTGCCACGGCATGGACGCCAAGGGCCTGCCGAACCTCGGCAAGGACATGGTGAGCAGCGAGTTCGTGCAGGGCCTCAGCGACGCCGAGCTCGTCGCGTTCATCAAGAAGGGCCGCGGCACCGACGACCCGGCCAACACCACCAAGATCGCCATGCCGCCCAAGGGCGGGAACCCGGCGCTCGACGACGCCAAGCTCCAGGCGATCGTCACCTACATCCGCAGCCTGAACTGACCGGGCTCACCTCCTCCTCTCCGTCGGGCGCCGCCGCGGGCGGCGCTCCCGCCCCCTCTACGCCCGCGGGTCGCCGACCCAGGAGCACTCATGAGAACGATCACGACCAAGGGCCTCGCCGCGGCGCTCGGCGCCGCGCTCCTCGGCGCCGCCGCGGGCTGCCCGGGCTCGTCGGGGAGCGGCAGCGCCGCGGGGCTGGGCGCGGCCGCCGAGTCGATCATTCAGTCCCGCGAGCTGACCCCCGCCGACGTGCGGGCGGCGCTCAAGACCTACATGCCGACCGGGCGCCACGACGAGTACCTCATGTTCGCGTCGGGCGGCCACGCCGGGCAGATCTTCGTGGTCGGGCTGCCCTCCATGCGGCTGCTCAAGTCGATCGCGGTGTTCACCCCCGAGCCCTGGCAGGGCTACGGCTACGGCGCCAAGGACACCATGGAGCTGCTCGCGAGCGGGAACATCGGCGGCCGGCAGGTGCTGTGGGGCGACACCCACCACCCCTCGCTGAGCGAGACCGGCGGCGAGTACGACGGGCAGTTCCTGTTCGTCAACGACAAGGCGAACGCGCGCATGGCGGTGATCGACCTGCGCGACTTCGAGACCAAGCAGATCCTCAAGAACCCGGTCGCGATCAACGACCACGGCGGCTCGTTCGTGACCCCCGACACCGAGTGGGTGATCGAGGGCGGCCAGTACGCCACCCCGACCGGCTACGGCTACGCGTCGATCGAGGAGTACGCCGAGGCGTACCGCGGCATGGTCACGTTCTGGAAGTTCGACCGCGCCGCGGGGCGGATCGACCCGGCGCGCTCGTTCGCGGTCGAGCTGCCGCCCTACTGGCAGGACCTCAGCGACGCGGGCAAGGGGCGGAGCGCAGGCTGGGTCTTCATCAACTCGTTCAACAGCGAGATGAGCACGGGCGGGGTGGAGAAGGGGCAGCCGCCGTTCGAGGCGGGCGCCTCGCAGCGGGACATGGACTACATGCACGTCATGAACGTCGAGAAGGTCGTCGGCGTGGCGCGGGCCGGGAAGACCAAGAAGGTCAACGGCTTCGACGTGATCACCCTCGAGACCGCGGTCGAGGAGCAGCTCCTCACGCTGGTGCCCGAGCCCAAGAGCCCGCACGGGGTCGACGTCACCCCCGGCGGCGAATACCTGGTCGTGTCCGGCAAGCTCGACCCGCACGTGACGGTCTACAGCTTCGAGAAGATCGAGCGGGCGATCGCCAGCGGGGCCGCCGCCCGCAAGGACGAGTACGGCTTCCCGATCCTCGACTTCGACGCGGTCGTCGAGGCCCGGGTCGAGGTCGGCCTCGGGCCGCTCCACTCGCAGTTCGACGACAAGGGCTACGCCTACACCAGCCTGTTCCTCGACACGGCCGTGGCGCGCTGGACGCTGGGCGGCCCCTACCAGTCGAAGCACCCCGAGCCCGCCTGGACGCTCGTCTCCAAGACGCCGGTCCACTACAACGTCGGGCACATCGCGGCGGCAGAGGGCGACAGCGCCTCGCCCGACGGCAAGTACCTGGTCTCGCTCAACAAGTGGGCCGTGGACCGGTTCGCCGAGGTGGGGCCGCTCCTCCCGCAGAACTTCCAGCTCCTCGACATCGGCGCGCCCGGCGACACGGTCGAGGTCCTCTACGACATGCCCATGGGCGTGGGCGAGCCGCACTACGCCCAGATCATCAAGGCCGACAAGCTGCAGCCCTGGGAGGTCTACCCCGAGGTCGGCTGGAGCCCGGGGCGCCAGGCCAAGGACCCGCACGCGGTCACCGCCGGCACGGAGCGGATCGAGCGCAAGGAGGGCGCGGTCCACGTCTATCAGTCCGCCGTGCGCAGCCACTTCAACCCCGAGCACGTGGAGGTGGAGCAGGGCGAGCGGGTGGTGTGGCACGTCACGAACATCGAGCGAGCCAAGGACGCCACGCACGGGTTCGCGATCGGCGGCTACGGGATCAACTGCAGCCTCGAGCCGGGCGAGTCGATCGAGGTCGAGTTCGTGGCCGACACCCCGGGCGTGTTCCCCTTCTACTGCACCGAGTTCTGCTCGGCCCTCCACCTCGAGATGGTCGGCTACCTGTTCGTGAGGCCCAAGGACTAGCGGGACGCGCGGTCCGGCGCGGCGGGGCGGTCCTACCTCTCCCGCTCGCCGCGCCGGGCGGCGCTCCTCGAAGGAAGAGATCATGCTGAGCAGCTTCCTGGGCCCCCGGGTCCCCGCCGGCGGCCACCGCCGCGCCGAGTTCCTGCTCCCGACCGCGCTGCTGCTGCTGGCCGCGCTCGCCCTGCTGGTGGCGCTGGTCCAGCCGGTGTGGCGCATGACGCTCTACGCCCCGCAGTACCCCAAGGGCCTGCAGGTGCGGGCCTACGTCGACCGCCTCACCGGCGACGTCGAGGAGATCGATCGGCTCAACCACTACATCGGCATGCGCCCGCTGAACGACGCGGCCAAGCTCGAGCGCGAGGTGGGCGGCTGGGCGATCGGCGGGCTGGCGCTCCTGCTCGCGGGCGCGGTGTTCGTCCACACCAAGTGGGTCGTGCTCCTCACGCTGCCCGCCTTCTCGTTCCCGTTCGTGTTCCTGGCCGACCTCCACTACTGGCTGCGGACGTTCGGGACCCACCTCGACCCCAAGGCGCCGCTCTCGAGCTCGATCAAGCCGTTCGTGCCGCCGGTGCTCGGCGAGGGGTGGGTCGGGCAGTTCCGCACCGTGGCGCTCCCCGACGTCGGGCTGTGGTGCGCGCTGTTCGCCTCGGCCCTGATCGTGGTCGCGCTCTACTACCACCGGCGCGCGTTCAAGCCGCTGGTCGACCGGCTGGAGGCGGCGCGGGAGGAGGTCCCCGCGTGAGGGCGCCCCGCGCGCTCCTGCTCGGCGGCCTGGCCCTGGCGCTGCTCGCGCCGCTCGCCGCCGCGCGCGCCCAGCCGGCGCCGCGCGTCCTGCGCGTCTCGCCGGCGGGTCCGTTCACGACGCTCGAGGAGGCGCTCGCCGCGGCGCGCGACGGCGACGCGGTGCACGTGCTGGGCGGGATCTACCCGCGCGGCGAGCGCGGCGCGCTGGTGATCGACGAGCGGATCGCCCTCGTCGGCCACGGCTGGCCGGTGATCGCGGGGGAGGGCGTGGGGACCGTGGTGCGGATCACGGCCGCGGGCGCGAGCCTGCGCGGGTTCGTGGTGCGCGGCAGCGGCGCCTCGCTCGACCAGGAGAGCTCGGGGATCGCGATCGAGGCGCCCGAGGTGGTGGTGGAGGGGAACCGCCTGGAGGACACCCTGTTCGGGGTCTACGTCCGGCGCGCGCCCGGCGTGGTCGTGCGGCGCAACTGGATCGAGAGCAAGCCGCTCGACCTGCCGCGCCGCGGCGACGCGATCCGGGTGTGGTACAGCGACGGCGTGCGGCTCGAGGAGAACGTCGTCCGTGACGCCCGCGACGTGGTGCTGTGGTACTCGTCGGGCCTGGTGGTCCGCGGCAACGTGGTGAGCGGCGGGCGCTACGGCCTGCACTTCATGTACTGCGACGATGCGGAGATCGCAGGCAACCGCCTCACGGGCAACTCGGTCGGCGTGTTCCTGATGTACAGCCGGCGCCTGCGGCTGACCCGCAACCTCATGCGCGGCAACCGCGGCCCGAGCGGCTACGGGGTCGGGCTCAAGGACATGGACGACGCGCTCGTCGCCGACAACGTGTTCGTCGACAACCGGGTCGGGGCCTACGTCGACAACTCGCCGCGCGAGGTCGACGCCACGCTGCTGTTCGAGCGCAACGTGTTCGCCGCCAACGACGCGGGCGTGCGCCTGTTGCCGCTGGTGCGGCGCAACACCTACCGGGGGAACGCGTTTCTGGACAACCGCGAGCAGGTCAGCCTCACGGGCGGCGGGCGGCTCGAGGGGAACGTGTGGCTCGGCAACTACTGGAGCGACTACGCCGGCTACGACGCCGACCGCGACGGGCGCGGCGACGTGCCGTACCGCGCGGAGCGCCTGTTCGAGAGCCTCGTCGACCGCGACCCGGCGCTGCGGCTGTTCTCCTACAGCCCGGCCGCCGAGGCGGTCGACCTCGCGGCCCGCGCGTTCCCGCTCGTCCGGCCCCAGCCCAAGCTGACCGACCCGGCGCCGCTGATGGCGGTCGTGCTGCCGCTCGGGGTGTCGGCCGGCGGCGAGAGGGGCCCGGGCGCGCTGCTGGCCGCCTCGGCGGCGCTCGGCCTGTTGGCAGCGTTCCTGGTCGCGCAGCCGCTCCTGCCGCACCGGCGCGACCGCCGGGCGACGGCGGCCGCTGCGCCCGAGGAGGAGGCGACCGCGGCGGTGGCTGCAGCGGCGGGCCGCGCGCTGGTCGAGGTCCGCGGGCTGGTCAAGGCGTTCGGCGCCGCGCGGGCGGTGGACGGGCTCGGGTTCGCGGTCTCGCCCGGCGAGGCGGTCGCCCTGTGGGGCGCCAACGGGGCCGGCAAGACCACCGCGATCCGCTGCCTGCTGGGCCTCCTCCCCTACGCGGGCGAGGTGCGGATCGACGGGATCGACGTGGCCGCCGACGGCAAGGGCGCGCGGCGCCGGATCGGGTTCGTGCCGCAGGAGCTCGGCTTCCACGACGACCTGTCGGTGCGCGAGACGCTGCGCTTCTACGCGCGGCTCAAGCAGACCTCGCTCGCCCCGATCCCCGCGCTGCTGGCGCGGCTCGGCCTGGCGGAGCACGCCCACAAGGCGGTGCGCGAGCTGTCGGGCGGGCTCAAGCAGCGGCTGGCGCTGGCGGTGGCCCTCCTGGCCGACCCGCCGCTGCTCGTCCTCGACGAGCCGACCGCCAACCTCGACGCCCGGGCCCGCGCGGCGCTCCTGGGCCTGCTCGGCGAGCTCAAGGCGCGCGGCAAGGCGCTGGTGTTCTCCTCGCACCGCCTGGAGGAGGTGACCGCGCTGTGCGACCGGGTGCTGGTGCTCGAGCGCGGACGGCTCGAGGCCGACGTCCCCGCCGGTCGCCTGGGCGAGCACCTCGGGCTGCGCTCGGTGCTGCACCTCGTGGTGGGCGAGGCGGAGCGCGAGCGGGCGGCGGCGGTGTTGAGCGAGGCGGGGTTCGCGCCCGAGCTCGAGGGCGCGGGCCTGACGGTGCGGGTCGACCCGCGCGGCAAGGCCCGCCCGCTCGCGCTCCTCGACGCGGCCGGGGTGGAGGTGCACGGGTTCGAGCTCGGCCGCGCCGAGCCGGAGAGGAGCGCGCCGTGACCGAGCTCGAGAACGTGGTGACGCTCGCGCGCAAGGAGCTGCGCGACGCCCTGCGCAACCGGTGGTTCCTGCTGTACACCGCGGCCCTCGCCGCGCCTGCGCTCGGGTTCTCGGCCCTGGGCGCCTCGGGCGGGGGCGGCGTGGCCCTGGCCGGCTTCGGCCGGACCGCGGCCAGCCTGGTCAACCTGGTGATGGTCGTGATCCCGCTCATGGGGCTGACCCTGGGCGCGCTGGCGATCGCCGCCGAGCGCGAGCGCGGCTCCCTGCTCTACCTGCTCTCGCAGCCGGTGACGCCGCTCGAGCTGTTCCTCGGCAAGTTCTTCGGCCTGGCGGGGGCGCTCCTGGCCTCGCTGCTGCTCGGGTTCGGCCTCAGCGGCGCGGCGATCGCGCTGCGCGCGGGCGGGGCAGACGCGGGCGCGTTCCTCGGGCTGGCCGGGCTGGCGTTCCTGCTCGGGCTTATCAGCCTGGCGCTCGGCCTCCTGATCTCGACCACCGCCCGGCGCGCCTCCTCGGCGGTGGGGGTGGCGGTGTTCGCCTGGCTGACGCTGGTGTTCCTGGGCGACCTCGGCCTGATGGGGACCGCGGTGGTGCTGCAGCTCGACGTGAGCGCGCTGCTGGGCCTCTCGCTCGCCAACCCGCTCTCGGTGTTCAAGCTCGCGGCCGTGCTGTTTGGCCACGGCAACCTCGAGGTGCTCGGCCCCGCCGGGCTGTACGCGGCGCGCACCTGGGAGGGCGCGCTCCTCCCGCTGCTCGTGGCACTCCTCGCGGGGTGGGTCGTCGTGCCGCTGGGCGGGGGCTACGCGCTGTTCCGGCGGGGAGGTGCCCTGTGAAGCGGCTGTGGCTGGCGCTGGGCGCCCTGGCGCTGCCTGGGGTCGTCGGCCTGGCGGTCGGGCTCGCGCCCCGCGGCGAGCGGGTCGAGCCCGGCACACAGCCGCCCTCGATCCGCTACGGCGAGGACCTGTGCGACGCGTGCCTGATGCACGTGACCGAGCGGCGGTTCGCCGCGGCGTACGAGACCCCGGCCGGGGAGGTGCGGCGCTTCGACGACGTGGGCGACCTCCTGGCGTTCCGCCGGACGCGCGCCGAGGACGTCGCCGCGACCTGGGTCCACGACCACCCCACGCAGGGGTGGGTGCGCGCCGAGCAGGCGCGGTTCGTGGTCGCGCCCGACGTGGTCACGCCCATGGGCAGCGGGATCGTGGCGTTCGCCGCCCCGCGCGACGCCGCCGCCTTCGCGGCCGTGAACGGCGGGCGGGTGCGCACGTTCGGCGAGCTGCTCGCGGAGGCGGTTGGAGGCGCGCCATGACGGCCCGCCGCGACCTCCCGCTCGTGTACTCGTGCTCGGGCTGCTCGAGCGCGGCGCAGCTCGCCAACTGGGTCGCGATCGGGCTCGACCGCCGCGGCGAGGCGGAGATGTCCTGCATCGCCGGGATCGGCGGCGACGTGCCGAGCCTGGTCCGCCTGGCCCGCTCGGGCCGCCCGATCGTGGCGATCGACGGCTGCCAGCTCCACTGCGCCGCCCGCTGCCTGGCGCGCCACGAGGTGACCCCCGCCCTGCACGTCACGCTCTCCGACGAGGGCGTGCAGAAGAAGCTGCACGCCGAGTTCGACCGCAAGCAGGCCGCCGAGGTGCTCGAGCGGCTGAGCTGGCGGCTGCCGGGGGTGTTGAACGCGCACACCGAGCGGCAGGCGGCCGCGAACGAGCACCAGGCCCCGACGCCGCAGGCGAACGGCGGGGCCGGGCTCGCTCCCTGAGCGACGCGGGGGTGCCCCCTGGCGGGATCTGCGCCCCCGAGCCATCCTGGTGAGCGCCGTGGCGTAGCTTCGCCTGCGGTGCTGCGGGCCGCGCATCTCGGTTCCCCCCGGAGTCTGCGCGGCTCGCGGCTTGTACGGAGAACGGGGACGGAGTCGGAGGCCGAGTCGAACGCTCCAAGCGCGCCAAGAAGAGCTGACGCTGGCGAGGTCCACGCCCTGGCCCGAGAACTAACCGCCAAGAGCCGCCAAGACCCGGACGGAGTCGGAGGCCGAGTCGAACGCTCCAAGCGCGCCAAGAAGAGCTGACGCTGGCGAGGTCCACGCCCTCGCCCGAGAACTAACCGCCAAGAGCGCCAAGACCGCCAAGGAAGAGCTGTCGCTGGCGAAGTCCACG
>CAZMSZ010000021.1:10928-37869 GCA_964569055.1 uncultured Planctomycetota bacterium | reverse complement strand
TGGGCCCATCCTAGAGCGCGGGCGGGATCCCGGCCGCCACCGGCGAGGGCGCGGCCGGCGCACTCATGTCGTCCCTAGGCCTAGGCGAGGTCGAACAGGAGCAGCTCGGCCGCGCCGCGCGCGGTCAGCTCGAGCTGCGTCTCGTCGCTCACGGCGAGCCCGTCCCCCGCCGCGAGCGTGCGGCCGAGCGCGTCCAGCTCGCCCGCGATCACCTGGATCCAGGCGTGGCGGCCCGGCGCGAGCTCGTGACGAACGCGCTGGTCGGCCTCCAGCACGGCCCAGTACAGGTCCACGTCCTGGTGGATCGTGACCGCGCCGTCCCGCCCGTCCCGGCTGGCCACCAGCCGCAGGCGACCCTGTCGCTGCTCGGGCGGGAACTGGCGCTGCTCGTAGCTCGGCGTCAGCCCGGCGCGCTCGGGCAGGATCCAGATCTGGAGGAAGTGGACCGGCTCGCGGTCCGAGGCGTTCTGCTCGCTGTGGACGATCCCGCTCCCCGCGCTCATGCGCTGCACGTCGCCCGGCAGGATCCGCGAGCCGTTGCCCAGGCTGTCGCGGTGCTCGAGCGCGCCGCTCAGGACCACGGTCACGATCTCCATGTCGCGATGGCCGTGAGCGCCGAACCCCTGCCCCGGGCGGACGCGGTCCTCGTTGATCACGCGCAGCGCGCGGAAGCCCATTTGGTCCGGGTCGTAGTAGTCGGCGAACGAGAACGTGTGGCGCGTGTCGAGCCAGCCGTGGTCGGCGCGGCCCCGCTCGGACGCCTTGCGGATCGTGATCATGGGTCCCCTCTTCTCGAACTGGTCCTGGTCTCGCAGAGGCAGCTCTCCGCCACCGGCGTGCCGGCGCAACTGTCCTATCTGAAGTAGGATGGCGGCGAAACCGATCAGATCGATAGTATCGAATCGAGTGATCGGCCGATCGAATTGAGAGTCCCCGGAGCTGCCCATGAAGGCCGTCGACCTCGACCTCCGCGAGCTGCTCGAGCTCGCCCCCGACGGCGGGGTGCTGCGCTTCGCCGGGCAGCGCGCGCTCCTGCTCGACGCGGCCGCCCTGGGGCTGCTGCGGCGCGAGCTGATCGACACGCTCGGCGGGGTCGCCGCGCGCGGGATCCTGACCCGGTTCGGCTTCGCCCACGGCTGGCGCACGGCCGAGTCGCTCCAGAGCGCCTTCCCCTGGGACGACCCCGCCGAGTGGCGGCGCGCCGGCGGGCGAATGCACGCGCTGCAGGGCCTGGTCGTGGTGGAGCCGCTCCCCGGCCAGGGCGAGGAGGGGCACCCCTTCGCCGAGGCCCTGTGGCACGAGTCGTTCGAGGCGGAGCAGCACCTGCTGCACCTCGGCGCCGCCGAGCAGCCGGTGTGCTGGACGCTGTGCGGCTTCGTGTCGGGCTACCTCAGCTTCAGCAACCAGCGCGAGATCTACTGCCTCGAGTCGCAGTGCGTGGCGCGCGGGGACGCGGTGTGCCGCCTGGCCGCGAAGACGCGGGAGCAGTGGGGCGCCGAGATCGAGGGCGAGCTCGCGTTCTACGACCGGGGCTGCCTGGAGGTCGTGCTGAAGCGGACCCGCGACGAGCTGCGCAAGGCCGAGCGCCGGCTGCGCGCCCGCCGCCAACAGCTCGACCCCGTCGCGCGCGAGGCGGTGGGACCCGAGGGGATCGTGGCCCGCAGCCCGGCGCTGCTCGCGGTGCTCGACCTCGCCCGGCGCGCCGCCAAGGTCGACACCACCGTCCTGGTCACCGGCGAGAGCGGGGTGGGCAAGGAGCGGGTGGCGCGGCTGATCCACGACAGCTCGCCCCGGGTCGCCGGGCCGTTCCTGGCGATCAACTGCGGCGCGATCTCCGAGGCGATCATCGAGAGCGTGCTCTTCGGCCACGCCAAGGGCGCGTTCACGGGCGCGGCGCAGGATCGGCCCGGGCTGTTCGAGGCGGCGCAGGGCGGCACCCTGTTCCTGGACGAGGTCGGCGAGCTGCCGCTCGCGACGCAGGTCAAGCTGCTGCGCGTCCTGCAGGAGCGCGAGGTGCGCCGGGTGGGCGAGAACGTCACCCGCCCGGTGGACGCGCGCGTGGTCGCCGCCACCAACCGCGACCTCGTCGCGCTGGTGCGCGAGGGTCGGTTCCGCGAGGACCTGTTCTACCGGCTCAAGGTGGTCGAGCTGAGGATCCCCGCGCTGCGCGAGCGGACCGAGGACGTCCTGCCCCTGGCCCACTACCTGACCGCCGAGATCGCGAGCCGCCTGCGCCTCCCCGCCCCCGAGCTGTCGTGCGGCGCCGCCGACCGCCTGGTCGCCTACCCCTGGCCCGGGAACGTGCGCGAGCTGCAGAACGCGCTCGAGCGGGCGGTGATCGTGGCCCAGGGCGCCCGGATCGAGGAGCGCGACCTCCCCGAGGAGCTGCGCCGCCCGGCGGCGCCACGCCCCGCGGCGCCCGCGGGGAGCGCGGCCGCCCCCCAGGCGGCGCGGCGCACCCTGGCCGAGGTGGAGCGCGAGCACATCCTGGCCGTCCTGGCAGCCAACGGTGGCAACCGCGCCCAGACGGCGGCCGAGCTCGACATCGGCGTCGCCACCCTCTACCGCCGGCTGAAGCGATACCAGACGGGCTGAGCCCTCCCCCTCGCCACGGGCGGCGCGCCGCCGAGGCCACCGCGCGTGCCGTGAGGCGACCCCGCCCCGCCCGCGGGCGACGGCGCGGCGCGGGGCGAGCGGCCCCCGCCCGGGGACGCGGCGGCACGTCCCTTGAGTGCGCACACGGCAGCGGGCCTTCATGCGAGGGGCCGGAGGAGGGACCGACCGTGAACGCGATCGAACTGTTGACGAAGGACCACCGCAAGGTCGAGGAGCTGTTCGCCGAGCTCGAGCAGGCGGAGGGCGGCGCGGCTCGCTCGGAGATCTTCCAGCGGATCTGCGAGGAGGTGCTGGTGCACGCCCACGCCGAGGAGCAGGTGCTCTACCCGGCGGCCCGCGAGCAGCTCGAGGACGCGGACGAGCTGGTGCAGGACAGCCTGGAGGAGCACCACGCGGTGGAGGAGCGCCTGACCAAGCTGCTCGAGATGGACCCCGACGACCCCAGCTTCCTCCAGCGCTGCCTCGAGGTGCGCGACCTGATCGACCACCACGTCGAGGAGGAGGAGAACCAGCTGTTCCCGCAGATGCGCGCGCAGTTCGAGGAGCAGGAGCTGGACGCGATGGGGGAGGAGCTGCAGCAGGTCAAGGAGGAGGAGCTCGCGGAGGGGCCGGTCGAGCAGGTCCAGGGCAGCACCCGGCGCGGCGGCGCGCGCAGCTCGCGCGAGGCGGGCGAGCCGACCAAGCAGGAGCTGTACGAGGAGGCGAAGCGCCAGGAGATCCAGGGGCGCAGCAAGATGTCGAAGGAGGAGCTGAAGCGCGAGCTCGGGCGCTGAGCGCGAGGCCGCCGCGCTCGCGCGCGTACGTGAGCGAGGCCGCCGGAGGTGGTGCCCCGGCGGCCTCTCTCATGGCAATGAACGCGTCGCGGGGATCTCGGCCCCGAGTTACCAGCGGCCGCGGCCGCCGCCGCCGCCACCCCGGCGGTCACCGCCCCGGCCGCCGCCGCCGCCGCGCGGCTCGCGGGGACGCGCCTCGTTGACCGTCAGCGAGCGGCCGCCCATCTCGGTCCCGTTGAGGGCCTCGATGGCGGCGTTGCCCTCGGCGTCGTTGGGCATCTCGACGAAGGCGAAGCCGCGAGGGCGCCCCGTCTCACGGTCCGTGACGACGCTGACGCGCGAGACCGCGCCGTAGCTCTCGAAGAGCTGCTGCAGCTCGTTCTCGCTGGTGTTGAAGGGGATGTTCCCGACGTAGATGTTCTTCAAGGGTCCAGAGATCCTGCCCGAGCAGCGTGCCGTTGAATCGGACCGTCGACGCGCCCCGGGCTCCGCGTCGCCGGCTTCGTGATCGCCCCCATCGACCCGCTGCGAGACCGTTCCATTGGACTACTGGGTGGGGCAACCAAGGAAAATACTACCCCAGGGCGTCCGGTCCGGGAACGGGCTGGAGCGCGCCGGGCGGAGGGCGCCCGACGGTGTCCCTCAGCGGGCCACCACCCGCTCGGCGCGCGCCTCCCGCCGCTCGATCACGTCGCGGCGGCGCCCGACCAGCAGCCACAGCAGCGACACGATCACCAGGCCCGCCGCGAGGCCGCCCAGGAACGCGCCGCCGATCTGCCACTTCCGATAGCTGTGCTGGATCCCGAGCCCGACCGCCCGGCTCAGCTCCGCCAGCGCCTGCCCCTGGGTCTTGTCGGCGCCCTGGTCGACCGGCTGATCGACGTCGAGCTCGGCGAAGGCGCCGCGGACCCCTCCGGCCGCCGCCCGGCGCACGCTCCCGGCCAGCGCCCTCGAGAGCGGGCCGTCGCCCTCCTCGCCGAGCTGCTCGCGCAGCGCGGCCGAGAGCGCCTCGCCCAGCGCGCCGCCCGCCCGGCCCGAGACCTCCTCCACGAGCTGCTCGAGGGCGGCCGGGTCGTGGAGGAGGCCCCGCACGACCCCCTGCCCGACCGCCTCGGCCGCCTCGCGCAGCAGCGTCGGCTCGGCGGCGTCGATCCCACCGGACACCAGGGCCCCCGAGAGCGCCGAGAGCATGGCCGCGCCCTCGGGCGCGCGGGCCAGCTCGAGCACTCCGGTGAGCAGGCCGCTGCTCAGCGACTCCGCCACCTTGGGCAGGTCCTCCGAGCGGGCGGCGTCGCGCAGCTGCGCCACGACGCCCGTGGTCGCCTCCTCGGCGCTGCTCTCGACGCCCACGCAGCCGCTGGCGCCGGCGAGCAGCGCGACGAGCGCGAGCGCCGGCGTGGAGCCTCGGCGGGCCGAGGCGCGCCGATCTCGTCCGCTCCCTCCTCGCACCGGGTCCTCCGCGCCCGGCGCGTCGCAACCGCCGCGCCGGGGCGCAAGGCTCGGCGCGATCCGCGGTGAGCGCCGAGCGCGCGCGCGATGTGCCCCGCTTGCGCGCGGCGCCGCGGGTGGTCCGCCGCTCGCGGCTCCGCGGTGCCGGGCGCACGCGCCGAGCGGGAGGGATCGAATGAAGCTGCACCACCTCAACTGCATCTCGATGCGCCCGCCCGGCGGACGCCTGTTCGACGGGCGCAGCTCGCTCCTCGAGCGCGCCACGCTGGTGTGTCACTGCGTCCTGGTCGAGGCGCCGAACGCGCTGGTCCTGATCGACACCGGGTTCGGGCTGCACGACGTGTCGGCCCCGCACACCAGGCTGAGCGAGGTGTTCCTCCGCCAGATGCGCCCCGAGCTGCGCGAGGCCATGACCGCCGCGCGGCAGATCGAGGCCCTCGGCTTCAGCCGGGGCGACGTGCGCCACGTCGTGCTCACCCACCTCGACTTCGACCACGCGGGCGGCCTCGACGACTTCCCGAACGCGACCGTCCACCTGCTCGAGGCCGAGCGCGACAGCGCCGCCGCGCAGACCACGACGCTCGACCGCCATCGCTACCGCCCCGCGCAGTGGAGCACGCGCGAGCGCTGGCGCACCTACCGCGCGGGCGAAGGCGAGGACTGGCATGGGTTCGAGGCCGTGCGCGAGCTCGAGGGGCTGCCGCCCGAGCTCCTCATGATCTCGCTGGTCGGCCACACCCTCGGTCACGCCGGGGTGGCGATCGAGACCGAAGGCGGCTGGGTGCTCCACGCCGGCGACGCCTACTTCTTCCACGGCGAGATGGACCCGGCGCGCTATCGCTGCCCGAGCGGGCTGCGCCTGTATCAGCGCATGATGGAGAAGGACCGCCCGCTCCGCCTCGAGAACCAGCGCCGCCTGCGCGAGCTGGTCCGGCGAGGCGGCGCGAACATGACCGTGTTCTGCGCGCACGACGCGAGCGAGTTCGAGCAGCGAGCGGGCAGGCCCGCGGAGCAGCCGGTAGTGGCCGGGGAGGCGCTGACGCGGCGGTAGCGCGAGCCGCGCCGGCAGGACGGCGTCGCGCGCTACGCCTCGAGCGCCTCGAGCTCCTCCCACCGCGCATACAGCGCCTCGACCCGCTGCTCGGCGGCGGCGAGCTCGGCGTACATCTCCTGCAGGCGGCGGTGGTCGGCCAGGGCCTCGGGGCTCTCGGCGGCCCCTCGCAGGCGGATCACCTCGGCCTCTGCCGCCGCGATCGTGTCCTCCATGGCCTCGAACTCGCGGCGCTCGTTGTTGGTCCGCTTGCGACGACGCGGGGGGGCGCTCGGCGCGGGCTCCTGCGCGCGGGGCGCCGGGCGTGCCGCCTCGGCGCGCTCGCGCTCGACGCGGGCCCGGGCCCGCAGCCACTGGTCGAGGTCGGCGACGGAGTGGGCGCCGCCCTGGCCGTCGAGGCCGAGGATCGAGGTGCTCACGCGCTCGATCATGGTCCGGTCGTGGGTCACCAGCACCACCGCGCCCGCGAACTCGAGCAGGCTCTGCTCGAGCACCTCGCGGGTGACGAGGTCGAGGTCGTTGGTCGGCTCGTCGAGGAGCAGCAGGTCGGCGGGCTGGCGCACGAGGTGCGCGATCAGGAGGCGCGCGCGCTCCCCGCCCGAGAGCGCGCCGACCTTGGTGCTGAGCTGCTCGGGCAGGAACTGGAACTGCTGCGCCCAGGCGCTGACGTGCAGCTTGCGCCCCTGGTAGTGGACCGTGTCCCCCTCGGGGCACAGCACGTCGCGCAGGACGGCCTCGGGGTCGAGCGAGGCGCGGTCCTGGTGGAACACCACCACGCGCGCCCCGCGCGCCGGCTTGACCTCGCCCGCGTCGGGCTCCTGCTCCCCCGCGAGCACCGCCAGCAGGGTCGACTTGCCGCTGCCGTTGTCGCCGACCAGCCCCAGGCGGTCGCCCGGCCCGAGCGCGAGGTCGAGCTCGCTGAACAGCAGCCGCTCGCCGAGCTGCTTGCGCAGGCCCTTGGCGACCAGCAGGTCGCGGCTGCGCCGCCCCGTGCCCGAGAAGTCGATCTCGGCGGCCCCGCCGGCGGCGTTGCGCGCGCGGACCTCTACCAGCTCGCGCATGGTCTCGTGGGCCGCCTCGATCCGGTCCTTCTTCTTGGTGCCGCGCCCGCGCGGGCCGCGCCGCAGCCACTCCAGCTCGCGGCGCATGGTGTTGGCGAGGGCGCGCTCCTGGTGCTGCTGCGCCTCGAGCAGCTCGGCCCGCTTCTCCACGAACGCCCGGTAGCCGCCGACCACGCGCAGGTGGCCGCCCGGCAGGTGGCGCCCGAGCTCGACCACCCGGTTGGCGACGCGCTCGAGGAACGTGCGGTCGTGGCTGACGAACAGGCTCGCGAAGGGCGCGCTCGCGAGCAGCTCCTCGAGCCACAGGATCCCGGGCAGGTCGAGGTGGTTGGTGGGCTCGTCGAGCAGCAGCACGTCGGGCTCGCGCGCCAGCGCGCTGGCGAGCGCCAGCCGCTTGCGCCAGCCGCCCGAGAGGCGCGCCGCCTCCTGGTCGACGTCCTCGAAGCCGGCCCGCCCGAGCACGATCCGCGCGCGCGTCTCGGGGTCGAGGTCGCCGGCCGGCAGGTCGGCGAGCGCCGCGCGGGCCACCTCGAGCACGCTCGGCCCGGGCGCGAACGCCTCCTCCTGGGGCACGTACGCCAGGCGAAGCCCCTTCTGCAGCGTGACCTCCCCCTCGTCGGGCGCGTCGAGCCCCGTCAGGATCCGCAGCAGGGTCGACTTGCCCGCGCCGTTGGGGCCGATCAGGCCGATCCGCTCGCCCTCCTGCAGCGAGAGGGTCAGGTCCGCGAACAGCGGGCGATGCGCGTAGGACTTGGCGAGGCCGCGACAGCCGAGGAGGACGCTCACGGGCGGGGAGTATAGAGGCGGAACGGGTGGGTGACGTCGAGGAGGACGAAGACAACACGGAATATCGACAGCGAATATCAATTTGAATGCCAGAATGGCTGTCGCTGGATCGCGGGGCTCCTGACCGAGAGCGACGCGGTCGCTGGGGCAAGGCGCCACCCTCGCGCGACAGCCGTCCCCGCGGCGCTCTCACCGTGCGTTCATTGATATTCGGATTGTTATTGGTATTGATATTCCGTGTTGTCTTCCTCCTCTTCAGTCCGTCTGCCGCTTGAACAGCTCCTCGAGCACCGAGGTCGCGTAGCAGCCCTTGGGCAGCGCGAAGCGAACTCGCAGGTCTTCCCCCTCGCGGATCACGTCCACGTCCTCGAGCAGGATTCGCAGGGCCCGCCGCTGGCCGGCCGGGCGGGCGCCCAGGGCGGGGGTCAGCTCGGGCCCCAGGCCGGGCGCGTGCTCGGCCAAGACCGCCTGCTCGTCGGCGTAGGCGCTCGAGCCGCTGGCGGGGCGCAGGAGGCGCTTGCCGAACAGCGGGCCCGAGGGGCTGATCTCGCCGGCGGCGCAGCGCGCCTGCTCGGCCGCCTCGTCGGCGACGAGGAACGCCGCCCCGTTGCGGTGGAGGAAGGCCACCTCGCCCGCCTCGAGGCGCGCGATCCGGTCGAGGCGCCGGGTCAGGTAGGCGTTGAACAGCAGGCTCTGGAACGCGGCCACGAAGAAGCCGCGCCGCTTGGGCGCCACCGCCCGCGCGGCCACCTCGGGCGCCGCGCCTCGGGCCAGCGCGCGGCAGGCGGCCAGCTCGGCGGTGTAGGAGGGCGGGAGCGCGCGGGCGGCCCGCTCCCAGTCGCGCTCGAGCGCGGCGCGGCGGGCGTCGAGCACGCGCCCCCGGCCGGGGAGCGCCTCGGGCGCGGCGCCATCGCGCGGGGCGCCGAGCAGCAGGAGGTCCAAGAAGGCCTGCGGGTCCTCGGCCACCAGCGCGCGCCCGAGCAGGTGCGTGGTGCGGTCGCTGCCGAAGCGCTGCAGGCCGACGTAGTTGGCGACGCCGCCCGCGGCCAGCCGGCCGAGCGCGGCGCGGGCGTCGTCGACCGCAGGGCCGCCGCCGCGGATCCGGATCGCGAAGCGGTTGCCGCGCAGGTGGCCCACCTTGAGCTTGTTGCGGTGCGGCCGCGCGACCAGGACGCGCAGCTGCTCGTCCTCGACCCGCGGGGCGTCCTCGGCCCGGGCGCGGAACACCGAGATCCACTGGCGCGTGAGCGCGTGCGCGTCCTTGAGCCCGGCGTAGCCCACCTCGCTCGGCCTGGCCACCAGCCGGCGCGCGATCCGGCGGACCGCCTCGTCGGTGGCGATCCCGCGCTTCTCGATCCACAGGTAGAGGTGCTCGCCCTCGCCGCTCGGCTCGTAGAGCGGGAGCTCTTCGACCTCGAAGTCCTCGGGCGCGGCCCGCACCTCGCCGGGCACGGGCGCCACGTCCTCGGTCAGGTAGCCGCGGCGCAGCTCGGGCGGGACCGGCGGACGACGCGCAGCCCCCGGCGGGTCGCTCACGGCGCGCTCGGGCGCGGCTTGAGCAGCTCGGCGCTGTCGAGCACGATCGTGACCGGCCCCTCGTTGACGAGCTCGACCTGCATGGAGGCGCCGAACCGCCCGGTCGCGACCCGCAGCCCCAGCCCGCGGAGCAGCTCGCAGAAGCCCTCGTAGCGCCGCTCCGCCTCGGCGGGCGGCGCGGCGCCTACGAAGCTGGGGCGGCGTCCCTTGCGGCAGTCGGCGAGGAGCGTGAACTGCGAGACGACCAGCGCGGCGCCGCCGGCCTCGATGACCGAGCGGTTCATCTTGCCCTGCTCGTCGGCGAAGACCCGCAGCCCCGCGATCTTGGTGGCGAGCGCGGCCTCGGCCTCGAGCGGGTCGCCCGCGGCGACGCCGAGTAGGATCAGCAGCCCGCGCTCGATCGCGCCCACCACCTCGCCGTCGGCGGTGACCGAGGCGCGGGCGACGCGCTGCAGGACCGCCTTCACCGCGCGGCCGTCACAGCGCCTCGAGGGCGGCCAGCAGGTCGGCCCGCAGGTCCTCGGCGTCCTCGATCCCGACCGACAGCCGGACCAGCCCGTCCGCCAGGCCGGCCGCGCGGCGCACCGCCGGGTCGACCGAGGCGTGCGTCATGGTCGCGGGCTGCTCGATCAGGCTCTCCACCCCGCCGAGGCTCTCGGCGAGCTGGAACAGGCGGGTCTCCATGCACAGCCGATAGCCTGCGTCGACCCCGCCCTTCAGCTCGAAGCTGACCATGCCGCCGAACCGGCGCATTTGCCGCCGCGCCACCTCGTGCCCCGGGTGCGTCGAGAGCCCGGGGTAGTGGACCCGCGCCACGGCGGGATGCTCGGCGAGCGTCTGCGCCAGCAGCTCGGCGTTGCTGCAGTGGCGCTCCATGCGCAGGTGCAGCGTCTTGAGCCCGCGCAGGGTGAGGAAGCAGTCCCACGGCGCCGGCACCGCGCCGACCGCGTTCTGGACGAACGCCAGCCGCTCGCGCAGCGCCGGGTCGCGGACCACCACGGCCCCCCCGACCACGTCCGAGTGGCCGCCCACGTACTTGGTGGTGGAGTGGACCACGAAGTCGGCCCCGAGCGCGAGCGGCTGCTGCAGGCAAGGCGTGGCGAACGTGTTGTCGACCGCCAACCAGCAGCCCGCCTCGCGCGCCACGGCCGCCACGGCGGCGATGTCGGACACCTTGAGCAGCGGGTTGGTGGGCGTCTCGAGCCAGATCAGCTTGGTGTCGGGCGTCAGCGCCGCGCGCACCTTGGCCGGGTCGCTCGCGTCCACGAACGTGAACTTCAGCCCCTGCCGGGCGAACACCTTGGTGAACAGCCGGTAGGTGCCGCCGTACAGGTCGTCGCCTGCGACCACGTGGTCGCCCGCGTCGAGCAGACGCACCACCGCGTCGATCGCGCTCATGCCCGAGGCGAACGCCAGCCCGCGCGCCTCGCGGTCGTTCACCCCCTCCAGCGTGGCGATCGCCGCCTCGAGCGCGTCCCGCGTCGGGTTCCCCGTGCGGCTGTATTCGTGGACCTTCGCCTCGGCCGGCTTGGGCTGCACGTAGGTCGAGGTCTGGAACACCGGCGTCATGATCGCGCCGGTCACCGGCTCCGGCTCCGTCCCCCCGTGCACCGCCCGCGTCCCGAACCCGTAGTCCCCAAGGTCGTGCGCCATGACCGCTCCTGCCCCCGCGGACACCGCCGCGATGAAGGGAACGACCTTACCCAGTCGGCGCCGAGGAGGGCAGGGGCAGGGCAGGCGGCTCGCCGGGGTGCCTCCGCAGCCGAGGCGCACCGCCGGCCCTCCCGCCCGTCGAACCATGCCGCGAGGAGTGGCCCCTCCCCGGAGCCACGCCCCATCTGAGTTGCGCTTCAAGCGCAACTCAGCGAGCGATGTGGCTGATCAGGTCGAACTTCGTGATGATCCCGAGCTCGCCGCTCGCGCCGCGGACCAGCACGGCGGGGTTCTCGCGCGTGAGCAGGCCGGCCACCTCCTCGAGGGGGCTGTCGCCGCTCACCAGCGGGAAGGGCTTGTCCATGATCTCGGCCACGCGGACCTGCTTGGGGTCCTTGTGGCGCACGATCAGCTCCACGATCTGGGTCTCGTGCACGCTCCCGCGCGGCTCGCCGTCCTCGAGCACGGGGATCTGCGAGATCCCGTGCTCCTTGAGCAGCTGCAGCGCCTCGTCCGCGGTGGCGTCCGGGCCGAGCGCCACCAGCGGGAGCTTGCTGCTGCGGCGGTCCTCGAGCAGCTCGCTGGCGGTCAGCAGGTACTCGCTCTCGAGCATGCCGTTCTCGCGCAGCCACTGCTCGGAGTAGACCTTCGAGAGGTAGCGCAGGCCGTGATCGCAGGCCATGGTGACCACGATCTGGTCCTTGCCCAGCTTGTTGCGCCGGGCGTATTCCAGCGCGCCCCACACCGCGGCCCCCGTCGAGCCGCCCGAGAAGATCCCCTCGAGGCGCGCGAGCTTGCGGGCCACGGTGAAGCAGGTCCGGTCGTCGATCCGCAGCACGTCGTCGAGCACGTCGAGGTGCATGGTGGTGGGGTAGAAGTCCTCCCCGATCCCCTCGACCAGGTAGGTCGCCGGCTTGATGTCACGGTCGCTGTGGAACTTGTCGTAGTACATCGACCCGATCGGGTCGACCCCCACGACCTTCACGCGCGGGTTCTGCTCCTTGAGGTAGCGCCCCACGCCGCTGAGCGTCCCGCCCGTCCCCATGCCGTTGACGAACACCGAGACCTGCCCGTCGGTGTCGCGCCAGATCTCGGGGCCCGTGCTCAGGTAGTGGGCCTTGGGGTTGGACTGGTTCTCATACTGGTTCGAATGCCAGCTGTTCTTGATCTCGCGGTTCAGGCGCGCCGCGACCGAGTAGTACGAGCGCGGGTCGTCCTTCTCGACGGCCGTGGGCGTGACGATCACCTCGGCCCCGACCGCCCGCAGCGCATCGATCTTCTCGCGCGACATCTTGTCGGGCATGACGAAGATGCAGCGGTAACCGCGCGAGATCGCCGCCAGCGCCAGGCCCATGCCGGTGTTGCCGCTGGTGCACTCGATCACGGTGCCGCCGGGCTTGAGGTCCCCGCGCTCCTCGGCGTCCTTGATCAGCTGGATCCCGATGCGGTCCTTGTAGGAGCCGCCAGGGTTCATGTAGCCGATCTTGACCAGGATCTGGGCCTCCACACCCCACTGGGCAGGGAGGCGGTTCAGGCGCACCAGCGGCGTGTTGCCGACGGCATCGCAGATCGTGTTGCAGACTCTCATGGGGGGCCCCGCGCTTCGCGCCACTATCCCAAACGCGGACGAGTCGGCAAGCCGTGGCCCTGGGAGCCCGCGTGGCGCAGCGCGCGATGCCCGGCGAACCGGAGCGATCCACTCCGGCTCGGAGCGGCGCGACCACCGGCGACCGCGAGGACCGACTCCGCTTGCTCCGACCGGACGAGGGTGGTACGCTCATGCGGGCAACACCTTCCCGGATAAGGGGTTATGGTTCGCATCACGCGCCAGTCCAAGAAGGACGAGCTCTGGAGCGAGGTGGAGCGGCTGCGCCGCGCGGTCGACCAAGACCGCACGCGGCTCGCGGTGATCGAGAGCGAGGCCCTCCGCCTGCGCGGGGAGAACGAGCGCCTGCGCGAGAAGGCGCGCTTCGTCGAGGAGCTGACCACCCGCGCCAAGGCGGCCAACGAGAAGCTCGAGATCCTGACCTCGCTCACCAAGGAGCTGGCCTCGTTCGACGTGGACGGGGTGCTCGAGGTGTGCGTGCAGCGGATCCCCTACCTCGTGGGGGCGCGCTGCGCGTCGGTCTACCTGCACGACCGCGCGCGCGCGACGCTGACGCTCAAGCACCACACCCACGGGCGCGAGATCGACCGGGTGGTCCCGATCGGCCCCGAGTCGAGCTCGCTGATGGCGGTCGCCGTGCGCAGCCGCGAGGTGCTGTGCATCGACGACGTCGGCGACTTCCGCCCGGTCGCCGCCGGCGAGCTGGCGCGCCCCTACCAGAGGAACTACCGCACCGCCTCGTGCGTGGTGGCGCCGCTGATCGCGGCGGGCGAGGTCGAAGGCGTGCTGAACCTCGCCGACCGGTTCGACGAGCGGCCGTTCGACCCGGGCGAGCACCTCGGCTTGATCCGGCAGGCGTGCGAGCTGCTCGCGGTGTCGCTGCGCAACGCCCGCCTGTTCGACGAGGTGACCCGCGCCGCGCGGACCGACAGCCTGACCGGGCTGCGCAACCGCCAGGCGTTCTCCGAGGACCTCGAGGTCGAGGTCAAGCGCGCCCTGCGCTACCAGAACCCGCTGGCCGTGCTGGCCTGCAAGGTCTCGGGCGTGCGCCTGATCAACGCCAACTACGGCCACCAGGCCGGCGACCAGGTGCTCGCCCACGTCGGGCGGTTCTTGGTCGGCAACGTGCGCGACGTGGACCTCGTGGGCCGCACCGGCGGCGCGGAGTTCGGGATCATCCTGCCCGAGCAGCAGGTCGAGGGGGCCCTGGTGGTCGCCCGGCGGCTGAGTAAGCTCCTGGGCGAGGCGCGCTTCGAGGTGGGCGACGCCCGGTGCGCGTTGCAGGTGACGTTCGGGATCGGCGACTATCGCCGCGAGGGCACCGGGGAGGACCTGCTGCAGCGGGCCCTGACCCTCCTCGGCCGCGCGCGGGACGCCGGCGAGGCGATCGGCTGGGAGCGGGGCGAGACCCCCTAGGAGGCACGGAGCCGTGTGGGAGTACAAGGTCATCGCGGGGAGCTACTCGCTCGACGGAGCTGAGGTCGTGGTGGAGAACCCGCTCGGCCGCGGGACGCTGCAGCGGATCCTCGACCACTACGGGGCCGAAGGGTTCGAGCTCGCCTCGACCAACTACGACAACATCAACAAGGAGATCGTGATGCTGCTCAAGCGGCCCAAGGGCGGCGTCGCGATGCAGCCCGCGCCCGTCGCCGCCGGAGCCGCCGCCATGGCGCCCCAGATGCCCCCGGGCGCCCGCATGGCGGCGGCGCTCCCCGACGACGACGAGCTGCCCCCGCGGCGCGGCGGCGGCGGCGGGCAGAAGCGGCGGCGCTCCAAGGCCGAGCTCGATCGGCTCGCGCGCGAGTAGCGCGTCCGGAAGCGCGCGGGGCGGCCGCTCGGCCGCCCCGCTGACCTCGCTCACGACGTGGTGGAGGGCGGCTACCAGTCCTCGTCGTCCGACTCGTCGTCCGAGCCCCAGTCCTCGTCGTCCCCGCCGGCTTCCATGTCCTCGCCCTCGTCGCCCGCCTCGCTGGCGGTCGAGGCGGGAGCCGCCGCGCCCACGGCCGTCGTCATGTAGCTCCCGGCCTCCGCGCCGAGGGTCAGCTCCATGTCGGCGCGGTAGGAGTTCCAGGGGTTCACGGGCACCTCGCCCAGGATCCGCGCCGCCTCCTTGCGGGCGGCGCGCAGCCGGGCGTCGGTGCGCGAGATCTCGATCGGGATCGCGTCCCGCTTGGCCTGCTCGACCGCGTCGGGCGGCGGGATCTCCGCCGGGCGGGGCTCGTAGCCGGGCCGGTACGGGTTGGGAGAGCCCACGCATCCGAGGACGAGCGGGAGCAGGAGCAGGGCAGCCGCGAGCGGCCGCGGGGTTCGCTGGAGCACGGGACACCTCGCGAGAGCCGTCGACCCGCGTCGCGCGCGCGGGGCCGAGCATTCTAAGCCGGAGTGGGGGGCCCGCTCCAGCGTGCTCGGTCGCCGGGCCCGCTCGCCGGACGCTGCCCGTACGGCGCGAGGGGCGGCCGCGGCTCTGCTTCGCGAAGCGCGGGCGCGCTCGCGCCTGCTCGACGCCGTCGGCGCAATCCCTTCTCTAAGCATTGGCCGGAGCGAACGCTCCGCTTAGGCCGAACAGCCCCAGGTGCCGCGCGGGCGAAGTCCCGTACCGCCGAGACGCCACGGCACAGGACCTGCTTGGCTGGCGCGAGCGGCACGTCGGCGTACGCGCGTCTACTCCAAGGGACTTCGCCCGCGCGGCACTAGCGCAGCGACTGCTCGAACTCGCGGATCTCGCTGTCCGCCTTGTCCTTCTCGTAGCCGTAGCGCTCCTGCAGCTTGCCCGCGAGCGACTCGCGATGGCCCTTGATCACCTCGAGGTCGTCGTCGGTCAGCTTGCCCCAGCGCTGGCGAATGCTGCCCTTGAAGTCCTTCCAGCGGCCCTTGATCTGATCCCAGTTCATGACTCCTCCTCCCGGCTGCGTTGCGGCCGGACAGCCTTCGGAGGCGCAACGCGCGTGCCCGAGGCGCACGCTGGGCGGACGTCAATTGCGATCGGCCCCCGCGCGCACGGCGGACGCTCCTGGCGCAGCCCGGCCGCGTCGCGGCGGGCGGTCGGCCAGGGGTGGCGTGTCTGGCCTACTGGTCGAGGGCCTCATAGGCGGCGCGGCGCACCTCGGCCTGCTCGTCCTCGAGCGCGGCCGTGAGGGCCTCGAGCACCTGCTCCTCGCCGAGGCCGATCGCGGCGAGCGCCTGGACCGCGGCGCGACGGACCTCCCAGGCGGGATCGCGGGCGGCCGCCACGAGGGCGGCCAGCGCCGGCTTGGCGGCCGGACCGAGCTTGGCGAGCGCCTCGGCCGCGGCGCGTCGCGCGGCGGAGTCCTCGGCGCGGAGGCCGACGCGCGCCTCGGCCAGGGCGGGATCCTCCCCCTCGACGGGAGCCTCGGTCGGCGCCTCCGCGGCCGGCGCGGGCGAGGCGCCGCCCGCGGTCTCCCCGGTCTCCCCGGCGCTCGCCGCGGGCTCGTCGCTCGCGTCGGTGGGGGTCGTCGGCTCCGCAGCCTGCCGGGCGGCCTCGCCCGCGCGCCAGCGCTCGAGCGCGCCGGGCGCCCACTCGCCGATCGCCTCGGTCTCGACCGGGGGCTCGGCCCCCTCCCACTCGGCCTGCGTGAACGGGCGCACGGCCGCGCGCGCGAACAGGACGCCGGCCGAGGTCGCCGCGTAGATGAGATCGCCGCTCTCGCCCGGCTCGATCGCGGTCGCCGCCGCCACCCAGCCTTCGCCGATCAGCCACACCGCGAACGTGTAGCCGTCCTTCCCCTCGAGCAGCCCGGCGGAGACCCGCCCCGCCGCGGCGAGCGCCTCGAGGGTCGCGAAGCTCCCGTCGCCCTCCTCGGCGTACGCGAGCTCGGCCCGCGCGATCTCCTCGACCGTGGCCCGCGCGCTCGCCTCCTGCTGGCGCTTGAGCTCGCCGAGCAGCTCGGCGATCTCGTCCTGCGGGTCGGCCTCCGCGGCGGGCTCGTCCTCTGCCGCGCCGGCGTCCGCCTGCCCGCCCGAGCCTACGGCCTCGGTCCCCGCGCTGCTCCCCGCGCCGCTCGCGGCGCCGGCGGCGCCGGCGGTCGAGCTCGCCGCGCTGCCCACGGCGGCCACGCGCGCGGGCGGCTGCTGCTTGGGCGCCGCCGAGGGCGGGCGCTGCAGACAGCCGGTCAGGGCGGCCCCGGCGAGCAGGGCGAGCGCCGCGACGTTCCACGGGGAGCGCATTCGTCGTCCTCCGATCACTGGCCCGCGTCGCCGGCCGCGTCCTCGGCGTCGGGCGCGGGGGCCGCGGCCGTGGGGATCCCCACGATCATCTCGAACACCGGCGCGGGGATCTCGAGCCCCTCGTGCTCGGCGGCGATCCGCTGGGCCTCGTCGAGCGAGAGCTCGAGGTGGACCTTGACCGCCAGCGGCAGCCGCTCGGGCTCCTCCCACGAGTCGCGCCAGTCGCGCGACTCTCCGTCGAGGTACTTGACGTCGAAGGCGTGCACGCGCCCGTAGAGCTCGGCGTACTCCCCGCCCTCCAGCGGGGTGCCGTCGTAGGCCACGCAGCGGCGGAACAGCGTCAGCACGCCCTCCTGGCTGGTGTCGCCGCCCCCGACCTTGTAGCCCACCTCGATCAGCCGCGGCCGGACCCCGTTCTCGAGCGGGAGCACGTCGGCGGTGGTCACGAACGACAGCGAGTCGGCGTCGCGCCCCAGCTCGGTGGCGTCCTTCCCCTCGAACGCGGGGCCGCCCAGCGCGTAGGCGTAGACCCCCGAGAGGTCGCGGCGGAGCGAGGTCAGGATCCCGTAGCCCGCCTTCTCGGTGCGCGACTTGTTCTCGATGTTCTCGCTGGCCTTGATCACCGAGAGGAGGATCCCGCCGACCATGGCGAACACCAGGGCGGTGATCGCCACGGTCATCAGGACCTCGATCAAGGTGAACCCGCGGCTCGCGCGCCCCGGCCGCGGGATCCGCTCGGTGGGCGCGGTGCCGTCGTAGAGCGGCGCCGCCTCGTCGCAGGCCGGGCAGCGCTCGGGCGCGGGCTCGACGGCCAGCGGCGCGCCGCAGCGCCGGCAGCAGCCGCGCGGCGCGGCCGTCTTGCCGCGGCCATCGAGCAGGCCGACCAGGGTCAGCGCGCCCGCGAGCACGAACGCGGCCAGCGCTCCCTCCCAGGCGCCCGCGCCGCCGCTCAGGCCGCGGGCCAGCCAGCCCAGCCCGAACACGAGCAGCACCAGCGCCAGCGTCTTGGGACGCCACACCGTCGGGGCCGGCCCCGGGTGGAACCTCATCGCGGCCCTCCGGGCGCGGGCGCTCCGGCCGCGCCGGGAGGCTCGGGCAGGACCGAGGACAGCTCGATCGTGGCGGTGCCGGCCTCGCCGCCCGACTGCTCGCCCTCCTCGGTCGCCTCCACCGGGAAGCTGAGCTGGAGCGTCACCACGCGCACCACCCCGCCCGGCGCGTCGGGCGCGCCGACCTGCACCTCCTCGGTGTGCGCGCTCCAGTTGAAGCTCGGATACTCCTCGAAGGTCCCCGAGCCGCTCGACTCGTCCTCGCCCATGGCGGCCTTGGCGAGGATCTCCTCCAGCTTCGCCCGCGCCAGCTCGCGCGCGGCGCGCCGGTTGATCGAGTCGCCGGCCGACAGGATCGAGCCCGAGACGGTGGCCTGCAGGCCGAGCAGCGCCACCGCCACGATCGTGACCGCGAACACCACCTCGAGCAGCGAGAAGCCCCGGGCGCGCACCGGCTCAGCTCCCTTCGAGCGTGCGCCGCTCGGGGCGCTGGTCGTGGTACTGGATCGTGCGGGTCAGCGCGTTGAACTCGACCCAGATCTCGCCCCGCCCGTCGCCATCCTCCGCTTCGTCCAGCCGGAGCCCGACCACGTGCGACCCGGCGTCCCCCAGGCGGGAGAAGGGCACGTAGACCACCCCGCTGCGGTGCTCCTCGTCGCCCACGACCACGAGCGAGAGCTGCACCCCCTCCCCGAGCGAGGTGGGCGCGAGGGCGTCGCGCTCGGTGAAGTCCTCGGGGATCTCCTCCTCGGCGGGGACCTCGGCCGCCGCCGCGGGGTCGGGCGGCGGCGGGCCGTGCTCGAGGTCGTCGAGCGGGCGCTGATCGCCGCCGCCGCTCGGCGCGCCGGCGCCGAGGTCGTCCATCAGCCCTTCACCCGCGTCGTCGCCGGCCTCCTGCTGCTGGCGCCGCTCGTCGTCCCCCCCGGGCGCCTGCGGGAGCACCAGCCAGTAGGTGTGGTGGTCGAGGTCGTAGGCGATCGCGTACTCCTTGCGGCGGCCGATCGCCTCGCTCTGGGCCAGCTCGATGGTGGAGGCGACCTTGCGCGCCCCCGCCGTCATGCGGTAGCTCGGGACCATGCCGTCGAGGGCGGGGACGATCGCGATCAGCACGATCCCGACGATCATCATGACCGCCATCACCTCGATGAGCGTGAAGCCCCGCGCGCGCATGGTGCCTACTGCGGCTCGTTCTGGTTGATCGTCTTGCTGGAGAGGTCGGCGGCCTCGTCGACCCCGCCCGGCGCGCCGTCAGCGCCGTAGCTGGTGATCTCGAAGTCGCCGCGCCCGTTGTACTGATACGTGTACTGGGCGCCCCAGGGGTCGACCGGCGGGTACTCCTCCAGGTAGGGCCCCTTCCAGCGCGACCCGCCGTTGGCCGGCGCCTCCCAGAGGAGGTTGAACTGGTTGCTGTCGGGGTAGTAGCCCATGTTGACCTTGAACAGCTTGAGCGCGTCCTCGATCGCCTGCATGTCGGCCGCGACCTTGGTCTTGCGCGCCTCGTCCATCTGGCTGATCACGTTGACCGTGACGACGGCGGCGAGCAGGCCGATGATCGCGATCACGACCATCAGCTCGACCAGAGTGAAGCCGCGCGGGGCGCGACGACGACGGCGGGTGATGTTCACGGCTGACTCCTTGTGTACCCAGCAGGTTTGCGCCCCAGCATAGCCCAGCCCGCCGCCTAGAACTTGAAGCCCTGGACGAGCGGCAGCACGATCGCGAGCACGATGAACCCCACGATGAAGGCCATGAAGACGATGATCAGCGGCTCGATCAGCGAGGTGACCTTCTGGCTGGTGAGGTCGATCTCCTCGTCGTAGGTCTCCGCGATCCGCTCGAGCAGCTCCTCGAGCTGGCCCGACTCCTCGCCGATCGCGATCATGTCGCCCACGACCGGCGGGAAGATCTTGCTCTGCTTGAGCGGGGTGGAGATGTCGGTGCCCTCGAGGATCCGCCCGCGGACCTCGGTCAGCACCTTGCCGAGCAGCTTGTTGTCGACCACGGTCGAGAGGATCCGCAGGCACTCGGTGGCCTGGATCCCCGAGCGGAGCAGGGTCGCGAACGTGTGGGCGAACCGGGCGACCGACTGCTTGCGGAACAGCTCGCCGAGCACCGGGAGCTTGAGCTTGTAGGTGTCCCGCGCCATGGCGCCGCGCTCGGTGCGCACGACCGCCGTGTAGGCCACCCACGACAGCAGCGCCAACAGGATCCCGAGCCACCAGTAGCTGAGGAAGGCGTCCTGGACCGTGACCAGGATCTGGGTGGGGAGCGGGAGCGCGGTGCCGCGCTTGGTGACGACCTTGATGATCTTGGGGACCACGAACGCGAGCAGGAAGCACACCACGCCCACGCCCATCACCGCCATGATCATGGGGTAGGTGAGCGCGGTGGAGACGCGGTTCTTCATGCGGGCCTGGGCCTGCATGAAGTTGGCCACGCGGCGGAGCACCTCGTCGAGCGCGCCCGAGGCCTCGCCGGCGCGGACCATGTTGACGTAGAGCGGGTCGAACAGCTCGGGGTGCTGCGCCACCGCGTCGGCGAGGCCCACGCCGCCCTGCAGGTCCTCGCGCACCTGCCGCAGGACGGTGGAGAGGTAGGCGTCCTCGACCTGCTGGATCACCGAGCTGATCGCGTCGACCAGCGGGATCCCCGCGCGCAGCAGCGTGGCGAGGAGGCGCGTCACGCTGCCGAGCTCGGCGCGGGCCTTGCCGGCGAACAGCTTCTGGAGGCTGAAGCTGGCGCCCTGGGTCGAGAACAGCTCGGACCCCTCGTCGCCGCCCTCGCTCTTCTTGGCCGGGAGCTGCTTGCCGCCCTTGCGGACGGCGTTGATGTCGGTGACGAACAGCTTGCGGCCGCGCAGCTTCTCGCGCGCGTCCTTGGCGGTGGTCGCGTCGATGATCCCCTGCTTGGGGGCGCCGCTGGCGTCGAAGGCCTTGTACTCGAACACCGGCATGGGATGCCTGCTAACTCATGTCGAGCTGCGTCACGCGGAGGACCTCCTCGACGGTGGTGGCCCCCTCGACGACCTTGCGCGCGCCGTCCATGCGGAGCGTCCGCATGCCCTGCGCGAGCGCCGTCTCCTTGATGACGCTCGCGCCTGCCCGCGCGATCACCTTCTCGCGCACCTGCTCGGTGATCGTCAGGATCTCGTAGATCGCGGTCCGGCCGACGTAGCCCGTCTCGATGCAGCGCTCGCAGCCCATGCCGAGGTAGACCAGCCCGTCCACGAGCTGCTCGCGCGTGAGCCCGACCTCGTCGAGCTCCTCCTGCGTGGGCTCGTACTCGCTGCGGCACTCGGGGCAGATCACGCGCACCAGGCGCTGGGCGATCACCGCGATCACCGAGGAGGCCACGAGGTAGGGCTCGACCCCGATGTCGAGCAGGCGGGTGACCGACGAGGGCGCGTCGTTGGTGTGCAGCGTGCTGAACACGAGGTGGCCGGTGAGCGCGGCCTGGATCGCGATCCGGGCCGTCTCGCCGTCGCGGATCTCGCCGACCATCATGACGTCGGGGTCCTGCCGGAGCAGGGCGCGCAGGCCCTTGTCGAAGGTCAGCCCCTTCTTGGACGAGACCTGGATCTGGCTGATCCCGGGCAGGTGGTACTCGATCGGGTCCTCGATCGTGATGCAGTTGATCGTCTCGGAGTTGATCTTCGAGAGCCCGGCGTAGAGCGTGGTCGTCTTGCCCGAGCCGGTCGGCCCGGTCACCAGGATGATCCCGTGCTGGTAGCCGATCAGGCGCGAGACGCGGCGGTAGTCCTCGTTGGAGAGGCCGATCGACTCGAGGTGGTAGGTCTTGGAGGACTTGTCGAGGAGCCGGAGCACGACCCGCTCGCCGTAGGCGGTCGGCACCGAGTTGAAGCGGATGTCGACCTCGCTGTCGCCGATCTGGCAGCTGGCGCGGCCGTCCTGCGGGAGGCGCCGCTCGGCGATGTCCATCTTCGACATCACCTTGAGGCGGGTGATCACCGCGTCCTGGAACTGCTTGGGGATCTCGTCCTTGCTGTAGAGGATCCCGTCGATCCGGTAGCGGACGAGCAGCTTCTCCTCGAGCGGCTGGAAGTGGATGTCCGAGGAGCGCATCCGGTAGCCGTCGAAGATGATCCGGTTGACCAGCCGGATGATCGGGCCCTTGTCCTGGTCGTTGAGGATGTCCTCGGTGTCGTCGTCGTCGTCCTCGAGCTTGACGAGCCCCTCGTCCCCCTCGAGCTCGGCGATCTGCTCGCTGAAGTCCTCGCCGCGCCCGGTGTAGGAGCGGTTGAGCAGCGCGGTGATCTCGGAGCGGCTGGCGAGGACGGGGCTGACCTCGGCCTCGAGCAGGCTCGAGACCTCGTCCATGGAGTGGTAGTTGAACGGCTCGCAGGTCGCGATCCGGTAGGTGCCCTCGGCGTCGACCCCCACGCACACGAGGTTGTGCTTGCGCGCGAGCGGGAGCGGGACCTTCTCGAGGAACTCCTTGGGGACCTCCTTCTCGGCGAGCGAGCGCTCGAACGGCCAGAAGGTCTTGCGGTGGATCACCGTGAGCAGCCGCTCCTCGGTGACCCAGCCCTTGTCGCGCAGGACCCGGTCGAAGCTGGTGCCGTTCTCCTGCTCCTCCTTCAGGGCCTCCTCGACCTGCGCCTCGGTCAGGGCCCCCTCGCGGACGAGCGCCTTGAGGATGCGCCGCCTCACTCGTCGCCGAGCGGGACGCTCGCCCCCGCGGAGAACGGGTTCGCGCTCCCGCTGCCGAACACGTCGAACGCCTCGTCCTGCAGCGTGTAGCCGGCGCCCTTGAGGTAGCGGTCGGGCACGATCGGCGGGAGCCAGTCCTCGCGCGCGCTCTCCACGTGCGCCCGCTCGCGCATGGCGCTGGCGAGCCGCTTCTCCGCCCCGAAGCCCTCGTCCGCGAAGATCGTGGGGCGAATGAAGATGTAGAGCTTGGTCTTGCTGCGGTCGCGCGTCCAGTTCTTGAACAGGTGCCCCAGGATCGGGATGTCCCCCAGGAACGGGACCTTGCTCTCGGTGAAGCTCTCGGTCTCGCGCTCGAGCCCGCCGAACACCACGTAGTGGTTGTTGGCGACGGTGACCTCGCCCTCGTACTTGCGGGTGTTGGTGGCGGGCGGCAGGTCGGAGGAGGGGCGGGCGCCGAAGGTCGAGATCTCGAGGGTCAGCTTGAGGGTGAGGTTCTCCTCGGAGTTGACCTGCGGCTCGATCGTGAGCGTCGAGTTGGCGTCGACGAACTGCACGTTCTGCTGGCTGGCGACGTTGTTGACCGTGGTGGTGAGGAACGGCTGGCGGTCGGCCAGGGTGAAGGTGGCCGGCGTGTTGTCGTTGGTGATCGCGAACGGCTTGGTGACCAGGCGCGACTCGCTGAAGTTCGCCACGGCCGTCATCAGGATCGGGATCTTGTCGAAGGTGTCGCGGGTCAGGACCGCCGTGATCCCGCCGGCCAGGCTGGGCAGGCGGCTGAGGCGCGTCGGGTTGCCGTCGGCGTCGGTCTCGATGTCGAGCTGCGACAGCCCGAAGCTGGTCGCGGCCGAGGGGCGGTTGCTGTCCTCGTGGGCGTTGGTGAGCGCGGCGAGCTCGAACCCGATCGTCATGCTGTCGGAGGGGGTCGCGATCTCCCACACCTCCGCCTCGATCATGACGCGGCGCCGCTTGCGGTCGAGCTGCTCGAGCACCGTGAGGATCTCGCGGTAGGCGCGGTCCTCGGCCTGGATCAGGAGCGAGTTGGTCCGCTCGTCGGCCACGATCCGGGTCTCGACCTCGTTGACCCCCGTCGCCTCCGAGAGCACGGCGGCGCCCGCGGTCGCGGTCGGGCGCGGCGTCATGCCGGGGCGGTTGGGCTGCTGGGTGGTGCTGCTGCTCGAACGGGTCGCGGGGGCCACGCCCGTGAACAGCTCCTGGATCTTGGCCGCGAGGTCCTCGGCGTCGGCGTCCTTGCACTTGTAGACGTGGAACCTGCCGGTGGGCGGGGCCACGCGCACGTCGAGCGCGTTGATCACCCGCTCGATCAGGGTGAAGTCCGAGGGGAACGCCGCCACGATCAGCTGGTTGGTGCGCGCGTCGGCGAGGACCTGCGAGGCGCCGCCGGGCCGGCCAGGCTGGTTGACGACCACCGGCCCGCCGCCTTGCTGCTGGCCGGTGGCGCCGCCCAGGGTGGCGATCACGTTGGTCAGCACGCTCGCGAGGTCCTGCACCGGCGCGTAGTTGATCTGGTAGATCTCCATGCGCTGGCGCGGGCCCTCCACGTCGAGGGCTTCGATCACCCGCCCGTAGTAGCGGACCTTGCTGGCGAGGTCGACGATGATCAGGACCTCGGGCCCGGGCACGTAGAGGATGTTGCCGATCCGGTTGGTGTCGCGGGTCTGGAGCCCGCGGACGGTGGCGAAGATCGAGTTGGCCGCGCCGTTCTTGATCTGGAACACGGCCGTCACGATCTCGTCGTGCTCGGGCACCTCGTCGCCCTCGACGTAGCGCCAGGGCGGGCCCTCCTTCTGGCTGATGCTCCGGCGGTGGTGCGCCCGGATCAACCAGGGGCCGCCCGCCGTGGGCTGGCTCTCGACCACGACCACGTCGTAGAAGTCGAGGATCTGCTTGATCGCGCCCCAGGTCATCTCCGTCTTGGTGTTGGTGAGGAACTTGATCCGGACCGAGGCCACCTGCGGGTCCTGCACCAGCAGCGCGTCGAACTTGGTGGCCCAGGTGGCGAGGATCTGCGAGGCGGCGACCTCGTCGTTGGCCCGGAAGAACTCCTCCTTGGAGGCGCTGTCGCTGGGCTTCTCCTGGGCGGACGCCTCGCGCGCCGCCCCCGCCAGGAGCAGGAACAGGGCGACGAGCGCGAGCCAGGCCGTCCGGTTGCGCGGCATAGATGCCTCGGCTGGAAAGAGTTAATGGGGGCGGGAGTCTACCGCGCGGACCCCCGGGTCTCAACGAGGACGAAAGGGGCAGCGGGCGGGTTCAGCGCGAGGCCCAACACGCGCCGATAACCGGCTGGAAGTGAATTAGTTACACCGCGCTGCCGCTACCGCCACCCGCACACGACGACCGCGCCGCGCGCGGTGCCGAGCGCGACGGCCGCGCGCCCGTGCTGCCGGAGCGGGCTGATCGAGACCACGAGGTCATGCGTGGTCGCGAGCTCGGCGCGCTCGAGCAGGCGGAGCCCGTCGGCGGTCGCCTCCCAGCAGGCGACGCTGCCGTCCTCGCCGCTGGAGAGGAGGAGGCGGCCGGTCGGGTCCGCGCCCAGCGCGAGCACCCCGCCGGGGTGGGCCTCCTCCACGTGGGCGGACGCGCTCCCGCGGGAGAGGTCGAACAGGGTGATCGCGCCGTCGGCGCCGCCGAGGGCCAGCCAGGCGGGTCCGAGCCGGACCGCCGCCCGCGCCGGCACGATCGGGAACCGGTTCACCAGCTCGGCCGCGCGCCACAGGGCGGCTTCGGGGCCGCCCGCCCCGCGCCCCAGCGTGAGCAGCCCCCCCTCACCCGGGAGCACCCGCTCGCCGGCGACGGCGTGAGCCTGCCGGGTGAGCGTCGTGCGCCCGCTCGCGTCGAGCCCCCACGCGACGCCGTCCTCGCCGATCACGACGAAGGCGTCGCCGCGCGCGCTCGCGGCCGCGTGGGCCGCGGACACGTCGCCGGCGACCTGCCGCGCGCGCGACTCGACGAAGTCGAGCAGGTGGAGCTCGCCGCGCCCGGTGACCACGAGCATGGCGCGTCCGTCCGCGAGGGTGGCGAGGGCGCGCGGCGGCGCGGGCGCGCGCAGCGCCGCGAGCTCGGCCCCGAGCAGGTACGGGGTCCCGTCCCGCCACGCGAGCGGGTCGCCGCCCGCGCCGAGCGTGATCAGGCCGCGGGGGCTGGAGGCCGTCGCGACCACCGCGCCGCCGTGGCCGCGGACCGACGGCGTCTCGCGCCCGGCCTCGAGGTCGAAGAACCGGACGCGGGCGCCCCCTGGGCCGACCGCGATCGCGTGTCGCCCGTCGGGGCTGCTCGCCGCGAGGGCGGCGGGGCGCGGCGAGGCGACCCGCCGCTCCTCTTCGCCGGACTCGGCGTCGAGCCACACCGCGGCGCGCTCGCAGAGCACGAGGAGCCGCCGGTCGGCCACGAACCGCAGCTCGAGCACCTCGCCGGCGTCGAGCCTCCGCTCGCGCTGGAGCCGGAGCGCGCGCGCGTCCCACAGCCCGAGCGCGCCCCCGCCGCCGCTCGCCGCGAGCGCGCCGTCCGGCGCGAGGGCGAGCGCGCGCACCCCCGGGTGGCCGCCGAGCTTGGCCCGCACGTAGGGCGGCGCGGCGCTGAACGCGAACAAGGGACCGGCCTCGCACCCGATCACGAGCCCTCCGCCGGCGCCGAAGGCGAGCGCGCTCACCGGACCGGCTTCCTCGGCGGCGAGGAGCGAGCTCGCGCGGCGGGCCTCGATGTCCACCAGGCTGACGCCGCCGGCGTGCGCGACCGCGAGCCGCCGTGAGTCGGGGGCCCACGCCAAGGTCGTGATCCGCTCGAGCCCGCTGAGCTCGAGGCCGCGCCCACCCCGCAGCGAGCGGACTCGGCCGCGGCCTCCCTCGCGATCGGCGACGGCGACCCGCTGCCCGTCGGGCGCCACGGCCCAAGGCCCCGGCTCGCCGCGGACCAGGCGGACGACCCCGCGCGACGCGCCGCTCGGGAGCGCGTAGGCCCGCAGCCAGCCGCGCGCGTCGAGGGCGTAGCCGAGCCCGTTCCCGTCCACCGCCACGCCGCACACCGGCGCGACGTGCTTGGTGCGTCCGGCCCCGAGCTGCTCGAGCGGCTCGAGCGCGGTGAGCGCGGCGAGGTCGGTCCTCAGGCCGGGGCGCGGGCTCGCGCCGCGCGCCGCGGCGTCGGCCTGCGGCTCGCTTCCGTCGTCCTCCTCGTGGTGCTCCTCCAAGACGTCCCCGCGCTCGTCGGACTCGGCCAGGACCTCACCACCCGCCGCAGCGGGCGGCGCGTCCGCCCGAGGCGCGGGCTCGGGCTCGTCGGCGGGTCGGGTCGCCGGGCGCGCCGCGAGCGGCGCGTCGCCAATCGGCGGCGCACTCGGCCGCGCCGCGGCCTCCCCCTCGGCGTCGCCGCCCGCCGTGCTCCAGGCGGCCCCCGCCGCCGCGGCCAGCGCTAGCGCCCCGAGCGTCACCAGCGACGCGCGCCGGCGACCCGCCGGCGCGGCGAGGTCGACCTGCGCCAGCGCCGCGGCCAGGG
>CAZMSZ010000021.1:0-10828 GCA_964569055.1 uncultured Planctomycetota bacterium | reverse complement strand
CGCCGGCGACCCGCCGGCGCGGCGAGGTCGACCTGCGCCAGCGCCGCGGCCAGGGCGGCGCCGTCCGCGTAGCGGGCGCTCGGCTCGCGGGCCAGGCAGCGCTCGATCACCTGCCCCAGCGCGTCGGGCAGGTCCGGGCGCAGCTTGCGCAGAGGGACGCGGCGCCCCTGGGTCGCCGCCTCGATCACCTCGATCGGGCCGTGCCCCGCAAACGCGGGCTGCCCCGCGGCGCACTCGTAGAGGATCGCGCCGCAGGCGAACACGTCGCTGCGGGCGTCGGCCGACTTGGCGTCCGCCATCTGCTCGGGCGGCATGTAGCCGGCCGTCCCGCGCAGCTCACCGTCGACGGACAGCGAGCGCGACAGCCCGAGCCCGCCCGTGTCGCCGGCCACGTGCTTGGCCAGGCCGAGGTCGATCAGCAGGGCGCGCCCCTGCGGGTCGAACAGCACGTTCTCGGGCTTCACGTCGCGGTGCACCACGCCGAGCGCGTGGGCCCGTCCGAGGGCGGTGGCGAGCGCCGCGCCGAGCTCGAGCACGTCGAGCGCGGGCCAGGGACCGCGCAGCCGCTCGCGCAGCGTGCCGCCCGGCACGAGCTCCTGCACCAGGTACGGCCCGCGCGGGTCGCGGCCGAGGTCGAGCACCGCGACGAACCCGCCCTCCGCCGCGAGCTCACGCTGGATCCGGACCTCGCGCTCGAAGCGCGCCCAGGCCTCGGGCCGCGTGGCCGTGAGCAGCTTGAGCGCGACGGGCCGGCCGTCGGGGGCGCGGGCGCGGAACACCACCCCCGTGCCGCCGCGGCCGAGCTCGCCCTCGAGCACGTAGGGACCGATCGAAGCCGACTGCACCTGGCCCACGCTAACGTTCCCTTCCTCCGTCCGGGGGAGGGAGTGGCGTGAATGCGACAGCCTCTCGGCCTGATGCCGGAGGGAGGCCTCCGGCAGCGACAGCTCTTCCTTGGCGCTCTTGGCGCTCTTGGCGGGTAGTTCTTCTGCCAGGGCGGTGAGCTCGTGAGCGCCAGCTCTTCTTGGCGGTCCATTCTTCCGCCAGGGCGGTGAGCTCGTGAGCGCCAGCTCTTCCTTGGCGGTCCGTTCTTCTGCCAGGGCGGTGAGCAAGTGAGCGGCAGCCGTTCCTTGGCGGTCCCCAACCCGCCTCACCGCGAAGCAGCAGCCTCCCCGAACGGGCTGGCGCTCCCGGTGCCGAACACCTCGAGCGCCTCGTCCTGGAGGGTGAAGCCGGCGCGCAGGTCGCGCGCGCTCACCAGCGGAGGCAGCCAGGCCTCGCGCCCGCTCTCGAGCTGAGCGCGGGCGCGGAGGCGCTCGGCGAGGCGCGTCTCGGCGTCGAACGTCTCGGGGCCGAACACCGTCGGGCGCAAGAACACGTACAGCCGGCTGCGGGAGCGCGTGCGCCGCCACGTCTTGAACAGGTGGCCCAGGATCGGGATGTCGCCGAGGAGCGGGACCTTCTCCTCGACCTCGGCCTCGCGCTCGGACTCGAGCCCGCCGAACACCACGTAGGCGCCGTCCGCCACCGTGATCGCCTCGCCGGTGTAGGAGCGCGAGTTGGTCCCGGGCGGGAGGTCGACCGAGCCCGAGCCCGAGAAGCTCGAGATCGTGAGGTCCACCTCGAGGACCAGCGCGTCGAAGGCGCGGCCCCAGGCGCGCAGGAGCTCGCTGGCGGAGATCGGCTCGCCCACGGCGTAGGCGACGTCGATCGCGTGCTCGTCGTCGGGCTCGACGGCGCGCGCGGGCGCGCTCGCGGCGAGGAGGGCCAGCGCGACGAGCGCCGCCCTCGCGGTCGGTCGGACGATCATGAGCGCCTCCGCCTTGGGACGCGCGCCGCGCGCGCTGGTTGAGCGGACGTCGTGGAGGCTGCTCGAACGGGCGGCCGCCCTGTAGGCTCGCGTCGTGGCGGAGGCCGACCAAGCAGACGCGATCGGGGAGGCGCTGGCGCTCCTGGGCAAGCGGCGCCTGGCCCTGGCGATCCACGACGCGAGCTTCCCGAGCGCGGCGACCCGGCGCGGCACGCCCTACTCGGAGGGCGGCCTGGCGCTGGTGCGCTTCGCCCGCGGGCTCGGCTTCGACGCGCTCCAGCTCGGGCCGCAGGGGCTGACCTCGCCCGCCAACCCTTCGCCCTACGACGCGGCGCTCTCCTCGCGCGACCCGCTCTCGCTCGACTGGGCCGGGCTGCGCGAGGACCCGCGCTGGGCGCAGCTGATCCACGACGAGGACCTGCGCCGGCTCGAGGCCGAGGCGCCCGGCCCGCTCGATCGGGTCGACCAGGAGGGCGCGTTCGCCGCCGCGCGCGCGGTCGAGGAGGCGGTGTGGGCGCGGCTCGGCCGGGCGCGCGCCCGCGGCGCGCCCGCCGCGCGGGCCCTGGTGGCCGAGGCCGAGGCGTTCGCCGACGAGCACGCCTGGGTGGCGCGCGACGCGCTGTTCGACGTGCTCGCCGCCCGGCACGGCTCTCACGCCTGGCGCCGCTGGCCGCCCGAGGACCGCGCGCTGTGGCTGAGCGGGCCCGCGGCCACGGCCCGGCGCGCGACCCTGATCGCGGGCCACGAGGAGGCGATCCTGCGCCACGCCACCTGGCAGCTCGCGCTGCGCGCGCAGCACCGGGCCTGGCGGGAGCGCCTCCACGCGCTCGGGGTGCGCGCGTTCGCCGACCTGCAGGTCGGCATGTCGCTGCGCGACGCCTGGGGCCTGGCGCCGCTCCTGCTCGAGGGCTATCGCCTCGGCGCGCCGCCGAGCCGCACCAACCCCGCGGGTCAGCCCTGGGACTACCCGCTGCTCGACCCCGCCCTGCTCGAAGGGCCCGGGGGCGAGCCGGGGCCGGCGCTGCGGGCGTTCCGCGCGCGGGTCGCGGCGGTGCTCGCGCTCTACGACGGGGTGCGGCTCGACCACCCGCACGGGCTGGTGTGCCCCTGGGTCTACCGCGCGCCTCCCGCGGACAGCTCGCTGGCCGAGGCGCAGGCGGCGGTGCAGCGCGGGGCGCGGCTGTTCTCCTCCCCAGACCTCGAGGAGCACCCCGAGCTGGCGCGGTTCGCGATCGCGCGCCCCGAGCAGCTCGACCGGGCGGCGGCGCGCCACGCCGACGGCTGGGTGCGCGAGCTCGACGCGGCGCAGGTCGCGCGCTACGCGCGCCTGGTCGACGCGCTCATGGACGAGGTGCGCGCGCGCGAGCTCGGCCCGCAGGACGTGCCGTGCGAGGTCCTGAGCACGCAGCCCTACCCGCTGGGGCGCGTGCTGGCGCGCCACGGGCTGGGCCGGTTCCGGGTCACGCCCAAGGCGGACGTGCGCGACCCCGACGACGTCTACCTGAGCGAGCAGGCGCGCCCCGAGGACTGGGTCATGCTCGGGACCCACGACACGCCGCCGATCTGGCAGCTCGCGCGCGAGTGGCGCGACACCCAGAAGGGCGCCACGCGCGCCGACTACCTGGCGAGGCGGCTGCGCCCGGGCGGCGGGGCGGAGGTGCTGGCGCGCGAGCTGCGCGCCGACCCGCGCAAGCTGGTCCACGCGCAGGCGGCCGACCTGTTCGTGAGCGAGGCGCGCCACGTCCTGGTGTTCTTCGCGGACCTGCTCGGGCTCGAGGAGACCTACAACCGCCCCGGCGTGATCGACCCCGCCAACTGGACCCTGCGCGTCCCACGCGACTTCGCCGCCCGCTACGCGGCCGCGGCGGCCGAGGGGCGGGCGCTCGACCTCGCCTGCGCCCTCGCGCTCGCGCTGCGCGCCCGCGGCCTCGAGCGCGCGGCGCCCGAGGTGCTGGCGCGCCTCGAGCGCCGCGCGTGGTGGGTCCCGGCCGCGGCCTGAGCGGGTTGGCGCTGGGGGGCCGACCTCGTGAGGTCTGCCAGCTCCCGACCGTCGACGCGCCAGGTTGGCAGCCGCCGACCCCGGCGTCCGGCGCCAGGTCGCGTGTCTTCCGGCCTGGCGAGCCAAGGGTACGGTGGCACGTCGCTCGCTCACCCCTGCGCGGAAGGAGCGCCACACCCATCATGTTCAAGAGCACCGTGCTCGGTCGCCCGCTCGGGGTCGAGGTCCGGATCCACGGCACGACCCTGCTGTTCCTCGGCCTGCTCGCGCTGATCGCCCTGATCGGCGGCGGCCTCGGCGGCGCGCTCGAGTTCGCGTTCCTGGCCGCCTCGCTCCTCGCCAGCGTGACGCTCCACGAGCTGGGGCACATCGTCGCCGCCCGCCAGTTCGGGATCGGGACCACCGGCGTGACGCTGTACCCGATCGGCGGCCTGGCCCGGCTCACCCGCGAGCCGCGCACCCCGCGCGAGGAGGTGATCGTCGCCCTGGCGGGCCCGGCGGTGAACGTGTTCCTGGCCGGCGTGAGCGCGATCCCCCTCGCGCTCCTCGGCCCCCTCGCCCCCGCGGCGATCACCACCTTCCTCACCGTGAACGTGGTCCTCGCCGCGTTCAACCTGCTCCCCGCCTACCCCATGGACGGCGGCCGCGTCCTGCGCGGCGCCCTGTGGCGCCGCGCTGGCTACGCCCGCGCCACCCGCTGGGCCGCGCGCACCGGCCAGGCGTTCGCGCTCGCGTTCGGCCTGATCGGCCTGTTCGCGAGCCCCATGCTGGTCCTGATCGCGGTGTTCGTGTTCTTCCAGGCCACCGCCGAGCTCGGCCGCCTCGAGCTCGCCCGCCAGGCAGGCGTCAACCTCGACCCCAGCGCCCCGCAGCGGATCGTCGAGCCCGGCTACTACCACCACCCCTTCGCCGGCGCGCACGACCCGTGGGCGAGCGCCTGGCCGCGCCCCACTCCGCCCCGCCCGCGCGTGCGCGTGGTGTATCGCGTGGTGAGCGAGCCGCCGCCGCCGCCCGAGTACTGGCGCGGGCGGCGGGTGGGGTAGGGGCGCGCAGCCCCGGCGCTCGAGCTGCTCGCCGGGCGAAGGAGCTCCGCAGCGCACGTGCCCTGCCGTGAACGCCACGCAGCATTGCGCTCCACGTTCACGGCAACAGGCCCTGGCGCTGGAGTACGTCGCGGACCGCGGCCGGGAGCTCTACCGCGTTGGCCGCTCCTCTGCAGAGTCGCGCCAGCAGGTCGGCAGGGAAGTCCGCGATCCGCTTGACCCCTGGATGTTGCAGCCCTTGGCTCAGCTGAGCGGCGGAGACCAGCTTGGCGCGCGCGTAGGCTGCGTACGAGTCCAGTGGCAGCGCCGGGTGCTCGCCAGCGAAAAGTGAGCCTCGACGGTCGCCGCGCGCGCCTACTCGTCCTTCTTGTAGAGGATCCGGCTCTTGTCGCCCGTCTCGATCACGAGCTTGGTGATCGAGCCCTTGAGCTGCATCAGCTGGCCGATCACGCGGGTGAGGTCGTTGAGCGGCGGCGGCGCGTCGGGGTCGAAGGGGGCGATCGGGAGCTTGGGCGCGGGCGGCGCCGCGGGCGCGGGCGGCGGGGGGCGGCGCATGCCCTGGGTGGGCGGCGAGCCGCCCGGGCCGGGGCGCGCCATGCGGCCGGTCGGCGGGCCGACCCGACCGGTCGACGGCGGCGGGCCGCCGGGACGGGCGGTCGGGCGCGGACCCGCGCCGGGCGCGACGGCCGAGGGGCCCGGGCGGCCGGGCTGACGCGGCGGCGGCGGGCGGCGGCCGGTCGTGGGCTGGGCGCGGGTCGGGCGCTCGGGGGCGCGGCGCTCGTCGGTCTCGGTGCCCTCGACGCTGTCGAGGCCCTCCATCAACTCGTCGGGCTTGAGCTTGCGGGTGCCGCGCGCGGGCGCGCCGAAGAACATGCCGCCCTGGGTGGCGGAGGGCGCGGGCTCCTCGGCCGCGCTCGCCGCCTTCGCCTGCTCGAGGGCCTGGGTCGCCTTGAGGAGGGCGTCGAGGCCCTTGAACTTCTTGGTCGTGCGCGAGGTGATCGCCTTGAGGCCGACCTGCTTCTCGAACTCCGCGCGGTCCATGTCCCAGCGAATGCCCCAGGCCTTGGCGGGACGCTCGGCCACGCGCTCGAGGGCGCCCGAGTCGAAGTTGGCGTTGTTGCAGTCGGCGTTGAAGAAGTTGGACTGCTCGAGCTTCGCCCCGCGGAAGTTCGCCTTGGCGAGGTTGCAGCTGTCGAAGGAGGCTCGCACCGCCGTGGCGTTCTCGAAGATCGCGCCCGTGAGCTTGGCCTCCTTGAAGTGGGTGCCGTCGCAGTGGGCCTGCGAGAAGTCGGCGCGCGAGCAGTCGGCCTCGTCGAGGTGGGCCAGCGCCAGGTTGGCCTCGGTCAGGTCGGCCCGCTTGAGGTTGGCCCGCTTGAGGTCGGTCCGGGTCAGGTTCGAGCGCGCCAGACTGGCCCAGGAGAGGTCGACCTTCTGGAGCTTGCACTCCGAGAGGTCCTCGCCGTCCAGCGTGATGCAGCGCAGGTCGCGCCCGTGCGGGACCTCGCGCACGTACATGAAGTCCTTGAGGATGTCGGCGATCCCCTGGCCGCCGTTGTGGCGCGCGTCCTGCAGGATCCGGCCCTTGAGCTCCTTGCCCCGGGGCGTCTCCCAGCGGATCGCGAGGTCGTCGAGGCTCGCGCGGATGTCGTCTTGCAAGGCGCCTCCGGTCCCCTCGAAGGTCCGTTCGCGGTCGATCTTAGGTCAACTCGTCACGCGGCTGCAAGGCTGATATGATCCGCCCAATGGCCGAACGGCGCGGCCGCGGCGTCAGCGGACGTCGCGCGCCACAGAAGGCGAGCCCTCCTCGCACCCCTCGCGGCGATCCCCCGCGCGGCCAGCGGACCCCGGCGCGCGGCGGCAGCGCGGTCCCGCAGCGCGGCGGGCGCGATCGCGCGCGCCGCCCCGACCCCGCGGAGGAGTCGAACACCGAGGCGCTGCCCTCGCGGCGCGGGCGCTCGAGCGAGCCGCCCGCCGCGATCGCGCGCCGGGTCGAGTCGGGCCGCCGCCCGGCCGCCAAGGGCGAGGAGCCGCGCCCGCGCCAGGAGCGGCCGCGCGGCCCCGAGTACCTCCCCCGCGCGGGCGCGCCGCCGCCGCGCGATCCGCTCCAGGCCGACGTCCGCCGGGTCGTGACCGAGCTGCGCGAGCTGTGCGGGGCCTGCGCCTACCGCCGGATCTGCGCGTTCGCCCCGGTCAAGCTGCAGATCGAGCGGCGCGCCAAGCACGGCGCGGAGCACCGCCACCAGCCCGTCCTGCGGCGCGGCCTCCAGCGCCTCGAGAAGCTCGGCGGCGAGTGGGAGGCCGCGCTCGTGCGCCAGCTCGCCGGGCGCGAGAAGGACGCGCTGCTCGCGGCCTGCCTCCTGGCCGAGCGCTGGCGCAAGCACCCCAAGGGGGCGCGCCGCCTGATCGAGTACACCGCCGAGCGCTGCGACGTCGACCGGCTCAAGGCGGAGCTGGCCGAGACCCCCTCGCGCGAGACGGTCGGGCTCCAGCCGGGGCAGGGGATCGACCCGGCCGCCCTGCAGGAGCGCGCCTTCCGGGGGCAGGTCCTCCGGCTCGGCGCGTTCTTCGCCGACCCCGACGTGCTCGGCGCGCTGCAGGAGATCCTGGTGCTCGGGCCCGACGACGACGGGCGGCTCGACCAGAACGAGGCCGTGGCGGTGCTCGCGCTCCTGATCGGGCGCAAGATGCCGGCCGAGCGCTGGATCAAGGGGCTGGAGAAGGACGCCAAGGGGCCGTTCCGCGCCACGTTCGCTTCGCGCGACCCGGGCAACGGCGGGCTCGACCTGTTCTTCCCCTACCGGCGCGGCAAGCGGCGCAGCTACCTCTACTACCGGCGCGAGGCCGACGGGAGCGAGCGGGTCAGCTCGGTCGACAAGGTGCGGATCGACTCGCTGCTCCACCGCCTGTTCGTGGTGTTCCACAGCGACGAGATGAAGACGCACCGCGTGTTCAAGGAGCTGTGCCGCCACGTCAACGTCCGGGCGGGGCGCTACAACGTCGACCACGTGCTGGCGGGCTTCAACCGGCTCGACCGCGACGACCTGCTCCTGCTCGGGATCTACGCCCCCGCCCTGGCCCGCGCGGTGGGCCACTTCCTCGGGATCGCGGGCTACCACCGCCTGATCAAGTTCCTGTACGCGCTCCGCTCCGAGAGCGGCCGCCGCGGCGAGGAGAAGGTCACCGCCCACGAGAAGGTGATCCAGAACGAGCCCACCTGGAACGGCCTGGTGGCCGAGCTCGGGCCGGACCTGATCAAGTCGGTGTTCACGGTCCTGTTCCGGCTCAACGCCTCCTACAAGCGCCGCCCCTACACCACGCCCACCTACCTGAAGATCGGCGAGGTGGCCTACCTGCTCACCGCGCTCGCCGGCTGGAACCCCAAGGGGCTCGAGCTCGAGCTCAAGCAGGCCAAGAAGCCGCTGGCGTTCGTGGCCTACGGCCTGCAGCCGCCCGGCAAGTGGTCGCGGGTGCGGGTGGGCAAGCTGCACCGCGCCCACGACCGGGCCCTCGACGGCTCCGACGAGGCGCTGACCCGGGCGGTCGAGCAGGGCATGCGCTACATGGCGCTCCGCCACGGCAAGGAGGACTTCGCCGCCCTCGAGCGCGCCGCCGCCGACGAGGACTGGGAGCCGCCCGCCCGCCCGGTCACGCCCCCGCGCGAGAAGATCGAGGCCTCGGGCGAGGACTTCTCCGAGTACGAGGACTCGCGCGACTCCGACCTCGCCGAGTTCGAGGAGGCGGCCGACCTGTTCGTGGTCGTCGAGGACCACCAGACCGACGAGCAGGGCCGCCTGCGCACCCAGCGCATGCCCCGCCAGGCCGCCGAGGAGGACGACCTCGACGACTCGGGCTCGGGCGACGAGGACGACGACGACTCGGACTCCCGCGACGCGCCCCCGCGCCGGCGGCGGCGGTGAGGGCAGGGAAGTCTCCCTGAGGAGAGCGGCTGTCGCACATGCGACGGCTCCTCGCGCGGGCGGGCAAGGAGGGAGGCTGTCGCGGAGCAGTTCTCCCCCTGAGGAGGTTGGCTGTCGCACGTGCGACGGCTCCGCGCGTGGGCGGGCAAGGAAGGAGGCTGTCGGCCCGAGCAGCTCCCCCTTCGGAGAGGAGCCGTCGCACGTGCGACGGCTCCTCGCGCGGCGAAGGATCGGCCGCTGCACGACTCGACTCGACGGAGGGCACCCCAGCGTCTTCACATCCCGCTTTAGGCGGCGCTGCAGGTGAGTGCCGCGCGGAGGAGCTCCTCGGCATCGTTCCCGAGGTGGGGCTCCCGCGCGAGGACGAAGGCGATCCGGGCCCTCGCTTCCCGCCGTGGGAGCTCGAGCTTGGTCAGAGCCAGGAACACGTCGCGCTCAGCCGAGGCCCTGGGCTCCGGCGGCGCCCGACGCGTGTGCGCCGGAGCCTCGGTCACACGTCGCCACGTGCCAGCCGGCTCCTCGACCTCCGGGGTGCCGTGCGTCGCGCCGTTCCTCGCCGCAGGAGCCGCGGCCGGCGCGCCGGCCGCGGTTCCGAGCACCGTGCCGTCCGCGAGGCGGAACGTCAGTCCAGTGCGCCACGAGCCCTCGATCCGCAGCAAGCCCTCATGCGGGGCCCGGTGATGAGCAGGGCACACGTGCAGGATCTCGTCGGGCTCGTGCCCCTGCCGCCAACCTCGCAGGTGGTGGAGCTCGAGCCCGGTGCGGTGCTGGCAGCCGGGGACCTCGCAGCGATCCTGTGAACGGGCCCGCACCGCGTCGCGGACGCGCCTTGGAATCGTCCGCTTGGGCGAGCCCGAGGGCCCCTGGAGCTCGGCGTCGCACAGGAGCCGGTCCGCTTGCTCGGGAGCGAGCGCCACTTCGCCAACCCCCGTCGCCAGGCGCGTCTCGCCCGACTCGACGTCGTGGCAGAGCAGGATGCGGAACGCCGGCTTGCCGGCGCTCCCGCCGAGGAGCGCGCGCCGGAACAGCTCGACGGTCGCGGCACCGCGCTCGAGCTGGTGCCCCTCGCTCCGCAGCGCACGCCACCCCTCCTGGAGCAGCGCGAACCCTTCGTCGTCGACCTCGAGGACCACACGGTGACGCGGTTGCTCACCGCGCTCCTCGGCGAGCTTCCGCTCGAGCTCCCGCACGCTCGAGCGCTGCGCCTCGGCGAGCCAGCGCGCCTCCTCGTTCGGGGCCTGCTCGGTGGCGCGCGCCACCACGACCGCCTTGGTCCACTCGAGGCGACCCGCCATGAACTCCGCGCGCGTGGCGGGCAGATGCGGGAGGCGCTCCACGAGCTTGGTGAGATCACGGACCTTGGGCCGCCCCCAGGAGAGGCGCTCGTAGGCGTAGTCCGCCAGGCTGGCGAAGCCGAGCGCGAGGTAGCCGCGGGTCCGCGCCAGCTCCGCGAGGCGGAGCGCGAGCTGGGCCTGGTCCTTGTTGCGGCGCTCGTGAAGAGCGCGGATCTGCGTGTCGAGAGCGGTCGCGGCGGCGAGCCGCTCGCTCGCGGTCGGAGCGCCGGAGTAGCCGTGGGTGGGGTGGTCCATGGGGCCTCCTTTGGTCGATCGTGTAGGCAAGTATTATACGAAGTTCTCTCTGGTTTTGTTCGTCTAAAATGCGAGTCTTTTGTGCATCGCGTGCGCCTCATTCGCGTTCAGTGGGAGGCTAAGTGCGTCGCACCAGCTCTCAGCGTGCGTTGACGTGCGCTTGGGGTTGTCGAGCCCAGAGGCTTCATTATTCACGTTGCTCGTGCGGCCACGCGCTGTGTGTGTGACAGCGGGTTAGCGCGGCACCTCGCGACAGGTCCCTCCGCGCCCGCATCGCCAAGCAGGGAGCCGTCGCACGTGCGACAGCTCCCTTCCTCGCCGCACCGCCAGCGAGCCGTTGCAGGACGACCGCTCCGGTCCTTGCCCGTCTCGTCAGCGCGCCGTCGCACGTGCGACAGCTCCCTTTCCTTGCCCGCCTTGCCGGCGAGCCGTCGCACGTGCGACAGCTCCCTTCCTTGCCCGCCTCGCCA
>CAZMSZ010000020.1:16508-37956 GCA_964569055.1 uncultured Planctomycetota bacterium | reverse complement strand
CAGAGGCGCAGAGATCGAGTTGCAGGTTCCGCGCGTCCTTCCGCTTGGCGAGGGCGCGAGGAGTCGGGTCGCCGCTACGGCCCTACTTCACCTTGCTCAGCGCGACCAGGCTCAGCGCCTTGACCTCGGCGTGCATGCCGGGCTGCTTGGCGTCGGCGTCGGCCTCGATCGCGGCGACGACCTTGGCCACGGTGGCGGCGTCGAGCGCGGCGCGGGAGAGGGCGTAGGGGAGGGGCTCGAGGGCGCTCAGCGCCGCCTTGGCGGCGGCGGCGGCGTCGTCGCCGGCGGCGCCGGCCAGGGTCTTCATGGCCTCGCCCAGGGCGCCCGCGGGCTGGGCGGTCGCCGGGAGGGTGGCCAGGGCGTGGCGCAGCACGGTGTGGTGGCTGCTGGCGCGCTCGGCGGCGGTGGCGACGTGCTCGTCGCTGGCGCCGGCGGCGACCCGGGCCACGAGCTGTTCGAGGGCGGCCTGGAGGGCGACCGCCTGGCCGACCGCCCACACTCGCGCGGGGTGGCTCGGGCCGGCGCCGGGGAGCTCGGGGCGGTCGGGGGCCTGGGTGTAGTCGCGCCAGTGGGGCGGGACGCGGCTGTTCTGGTCCCACAGCTCGAACGCCTCGAGGTCGGGGTGCTGGGCGTCGATCAGGGCGGGGTCGATCTGCAGGTGACAGCGGACGCACTGCTGCGCCCACAGCACGAGGTCCTTGGAGTAGTAGAGGCCGAGCTCCTCGTACAGCCGCTGGCTCGCCTGGGCCGGGTCCTTGGCGCCTCCGCGCGCGAGCCACTGCTCGAGCGTCCAGTCGCGCGCCTCGTGGGCCTTGAGCCAGCCCGAGGCGGGGCCGTGGCAGCCGTCGCAGCTGACCCCCTCGGCGGTGTCGTAGCCCTGCTGCAGGTCCTCGTTGGCGAACACCACCCGGTTGGTGCCCTCGGGCAGCCACTTGGGCTGGCCGTAGGCGTGGGCCACCACGCCGTGGCACGAGAGGCAGCGCTCGCTCTCCGAGGCGAGGTCGGCCTCGGTGTCGCCGAGGGCGTCGACGATCTCCTCGCTGGTCACCTTGGAGCGCCACGCGGCGTGGGCCGCGGGCGGGTCCTCGTCGTCGAGCCGCTCGTAGGCGAAGGCGTGCCGGTCCTCGCTGGCCCAGGTGGCGTACTCCCGCAGGCGCGGCAGCTGGTCCGCGGGGCGCCCCTCCAGGCCCGACTCGTGGCACTTGCGGCACTCGGCGGCGCCCACGTACTTGCCCGGGACCTCCGCCTCCTGGGCGTGGGCCACGCCCGGAGCGGGCGAGCCGAGCAGCGCGGCCCCGGCCGCGGCGCCGAGCAGCGCGACGGAGAACACCAGGGCCGAGATCCCACGGGACGAGCGAACGGACATGCGGCACCTCCTCCAGCGAGGCGCGGGACTATACGCACGCGCTGCGAGGAGCGTCAACGTCGCCGCGGGGCTGCGGGCGCGGGGGGCGAGACGGTAGGATCCGCGCTCCTTGGCGGGCGGGTCGCTGCGGGAGGAGGGGCATGGTGCGGGCGTCGATCGGAGCGCTGGCCGTCCTGGTCCTGGGCGCGGCGCTCGCGGGCTGCCCCGACGACGGCGCCGCCGGCAACCCGCGCAACGTGGCGACCAGCGGCGTGGCGCTCACCGCCGCCGACGTGGAGGGCGTGCTGCTGCGCGCGGTCGCGGCGGCCGAGGCGGAGGGGCAGGCGGCGGCGATCGCGGTCACCGACCGCGAGGGCGAGGTGCTCGGGGTCTACGTCATGGCCGGCCGCGACGTCGACGGGGACGGCACCCTCGACGTGCCCGGCCCCGCCAACGTGGCGACCGCGATCTCCAAGGCCGCGACCGCGTCCGCCTTCCAGAGCGAGGGCGAGGCGTTCACCACCCGCACCGCGTTCTTCATCGTGCAGGGCCACTACCCGCCCGGCGTGGAGCAGACCGCCGGCGGCCCGCTGTTCGGCGTGCAGGACTCGGGACAGCCCTCGAGCGACGCCCACGTGCTCGCCTACGACGCGCTCGGCAGCGCCGTCGGCGCCGGGATCTCGGGCGAGCTCGGCGGGGTGCCGCTCTACGCGCAGGGCTCTCCGGTGGGCGGGGTGGGCGTGGACACCGTCACGCCCCTGGTGGACCGGACCGGCCCCGCCGGGACCGGGACGGCGCCCACGATCGCGGCCCCGCTGCAGGACGACGTGGACGAGCGGATCGCCCGCGCGGCCGTCGGCCCGCTCGAGACGCCCGCGGCGATCGACGCCACCAACGTGTTCGTCGACGGCCAGGCCTTCCCGTTCTACGGGCGCCGCACGCGTCCCGGCGTGACCCCGCCGCTCGCCGCCACGCTGGCCGCCCTGCCCGCCGGGACCGGCGCGCTCCACCCCGACTTCCCGCTGCGCGCCAGCCCGCTGGCGCCCGAGGTGCGCAGCGGCGCCGAGTACGGGGTGCGCGCCACCCACCGCTACCTGGGGCGGGTCGGCGCCCGCAGCAGCCCCACCTTCCTGGGCACGCTCCAGGCCGTCGATCGCCCGGCCGGCGTGACGTTCGACCCTGCCACCCTCCGCTTCACCGGCGTCCCGATCGCGCCCCTGGCCGAGCGGACGGTGGCGGGCGGCCCCGGCGAGGACCGCGCCCCCGCGATCGACTCGCTCGAGCCCCCGCCCGCCGAGGGCGGTCTGAGCGCGGCCGAGGTCGAGCAGGTGATCGCCGCCGCCGTGGCCGACGCGCGCGCCTCGGTGGCCGGGATCCGCCTGCCGCGCGGCTCGCACGTCACGGTGCACGTGGCGGTCGTCGACCGCCGCGGCAACCTGCTCGGCCTGTACCGCATGGCGGACGGGACCCTGTTCAGCGCCGACATCGCGGTCCAGAAGGCGCGCACCTGCGCCTTCTTCAGCAGCGACGGCAGCGCGGGACTGCCCGCGGTCGCCTTCTCCGCGCGCGCGATCGGCTTCCTGGCGCAGCCCTACTTCCCCCCCGGGATCGAGGGGACCCGGCCCGGCCCGCTCGCCTACCTGCGCGACCTCGTGAACCGCGGCAAGCTGGTCCAGGAGCCGCGCCCCTCGCTGACCCTGCTCGAGCCGCCGCCGCGCCTCCCGAGCGACGGGACCACCGACGAGGACCCCACCACCCCCGGCAACCAGCGCTTCGCCGACTACCCGGGCGGCGCGCCCGCCGAGCTGGCCGAGGTGCGCGCGATCCTGGCCGCGACCGGCGGAATCGCGCTCCTGGCCGATCGCGCCGACACCACCCCCGACTTCGTCTCCCCCGGCCTCCAGTCCGGTCTGATGACCTTTCCGGGAGGCGTGCCGCTCTACCGCGGCAGCACCCTGATCGGCGCGGTCGGCGTCTCTGGCGACGGGGTCGACGAGGACGACGCCGCCGCCTTCGCCGGCAGCCAGGTCGGCTTCGAGCCGCCGCGCGGCACCCGCTGCGACGAGGTCTCCGAGCACGACGTGCGGACCGTCCTCGCCGCCAAGCTCGACCTGCTCGCGGCCGCCGTGCAGGCCCACCCTGACCCGCGGATCCGCAACGTCTACGGCCCGCTCGTGGCCGCCGAACGCGACCGCGCCCAAGCGCGCCTGCAGCAGGGCCTCGACGGCGTGCGGCTCCCCTACGTCAAGCTGCCGCGCAATCCGGGCAACTTCTGATCAAGGACGGGCCGTCTCTCGCGCCGGCGCCCCCGAGTGCAGCTTGCGCGGCGCCGTCGCCAAGCCGCCCGTCGGGAGCTCGAGCTCGCGACGGACGTCGCCGACCGTCATGGCGAGCAGCTCCTCGTAGCTCCTCGACGAGTGATACAGGGAGCCCCTGGTCTGGGCGCCGAGCCGCCACGCCGTCCACGTCCGGGACGGCGCCAGGAGGAGCCCCAACAGGACGCCGCTCACCCACACGAAGGCGACGTACAGGCCGAAGTCGAACAGCCCTCCCCGCCCGAGCTCCCAGGCCGTGATCTCGCCTTCGCCGCGGACGTCCGTCCCGTATCCCGTCAGGACATGGTGCAGGTCGTGGAGCATCAGCGCCCGGCGGTGCGACGGGGGGTTGGGGATCTTGAACCGAATCCCGAAGAACACCAAGAAGGCCCACTTCTTGTCGTACTCCTCGACGCCGAAGCCGTTCTCCGCCAGGTAGAGCGCCAGACCGTCGTGCATGAGCGTCTCTGGCGAGATCGGCGTGTCGAGCGGTGAGCTCATGGCGTGGAGCCCGTGACGCCCCGCCACAGCGCGTCGAGGTCGACCGCCAACCCCGGCACGGCGCTCGACGCGACCGACCCGCCCACGAGCGGGCGGAGCCCGTGCACCTCGGCCGTGGGGTGGAGCGGCCCGGGAGCGTCGAGCGTCACCCACCGCTGCCCGTCGCGCCGCAGGCAGAGCGCGGAGCGCGGCGGGATCACGCCGCGCTCGAGGCCGGCGTTCAGGATCCAGTACTCGGGGACGTCGCTCGCGAGGTAGGTCCGCCAGCGGTCGTCCCGGTCGGCGCGGCCGAGGCCGAGGTCTTCGCGGTGCGTGTCCTTGGAGAGGACCTCGATCACCAGGCGCAGCCCCGTCGGAGCGAACACCAGCCCGCCGGCGGCGCTGTGGGCCACGACCTGCGCGCGGCCTGCGAACACGGCGAAGTCGGGGATCAGGCTCTTGCGCCCGATCCGCGAGCGCGGGAGGGGCCGGCGAGTGCGGAGCGAGTAGATCGGCGAGAAGGCGACCCCGGGCTCCGGCAACAGCTCCCAGGAGGCGTCGTCGAGGGGGGCCCGATAGAGCTGACGGGCCAGCGCGCCGAGCGGGCGGCGGTGGCGGAGGGGGTCGTCGGGCGGCATGAGGGCCAACCTCCCGCGCCGGTCACGCGTGTAGCGCCGGCCGTCGGGCGGGAGCGCGAGGAAGTCGTGCAGTGCGATGGGGTCACCCAGCCGGTAGCCGGCGGGGGCCTCTTCGGTGCTGGTCCAACCGTCGCTCATGGGTCGCACGAACATGCTCCGAACGCTACCTGCCGGGTCCGACAGGGAGGGGCCTCGTTCAGGCTAACTCGGGGCTCGGGGAGCCGGAAGGCCGCTGCCTCTTACCCCTTACGCGTCCTTGCGCATCACGAACAGGTAGTTGAACCCGCGCAGCAGATACGCGCCGCCGCGCGCCGTCTTCGGGCCCTGGCCCTTCTTGAGCGAGCGGCTGCGTCGCACCACCGCGATCACGTCGATCGGGGTGAAGCGGCGGCGGAGGCGGTCGAACAGCTCGAAGCCGATCGGCGCGAAGGCCTGCCCCTCGCGCGCGGAGTCGGACACGTACAGCGCCATGTGGCGGCGCGGGCGCAGGACGCGGTGGAGCTCGGCGATCACCTGCTCCATGGCCTCGTAGTAGCCCTGGTCCGTGTCGAGCTCGCCTATGCACTCGGGGAGGCCGGAGTACTTCAGGTGCGTGGCGTAGGGCGGGTCGACGAAGGCGAAGTCGACCGAGCCCGGCTCGAGCGGGAGGTGGCGGGCGTCGGCCTCGTGGATCTCGCGGCGCGTGGGCTGAAGGTCGAAGCCCACCCCCTCGCGGCCGAGGTCGGCGCACACGTCGAGCGTGGTCCCGCTGCCGCACATGGGGTCGAGCACCACGTTGCCGGGGCGGGTGTAGCGCTGGAGCAGGTTCCAGATCACCCACGAGGGCGTCGCCCCGCGGTAGGCCTTGTCGCCCTGCATGGCGCGGCCGTAGTGCTGGGACGGGTAGTCCCACAGGGTGGTCGTCTGGAGCAGCGGCGCGCGGCGATCGCGGGTCATTCGTGTGCGCCTGGGGTGAAGGACGACGTGATACCAGGAAAGGAGCGGCTGTCAGCGGCCGGAAGCTCGAGCAGAGAGGAAACAGGGAATATCAACAGGGAACTGGAAATGAGGAATGCCAGAACGGCGGGCGCGCGGCTCAGGGCGTTCCAGGGGTTCGCGACCAGCGACAGCCATTTCCAGTTCCAAATTCCCTGTTCCCTGTTGATATTCCCTGTTTCCTTCCTCCTCAGCGTACCCGCGGGACCACGCCGGCGGCGGGAGCGCGCGCGCCGGCGTGGTAGTCGTGGCACACCTGGCACGAGGCGTCGTAGCGCTCGCGCTGGTGGCACTCCAGGCAGCCGGTCGCGTTGGGGCCGAGCTCGCCGCGGGTGCGCCAGGCGGGGGCCAGCACGAAGTCGCTCGCGCCGCGGGCCGGCTCGGCCTCGGGGAGCTGGTGGCAGGCGGTGCAGTCCTGCTCGAACGGCAGGTGCGCCCCGTGGGCGAAGTGGGTCAGGCGGCGGTCGAGCTCGAGCTGCGCGGGCTGCGACGTCCACTGCAGCCGCTCGCCGGGCGGGAGCGCGGGGTCGACGTGGCACTTGCCGCAGCGCTCGGCCAGCGCCTCGAACAGCGCGTCCTGCTGCGGCCCCGCGGGCATGCGCGGCGCGAGCTCGAGCCAGGCGCGCAGGAACGGGTCGGCGTGGGTGTAGCCCTGGTAGCGCAGCCCGCCGCCCTCGTCGTCGGCCGCCCACTCGCCGCGCCCCTGCCAGGCCCCGCCGAGGTTGGCGGGCGCGCCGAGCGCGAACCGGCGCGCCGCCGGGCCGCCGCTCGGCGCCCACCAGCTCTCGTCGAGCTTCGCCAGCGCCTCGCGCGGGAGCACCGCCTGCAGGCCCGCGAGGTCGGCCTGCTCGCCCAGGCCGAGCGCGGCGCGCACCGGCGCGAGGTCGCCCGCGGCGAGCGTCTTCACCAGCCCGCGCAGGGCGGCGGTGTAGTCGGCGGCCTGCGCGGCCTCGTCGGTCAGCTTGCGCAGCTTGGCGAGGTCCTTGGCCTCGAGCCCGTCGCCCGCGCTGAACCGCCCGTCGCCGTCGGTGTCGGCGGGCGCCTCGCGCAGGAGGCTGCGCAGGCGGTTGCGCAGCAGCTTGAGGCTGCGCTGCGCCTTGTCGTGCTGCGCCTCGGGCAGGAGCAGGCGCGAGAGCGCGGTCGGCTCGAGCTCGGGGACCTCCTCGACGGCGGGCCGCCGCTCGAGGTCGGCGAGCCAGGCCAGCACCGGGCCGGTCGGGGCCGAGAGCAGCGGGAGCGGGGCGAGGTTCAGGCGGTGCTGGTGGCAGCGCGTGCACTGCGTGTCGAACGTCTCGGGCCTGACCCGCACGTGCCGGCCGCGCTCGTCGAGGGCGTGGCAGTCGGTGCAGGCGAGCGGCTCGGCGCCGAACCGGTCGCGGTAGTGACGCCAGTGCGTGAAGATCCCGGTCCCCGGCGGGCGGCGGACCCCGAAGCTGGTGAACTCGGGGTGCCCCGCGTCGAACGCGTCGAAGCTGGTGGTGTGGCACACGTGGCAGCGGGTCTCGAGCCGCTCGTCCACCAGCGCCGCGTCGCGCCCCTGGTGCTCGGTGTGGCACGAGCCGCAGTCGATCTGGTGGGCGGCGGCGTAGCCGTGGGGGCCGCGCAGCCCGCTGCGCTCGGCGAGCGCGAGCGCGCCCTGCAGCACCAGCCCCGGCTCGGGACGGGGGCCGGGCGCCTCCGCCCAGCGGGCGCGCGCGCGCTCCTGCAGGCCCTCGAGCGCGCCCTGCTCGAGCGTGTGGGCCAAGGTCGCGCTCGGACCGTCCAGGCCGTGACAGGCGGCGCACTTGGCGGGCTCGAGCCCGACCGCGCCCGGGCGCAGGGCCGCCTCGGCCCAGGCCAGCGCCCCGCTCGAGAGGGCGGCGGTGTGGCAGTCGGCGCAGGCCAGCGCGGCGTGGTGGACCGACAGCGGCCCGGGCGAGGTGACCGCGTCGCGCGTGCCCGGGTGGGCGAGCGCCGCGGTCAGCAGCGCGATCGTGAGCAGGGTCACCCCCACGCTCAGGAGGCCCCGCACCCGCCGCAGGCTGGGGCGCGGCTGGCAGGGGACCTGCGAGCAGCGGGCGCCCTCGGCCGTGACGAGCGGGCCCTCGGCGCAGGCCAAGCCGCCGGGGTGGCCGCAGGCGTAGCCGCCGCCCGGGAGGGCGCTCGGCGTGCAGGCCGCGCCGCACACGCCGCGGCTGGTCGGCCCCAGCGGGCACGGGCTGGCGGCGGCGTCGCGCCCGCAGGTCCAGCGGTCACCGGGGCGGGCGTAGTCGCTCGCGCGGTACCCCGTGAGCTGCAGCCGGCGGCCCTTCACCGGATCCCTCCGAACGCGTAGGCGAGCACCACGTGCAAGGTCGCCACGACCAGCAGGCTGTAGGCGAGCGGCACGTGCACCAGCAGCCAGCCCTTGAGCAGGGCCTGGTGCGCGTGGTGGTAGTCGAGGTCGCTCTTGGCCTCGAGCGAGGCGCGCAGCTCGACCAGCGCCTCGCGCTCGGCGTGGCCCGAGAGGCGCTCGAGCCCGTCGACGCGGCGCAGCAGCTCCTCGAGCGGGCGGCGCGACTCCAGCAGGTGGTGCGCCGCGTGGCAGGGGCCGGCGAAGAACGGCGCGAGGTGCGCGCGGTACAGCTCGGGGAGGTCGCTCGCGTCGTTCTCGCGCGCCACGCGCAGGACCAGCGCCTCGACCCGGGCCCGCTCCTGGGCGATCAGCGCGGGGATCCGCTCGAACAGGGCCTCCTGCCCGCGGTCGGCCAGGAGCGCCGGGAACCGGCGCGAGACGTAGTGACCGAGCACCCCGCTCCCGCACACCCCCACGAACTGCGCCCACAGCAGCGACTCGAGCGGCCCCTCGGGCAGGCGCGCCCCCACGTGCAGCACGAACAGTGCGACCGAGGCGTAGCCGATCACGAGGTGGCCCCACAGCCAGTGGCGCGAGGCGAGCAGCGCGGGGAGGAAGTCGAGCTTCTTGCGCAGGTTGTAGGCGGTGAGCAGCAGCATGGCCGCCACCAGCGCCCAGCCCGAGACGAACGCGGGGTGCCCCAGGGCCGCGCCGTGGACGAGGTGGGCCGCGCCGGCCGCCCCGCTCAACAGCGCGCACCCGACGAGGACGCCCGCCGCGCGCCGGATCGCCCCCAGCGCGCTCATTGCAGCCACCGGGCCAGGCCGGGCAGGGCGCCGATGTCGGAGAGGTCGACCCGCCGCAGCGCGTCGTGCGGGCAGGCGCGCACGCAGGCGGGCTCGCGGGTCGCCTGGTCGTAGCACAGGTCGCACTTGGTGGCGCGCTGCACCGGCAGCGCGGGCGCCCCCGCCTCGTCGCGCGCGGCGACCACGCGCTCGGCCGAGTCGCGGACGGTGACCATGCGAATGTTGTCGTAGGGGCAGTTGAAGGCGCAGGCCCCGCAGCCGATGCAGGTCGCGTCGTGGATCACGACCTGCCCGCCGCCGAGCGGGCGGTGGATCGCGCCGGTGGGGCAGTCGATCAGGCACACCGGGTCGACACAGTGCATGCAGGCGTTGGCGACCATGAGGTTGCCGTGCACCGGCCCGTGGCGAATGAACCGCGGGTCGCGCTCGTGGGTCGCGGCGCAGCCGCGCACGCAGTCGTCGCAGCGCGTGCAGCGGTCGAGGTTGATCACCATGGCCTGGGTGCCGTTGATCAGGTGGTGGTCGACCAGGAAGTCGCGCAGGTCGGGCGAGACGCCGGGGGGGACCACCGGCAGCCCCTGCAGCCCGCGCGGGGCCGCCCGCGCGCTGGAGCGGTCGCGGCGGAGCAGCGCGCGCAGCGCCTCGGGGCGCTGCCCCGGCAGCACGAAGCGCTCGAACACCGAGGCGGGGAAGAACACCGTGTCGGCGTAGCCGATCGCGCGCAGCGAGTGGGCGAGCATCACGCCGCCGCGGGCGCTGGGGTCGCCGAGCTTGGCGAGGAAGTTCTCGATCACCTCCTCGAGGCCGTAGCCGTAGGGCGCCTCCGGGCGCAGGTAGCTGACCGTGCGCTCGCCCTGGTCGGTCTGCTCGGTCAGGCGCGCGAAGCCCGCCCGCACCATGAACACGCCGTTGGGGTAGTGCCCCTGGCTGGCGATCAGGGGCTGGGTCGCGAGGCGCGCTGCCCAGTGGGTCCCCTCCTGCTCCTCGGCGGGCGAGCGCTCGAACCAGCGGAACTTGCCGAAGCTGAGGAACTCGGTCGCCTTGACCACCTCCTCCAGCGCCAGCGAGTGGATCAGCCCGCGCACCAGCGGGGTCGGGTCGCCGAAGTAGCGATGCCCGCTGCGCTCGCCCAACACCGGCTCCTGCGCGTCGTGGACGGGCACCAGCCAGCGCCAGTCCTGCTGGCGGGGGTCGCGCCGCGTGAACACCACCACGTGGCGGCTCTCCTCGCCGCGCAGGTACTCGCGCCGCTTGACCTGCTCGGCGACCTGCGCGCACACCTCCTCGGAGGGGAGGGGCGCGTCGCCGAGCGCGCACAGGTACGCCTTGACCCCGCCGATCCCGTTGTGGACCGGCGACTCGGCCGCCAGCGTGAGCGTCAGCTCGGGCGCGCCCGGCTGCGCAGGCTCCGCCGCCAGCTCGAGCCTCAGGCGCGCCGCGTCGCCGATCGCCAGCTCCGCCCCGGGGAACAGCACGGTGTGCGTGCGGACGCTCGCCCCGCCCAGGAGCGTGCCGTGGCGCGAGCGGTTGTGCAGGAACCAGCGCCCGTCCACCAGGCGCAGCTCGGCGTGGTGCTCGGAGACCGTCGGCCGGCGCGCCAGGCGCAGGTCGTTGTCCGCGCCCCAGCCGATCCGCACCCGCTGCTGCCCCGGCGCCAGCTCGACCCGCTCGACCGCGCCGCCCTGCAGCAGCGCGATCCGGCAGCGGAGCGGCGCCGGCGCCGCGGCCGGCACGCGGAACGTGGCGGGCCACCCCGAGCGCTCGCGGGGGGCCGCCCAGCCGAGCCGCTGCACGAACAGCCCGATCGGGTCGCCCTCGCGAATGTGCTGGCGGATCGCCTCGGTGTCGCCCACGTGCTCGAACAGGTCGAGCCGGAACACGTAGGCCCGCCGGCTGCTGTCGCGGTAGCGCGCCTCCACGTGGCGCTGGAACGCGTCGTCCTCCTCGATCAGCCCGCGCAGCCCCTGCCAGCGCACCTCGAGCAGGCGCACCTCCTCGGTGTCGGGCACCACCGTCGCCGTGCGGGGCGTGCGCGTCAGCGCCGCGATCTCGCCGAACACCTCGCCCTCGCCCAGGGTGTGCTCGCGGCTCTGCGCGGGCAGCTTGGCGAAGTCGGGGATCACGATCGGGACCGGGTCGTCGCCGGGGCGCACCCCCGCGTAGCGCGCGTCGAGGACCCGGCGCACCTCGCGCCCGGGGCTGGCGCCCAGCCAGCGGGCGAGCAGCCCCAGCCAGCCGCGGCGGCGGGTGGCGGACGAGCCGAGCGCCCCCGCCGTGGCGCGCGCCTGCGCCTCGGACTGCAGCAGGATCCGCACCCGCCCCTCGAGGATCAGGAAGGCCGTGCTGCCGTAGTCGCCCTGACGCACGATCAGCTCGCGCCGCTCGCCCTCGCGGCGGAAGGTGCGCAGGCGCGTCTCGCGCAGGATCAGCTCGCACAGCCGCTCGGCGCCGTCCTCGTCCTGGTCGAGCGCGTAGCGGTCGAACATGGCGTTGAACGGCGCCACGCGGGCGATCTCGGCCAGGTAGGCCTCGGCGCGCCGCAGCGCCTCGCGCTCGCTCAGCCCGGGCGCGAAGCCGCCCGGCTCGTTGCTGAGGTTCGCCACGGCCAGGCGCTGGTAGAGCCGCTCGAGCTGCGCGCGCGCCTCGGGCGCGAGGCGGAGCTGCGCGCGCAGCCGGCGCAGCCGCTCCTGCTCCTCCGCGCTCAGGCTCTGCTCGGCCCGCTCGCGCAGCGCGCGCAGGTCGCGCCGCTGCTCGAGCGACTCGCGCAGCACGTCGAGCCGGGCGCGGCTGGTCTTGCCCAGGCGCTGCTCGGCCCGCTGCTCGAGCTCCTCGCGCTCGCGCAGGGTGCGCAGGTGGAGCCGCGCCTGCTCGAGCGTGCGCCGCTCGGCGGCGCTCAGCGCCTGCTCGGCGGCGTCGCGCCGCTCCGCCAGGCGGGCCCGCAGGAGCTGGGTGCGCTGCTCGAGCGTGAGCGCCGCCTCCCCCCGCGCGCGCAGCGCCATGAGCTCGCGCTCCTCGGCCTGCCGCTCGGGGAGGGCGCGCAGCCGCTCGCGCTCCGCCTCCTCGAGCGAGGCCTCCGCGCGCCGCTGCAGCTCCGCGGCCTCGAGCCGGGCCCGCTCGGCGGGGGTCAGCCGCTCGAGGACGAGCGCCTCGACCGCGGCGCGCTCGCGCGCGAGCAGGTCGCGCTCCTCGGGGGTGATCGGCAGCGCGTCCTCGAAGAACTCGAGCGCGACGCGCTCCTCCTCGCGCAGCGGCGCCCAGGCCTTGCTCTCGAGCGCCGCCTTCTCCGCCTCGAGGCCGCCGCGGGCCTCGAGCGCCGGGCCCGCGCGGCGAGCGCGCAGCAGCCGGTCGCGGCTGGCCGGGGTCAGCCGCAGCTCGGCGCTCTCCACGTGGGCCCGCAGGCTGCGCTCGAGGTCCGAGGTGGCCCGATCGCCGAGGTCCGCCTCGCCGGCCATGCTCAGGCGCAGCCGCTCCTCGGGGGTGAGGCACTCCTCGGAGCGCCGCCGCAGCGCGGCCAGCTCCTCCTCGAGCCGCGCCCGCTCCTCGGGCTCGAGCGCCGGGTACAGGAGCAGGCGCACGCGCGCCCGCCGGACCTGCGCGCGCTCGCCCTCGTCGAGCCCCTTCTCGGCCAGCCGAAAGCCCTCATGCAGCGCCCGGTCGAAGGGGTGGTCCTCGCGGGTGCTCTGCTCGATCGCCTGGAACACGCTCACTCGCTCACGCCCCGAGGACCAAGGAGGGGGAGGCCGGCGCGGCCACGCACGGCAGGCAGTGGCCCGGCTTGACCTTCCAGTCGGGCGCCTTGGCGTAGCGGACCTTGCCCGTCACGAGCGGGACCTCGCACTCGCCGCACTTGCCGATCTTGCAGGTGCTCGGGATCCGGACCTTGTGCGCCGCGGCCAGGGCGAGCAGGTTGCGCGCCTCGGGGTCCCAGGCGGCCGACTTCCCCGAGCCCTCGAACGCGACCTGGCACTGGCCCGCGTCCGCCTCCGACGGGCTGATCGCGTCGAGGCTCTCGCGGTCGAACACCTCGAAGAACACCCGCTCCTCGGCGACGCCCCACGCCTCGAGGTCGTGCTTCGCCTCGCCGAGCATGAGCGCCGGCCCCGAGACGAAGAACTCGGCGGCGGAGCGGAAGTGCGTCGGGACGACGCGCTTGATCCAGGCGATCGCCTGGCGCCCCTCGCGCTCCACCACGGGGCGGCGGACGAGCGTCGGGTCCTCGTCGGGGCGCGTGCCCTGCGCCTGGCCGTCCACCCCGGCCAGGGAGATCCACACCCGCAGCCGCCGGCCCGCCGCGCGAGCGCGCTCGAGGAGCGGCGCCAGCGTGGCGTGGGGGAGCGCGGCGCGCTCGGGCGCCTCGAGGAACAGCCACGCCTCGCGCGTGCCCTCGCGGGCGATCGCGTCGAACGCGCACAGGAGCGGCACGGCGTGGTGCCCCCAGCCGACCAGGACCGCCGGCTCGTTGCGCGCGGGGTCGACCCGCAGCTCGCCCTGCGGCACGGTCACGTCGAGCACCGCGCGCTCGCGCACCCGGTCGAGGAGGAAGCTCGAGACGACCCCCGCCGGCCAGCGCGCGCCGGTGAGCGGGTCGACGCCGCCCCGGGCGCGCCCGACCGTGATCCGGTAGCGGTCCGCCGTCCAGGGGGCCGAGAGCGAGTAGCAGCGGGTGAGCAGGCTGGGCTGCCCGGGCACGTCGACCCGGAGCTGCACGTACTGCCCGGGGACGAAGCGCGGCAGGCGGACCGCGCCCTGCTCGCCGGGGGCGCGAAACGGCGAGAGCTCGAGCGAGGCGGCCTCCCCCAGGCTCCCCTCCTCGACCCGGCGGACCACCTGGAACTTGCGGTAGCCCGCCCAGCTGCAGGCGGCCTCCTGCTCGAGCTCGGCCACGCGCCGCTCTTCGCGCGCGAGCGCCTCGGCCCGCTGCGCGCGCTCGCGCCGCAGGCGCGCCACGGTCCGCCCCGACCAGGCGGCGCTCAGCAGGAGCAGCGCGCCGCTCACCGCGAGCAGCCCGGCCTCGAGCAAGAGCAGCGGCGAGGGCGCGCTCACGCCTGCAGCTCCAGCCGCTCGCAGTCGGGGTGGGGGACGGCCACGCAGGGCAGGCAGCAGCCGGGCCGCGGCTGCCAGGGCAGCGGCTCGCGGGTGTGCTGGACCTGCCCCGCCAGGACCGGCGTCTCGCACTCGCCGCAGGCGCCCACCCCGCACGCCCCGCGGATCGCGACCCCGTTCGCGCGCGCCAGCCGCTGCAGGTCGCGGCGGCGCGGCTCCCAGGCCACGGTCTGGACGCGCCCGCCCGCCGAGAACGTGACCTCGGCCGCCGTCTCGACCAGCTCGGTCAGCGCGTCGTGGCTGTCGGCGCCGAACTCCTCGAAGTGGATCCGCCGCTCGGGCACGCCGAGCGCGCGCAGGTCCTCGCGGATCGCCCGCATGAACGGGCCCGGCCCGCAGGTGTAGAAGTGGGCCTGCTCCCGGAGCGCGGGCGGGAGCGCCTGCCAGATCCAGGCGCGCACGCTCACGCGCCCGTGGCGGTAGAGCAGGCGCGGGCGCTCCCCCGCCTCGAGCCGGCGCCGGAACAGGTCGCACAGCGCCCGGTCGCCCTCCGACTCGCCGCCCTCGAGCCCCACGAGGTGGCCCGCGGGGTCGCGCACCTCGCCCACCCGGCTGAGGCACAGCCACAGCCGGTGCGCGTCGCTCGCCTGGCGCGAGATCGAGCTGAGCGCCGACTCCTCGCCCGCGCCGTCCATGAGCTCGCCGCTGCCGCGCACGCCGTAGAACAGCCACATGGGGCGGGTCGGCTGGCGGGCCGCGACCTCCTCCCACATGCACAGCATGGGGGTGATCCCCACCCCGCCGCCGAGGAGCACGATCGGGGAGTCCTGCTCCATGTCGAGCACGAACTGCGGGCAGTGCTGGGGCGCCGAGACGTCGAGGGTCGAGCCCTCGTGGACGTGGTCGTGCACGAAGTTGGAGACCACGCCGGCGGGGAGCGGCTTGCCGGTGTTGGGGTCGGTCGAGGCCGGCACCCGCTTGATCGAGAGGCGGTAGGCGTCGGGGCGCCACGCCCCCGAGATCGAGTAGCTGCGCGCCTCGGCGCCGCGGCCGGGCACGTCGACCCGAATGTTGAGGTAGGCCCCGGGCGGGTAGGGCGGCAGGCGGCGCCCGTCGAGCGGCGCGAGGTAGAAGGAGGCGGTCTCCCCCTTGCCGTCCTCGATCACCTTGCGGACCACGCGGAACTTGCGGTAGCCGAGCCAGGCGGCGTCGGGCTCCTCCTCGCCGCGCGCGGGGCGGATCCGCGCCTCGCGCAGCCGGACGGCGAACGCGTCGTCGGCCTGCGCCAGGGCGCGGCGCGCGCGGCGCGCCCAGCGCTCGGTCCCCACGTAGATCAGCGCCGCGCCCGCGAGGCAAGCCGCCGAGAGCGCCGGCAGCGCGGCAGTGAGGAGCGGCTCCATAAGCGACGTGTGGCCCCTCCTTCGGGGAGCGCGGCGTGCCCAGCGCCGGGCGGGGCGGAATTGTAGCGAGCGCGGCGGCGGCCCAAAACGGTCGCACGGCACCCGGCGAGGAGCGCGAGCGGGCGCGGGCGCGCACGCGCGGAGCGCCCTGCCGGTTTGGTATACCGGCGCGCCGGCGGACTGGCCGCCCCGACGGAGCGTTCGCGACCGTGAGCCATCCGATCACGCCCTACCTCGGCCTGTGCGAGCCGGTGTGCGCGCTGTCGCACCTGCTCGGCGGCGCGGCCGCGCTGGCGGCCGCCGGCGGCCTGTTGCGGCTGGCGGGCGGCGACGCGCGGCGGCGCCTGGTGCTGGGGGCCCTCGTCGCCACGATCGCGCTCCAGCTCGTGGTCAGCGGGCTGTATCACGCCTACCCGCACGGGACGCCCGAGCGGCTCGTGCTCCAGCGGCTCGACCACGCCGCGATCTGGCTGCTCGTCGCCGGCTGCTTCCTCCCGGTGCAGCAGCTGTTGCTGCGCGGCCGCTTCGGCCGCGCGCTCGGGGCCGCCGTGGGGCTGGGCGCGCTCGCGGGCGCCCTCGGCCAGACCGCGTTCTTCGCGGCGATCCCCGACTGGGCCAGCGTGCTGCTCTACGTGGGCTTCGGCTCGATCGGGACGCCCGTCGCGCTGTGGCTGGTGGTCACGCGCGGGCTGCGGTTCACGGCCTGGTTCTTCGCGTTCGGGGTGCTGGTCTCCTCGGCGGCGCTGCTCGAGCTGGCCGAGGTGCCGACCCTGTGGCCCGGGGTGATCCAGTACCACGAGGTGGTGCACCTCGTGGTCCTGGCCGCGCTGGCGTGTCACTGGCGCTTCGTCGCCGGGCTCGCCGCGCGCGAGCTGCCCGCGCCGGACACCGCGCTCGAGGGCGCCGCCGAGGCCGCCCCGGCGCTGCCGATCGCGCTCGCGAGCGGTCGCTTGCCCGGGGCGGCCTAGCAGTTAAAGTCCGCGGGGCCCGGGCGGGCCGAGAGCGAGCGGAGCCGCGCCTCATGCACCCCTACCTCCACGTGCCCGGTCCCTTGCTGGGGCTGTTGCTGCTCGCCGCGGCGCCGCTGTGGGTGTGGTTCTGGAAGCGCAAGCCGACCGCCAAGGAGCGCGAGCCCTGGACGTTCGGCCTGGCGCTGGGCGCGGCGGGCCTGGTGCTGGTGAGCGGGCTGATCGCGCCGCTGCGCACGATCGTGTGGCCGACCTACGGGTTCGCCATGCTGCTCGGCTGCCTGGCGGTCACGCTGTTCGGGGTGCGCTGGGTGACCCGGCGCGGCCTCCTCAAGATGGAGCACATGCTCGAGCTGCTCCTGATCGGCGGCGTGACCGGCCTGGTGTGCGCGCGGGCCGTGTTCCTGGTCGAGGCGTGGGACACTCACTTCGCCGACCGCCCGCCGGCGATCGCGAGCCCGGGGCCGCAGGAGGCGCTGGCGGCGGGCGACCGCCTGCTGCTGCGGACCCACGCCGGCGAGGCCACGGTCATCTTCACGGGCGAGGAGCGGACGCTGGCCGCGATCGAGGCCGCGATCGAGGCGCAAGCAGGCGCGCGCGACGTGCACGTCGACGTGAAGTCGCTCGTCCACCGCGGCGACGACGGGCTGGTCCGGACCGAGCGCGGCATGCTGCTCAAGACGCACGCGCGCGGGCACGCCGCCTCGCTGGCGGTGCTGGGCGGGGAGGCGGCGAGCAAGCTGCGCCTCCCGACCGACGGGGTGGCGTTCGGCCTCGACGTCCCGCTCGCGCGCGTGTTCGACCTGCGCATGGGCGGGCTGACCTACTTCGGCAGCGTGTTCGGCGTGCTGCTGGGCTCGCTCGCCTACCTCCGCTTCCGCCGGGTGAACCCGCTCGAAATGTTCGACGTCATGGCGCCCACCTTCCCGCTCGGCCTGTTCTTCGGGCGGCTGGGCTGCCTGGCGCGCGGCTGCTGCTGGGGGCGCGAGCTCCCGGCCGACTCGTGGCTGCCCGGGTTCTCGTTCCCGGCCTGGAGCCCGGCCTGGGCGCAGTTCGCGCGCGAGCGGCTGACCTGCGACCTCGACCCGCTCCTCGCCAAGGGCGAGGCGACCCCGGTGCTGACCCAGGCCCTGGGCGACGTGGCCCAGGCCACCCCGCCGCTCCACGCCACGCAGCTCTACGAGGGGATCCCGGTCCTGCTGATCTTCGGCGTGCTGTGGCTGTATCGCGCGCGCTTCCAGCGGCGGGTGGGGCAGGCGTTCGCGCTGCTCGTCCTGCTGCAGGCTCCCGTGCGGTTCGTGGTCGAGCACATGCGCCGCGACCACGAGGTGTTCTTCACCGGGCTGGGCTACCCGCTGACCGAGAGCCAGTGCGTGGCGATCCTGCTCGGCCTCGCGGCGGCGCCCGCCTTCTACTACTTCAGCAAGCACGGCCGCCCGGTCGTGGAGGGGCAGACGCCGCCCGGGGCGACGCCGGCCGCCGGCGAGCCCGCTGGCGAGCCGGCCGCGGGGGCGGTCGCGCCCGAGACGGCGCGAGGCTGAGGGGTGAGCGCGGGGGGGGACGGGGCGAGCGCGCCCGCGGTCGGCCCCGCGCGCGGCCACCTGCCCCTCCCGCCCCGCTGGGTGGGCCTGCTGGCCTACGCCTGCTACGCCGCGCACGCGGCCTACTTCCTCGCGGTCGATCGCCCCTCGAACCTGTTGTGGGGCTGCCACCTCGCCTCGCTCGGGGTCGGCACGGGGCTGCTCCTGCGCTTCCCGCTGTTCCTCGGCATGGGCGTGCTCTCGCTCCTGTGGGGCTGCCCGCTATGGGTCCTCGACGTGCTCACCGGCGGCGAGTTCCTGCCCACGTCCCTGCTGACCCACATCGGCGGGCTGGCCCTGGGGATCTACGGGGTCCAGCGCTACGGGATCCCGCGCTTCACGTGGTTGGTGCTCCTGTTCACGACCGCGCTGTTGCTCGCGCTCAGCCGCTGGCTCACGGTCCCGGCCGAGAACGTGAACCTCGCCTTCGCCCCGCCGCCCGGCTGGGAGTCGCTCCCGCCCTACCCGACCTTCGGCGCGCTGCTCCTCGCCGGGGCGGGGGCGCAGTTCCTGCTCGGGGAGACGCTCCTGCGCTGGGTGTTCGAGCCGGGCCCCGAGCGGCCGCGCCTGGCGCGGCCGGTCCGCACGCTGACGCTGTACGCGCTGGGGGGCGCCTGCATGGCCGCCCTGTTCGCGGTGTGCGCGCCGCTCGCGGTCGCGTTCCCCGCCCACGCCTGGCGCAACCGGCTCAGTTTGTTCGCGGGACGCGTGCTCAGCCGCTGGGCGCTGTTCCTGCTGCGGGTCCGGGTCGACGTCGAGGGGCGCGAGCACCTGCGCCACCCCGCGATCCTGACCTTCAACCACACCACCACGCTCGACTACTTCCTCAACGCGCCCCTGGTCGGCTCGCGCTGCCTGGTGTTCGGCAAGGACTCCCTGGCCCGCATGCCGTTCTTGGGCTGGGGCTGGTGGCTGGGCGGGCACCCCTTGATCCGGCGCGAGGAGCCGGCGCAGTGGCGGGCCGCCATGGACGCGGTGGTCGAGCGGCTGCGGCAGGGCTACAGCGCGTGCATCGCGCCCGAGGGGCGGCGCAGCGCGAGCGGCGAGCTGCTGCCGTTCAAGAAGGGGCCGATCCACCTCGCGATCGGCTCGCGCCTGCCGATCGTCCCGATCGTGATCGAGGGCGGCCACCTGCTCCTCCCGCCCGGCCACCGCGTCGCGCTCCCTGGGCGGGTGCGCGTGCGGATCCTCCCCCCGGTCGCGACCGAGGGCTGGAGCGAGGAGCGGCTCGAGGACGCGCTCGCCGAGCTGCACGCCGTCTACGCGGCGGCGCTCGGGCAGGAGCCGACCCCGGCGGCGAGCGTCGCGGCGCCCGCCTTGGGGGCCCTGGCGCCCGAGCGTCTCCCGGCGGACACACCGGCTTCCAAGGCCTGAAACCGTCGCGCGACGCTTGGAGTTACGTCGGCGCCTTCGGCGTGCCACAACTCCTTTGCGCACGTGCGCATCCCACTCGCGAAAAGAACCGTGAGCTTGCTGCGCAAGTGCTTACGCTGAAAACTTGAAATGAAAAGGAGTTGCGTGACCCGTTCCCTGGACTGATCGTTGCACTCAGGCCGTGCGGAAGGAAGGAAGGCACGGAAATGAGCTTCGGTCGCACGGTTGGGGTCGTGATCCTGTTCAGCGCGGCCCTCGTCGGCTGCAACACCGGGGACCGCGGGATCGACAAGGGGTCGACCGCGGGGGCCGCGACCGGCGGCCTGCCGGGCGGCCTGGGCAGCGGCGGCAGCGGCGGCACCGGCGGCAGCGGCGGCGGCGGCACCGGCAACCCGTTCTCCGCGATCCTGACCGACCTCGCCCCCAAGAGCGGCCCCACCGCCGGCGGCACCCGGGTGACCCTGGTCGGCCAGGGCTACGCGGCCGGGACGCAGGTCGCCTTCGACGGCGTGCCCGCGACCGACGTGCAGATCGTGTCCGCCAACGAGCTGACCTGCCTGACCCCGCCCCACGCGGCGGCGATCGGCGTCGACGTCGAGGTCACGCTGACCGACGGGACCGTCGGCCGGCTCAACAACGCCTTCACCTACGACCCCGACGCCACCGGCGGCGCGGTGCTGGCGCGGGTCGCCGACTACGGCGACCCGACCGCCGCCGAGCAGGAGATCCTCGAGCGCTTCAACCAGGCCCGCCAGGACCCGGCGGCGACCGGCCAGCGCCTGGGCCTCGACTTCTCGCAGTACCCGGCCAAGCCCGCCCTGACCCACAACCAGTTCCTCGAGCAGGCGGCCAAGGGCCACAGCAACGACATGCTGGCCCGCGCGTTCTACGGCCACAAGAACCCCGACGGGGTCAACGCCAACGGCCGGATCGCCGCGACCAACTACGACCTCCACTCGGTCTACGGCACCGACCCGAGCGTGAACCTGACCGAGTCGATCGGCGCCGCCTACGGCGACCAGTTCAACACCCCCCAGCGCGTGGTCGACGCCTTCCTGCGCGACGACGGGGTCAACCCGCCCAAGCACCGCGAGTCGATCCTCGGCTTCGGCGGCCAGCTCGAGCACACCCGCGAGGTCGGCCTGGGCTTGCTCGTCAACCAGACCGCCAACCCCGCCGCGAACCCGCCCTTCACCCACTTCGTGACCGCCGAGTTCGCCCGCACCAACGTCGACAAGCCGTTCGTGACCGGCGTGGCCTACAGCGACGACGGCGACGGCCTGGCCGAGGTGGGCGAGTACCGCGCCGGCGTCACCGTGACCCTCTCCCACGCCTCGGGCTTCTCGATCACCACCCAGACCAAGACGGCAGGCGGCTACGCCTTCGAGGTGTTCGTGCCCGGGACCTACACGATCACGATCGAGGGCCAGTCGACCCAGATCGACGTGGCGAGCGACACCCTCAAGGTCGACCTGAAGGACGGCGCCCTCGTCCGCTTCTGATCGTCGGAACAGACCCCTGAACGTGCGAGATCCCCGCCCGGCGCGTCGCCGTGCGGGGATCTCGTTCATCGGTCACCCTGCCCGCTGATTTCCTATGATGGACTGGTGACTACGCCCACCAACCCCGGCCCCGAGGACGTGACGGTCGAGCTCCGCCTGCACCCGATCGAGGGCGGCGGCCCACCCGTCGCGACCCGCGCCCGTCTGATCCGCCGCTCCACCACCTATCGCGCCGCGTGGGCCACCTTCTACGTCCTGCTCGGCCTGGTCGGCGCGGCCGTGTTCGTGGTCGTCCCGGTCCTCCACCTCTGCTCGACCTGGGCCCTCCCCTTCCTGGGCGGCGTCATGGCCTTCCGCGCCTGGAAGAGCGACCTCCTCGTCCAGGACATAGAAGGCACCTGCCCCGGCTGCGGCGAACCCGTCCGCCTCCTCGGCGGCGTCGGCCCCGGCCCCCACGCCGAACGCTGCAAGGCCTGCCGCAAGCTCCTGGAAGCGAAGCTGCCCGAGGTCTCCGCGTAGGCGCTCCCAACTCTCGGGCAGGGCGTGGCCGTCGCCGGTGCCGCCCCCTCTAAGCAGGAAGGCACCCCGGGCGCTCGCCTCGCTCGAGCTGGCGCTGGCTGGAGCCTCCTTCCGCGCGAGAACAGAAGAGAGGACAGGAAAGCAGGAAAAACAGGAAAGCAGGAAGGCACCCCGGGCGCTCGCCTCGCT